>JBCDCO010000491.1:0-1535 GCA_039181635.1 Cyanobacteria bacterium P01_G01_bin.19 | reverse complement strand
GGTCAATTTGTCTATGTTTTGCGCATTTTCTGCCTGCTGAATGTCCGCAAATAATTTATCTAATTTCTTGAGTTGCTTTGCTTCTGCACTGTAGTTCGTCGTGCCAATTTGCTTGGTTCCTTTAAATGCCAAGTGTTCCAGAAAATGAGCTACCCCAGTTTTTCCATCAGGTTCGTCTACTCCACCTACGTTGGCATAGGTGACAAAAGAAATTATGGGTGCATCGTGATTTTCGAGAACGATAAACTTCAAACCATTGTCTAAAGTAAACTCAGTGACTTCCTCTTTCACCCGATTTAAGTAAGGCTCGATTGATGACTTAGGCTGAACTGCTTGAGTTTCAGCCAAGGTGTTTGAACTGCCAAAATTCCATAACAAAAAAGCCACGATAACTATAGCTAGCGATCGCAATTTCTTCCTGTAAAAAGCGAGCCTGGAGATCGCAACATGCTTGCGGTTCACAGCGGACGTTTTTATCCTTCTACTATATTTCATTAAATATCTCTACAATCTTCCTCAATTGAGCTTTATATATACTGTTGCGGTTATATTCTACTCATTTTGAGAAACAATCTACAATTAGGCGATTTCTTCGGTAGTTTGGACATGAGAGTTAACATATTTCAGGTTAGCAAGCCAAAATTGCTATATCATAAGTCCCACTATAGTTTTTAATTAATTGTCAAAGCCCATGCAAGTTTTTTCTCAGCAAGCCTGGAGAGAGATGCGTCAAATCCCTCAGACAGAAGAAGACACGCGCACCAAAATTCTACAGGCAGCACTGAAATTATTTGCACGTAAGGGTTACGATGGCACGACCACCAAAGACTTAGCTAAATCGGCTAAGGTAGCCGAGGGGACTTTATTCCGCCATTTTCCCAACAAGAAAGCAATTTTAGTCGAAGTGGCTACAGCAGGATGGGTGGATATTTTAACAGATCTACTTACGGAATTGAGCGAGATGGGCAGCTACAAAGCCGTATCTCAGGTAATGCGTCGCAGAATGCTCAACATGCACAAAAATAGCGATCTACTGCGAGTTTGTTTTATCGAGGCTCAATATCATCCCGAACTGAAAGAATCAATTCAGGCAGAAGTGATCGATAAGATGACTGATGTGGCAGAAGCCTTTTTTGAAACCGCAATGGAAAAAGGCATCTACCGTAAAATGAATCCCAAGATAGTGGCAAAGGTTTTTTTAGGCATATTTGCGATCGCGGGATTTTCCGAAGAAACGATTGTCAACCCCGAAGCTTCACCCCAAGCGATGCAAGAAATGGCAGAAGGTATTTCTGATATCTTTTTAAGAGGAGTCCTGAATCAAGAGTAAGACATTCAGGACAATACTTTAAACTTATAGCGACAATAATGACCATCGTAAAGAGATCTTCGAGAAGGTCGAGGAAACATCGAGCTAATATTTGGTTTGAGAGGTTTATGGCTCTTGTAGCGGTAATAAATCTAGTTATTGTTGGTTTCGACCTCAGCTATGTTCCTTTACGAGATTTTTGGCTGTCTGGTCGAGTTACTGTGGG
>JBCDCO010000490.1:0-1578 GCA_039181635.1 Cyanobacteria bacterium P01_G01_bin.19 | reverse complement strand
TTTGATCCAAGGTTCTGATATACCTTCGGCATTGTTATAGATTGTAGTAGGAACGGTAGAGTTAGTATCGCAGTGAAAACCTTGCTGACTCTCAGCTTTAGCCGAACCTACGCTAATAACAGCTAGAGAGCTAGCGATCGCCATAGCGATCGCCTTGAAGCGAAATCGATTTTTTAAAGATAGTAGTTTCATCGCCAAATATAATTTCAATATTGCAGATATGTTATCGATATGTTTTTACGTATCAATATTATGCAAAGAAACTGGTGAACTTTTTGGCAATGGTACTTATTCTTAATTCTTTACTGAGTCATGCCAGAATTGAATTCATTAAAAGAACGACGTTTCAAAACCTCTGACTCCGAACGTGGCAGAAGATCGAATACTTCGCGCAACACATCGTCGATTTCTTCGTAGGGGACTTGTCCTTTTCCGTCATAAACTACCTTCCCTTTTTGGTCGAGTATTACGGTTTCGGGGACGACACCGCTGTAGTAGTAAGCAGGTTCGTCGGGACGATATTGCTCTTTGTCAATAAAGGAATCAACGGTTACGGGAATAATGCTAGCGGCACGTCCGTAAAACTCTTGAATTCTAGTTACCAAGCCAGAAAATTGCTTGCAGTCACTACTATCATCAACATAAAACACTAAGATGGCAGGTTTTTCCCTTGCTAAAGATGTGGGCAGATCCATGCGGGGAGGCACAAGAGAGCCATTGCCACCAAACAAAACAAATACGTTGCCTTCGTAGCGATCGTCATTTATCGTAGCCGATGCAGGAGACGTACACCAGGTAGAAAAGCTAAATGATATGACTAATAAACTAACAACAATTGTTTTAACTCCAATAGCTTTTAGCCGTTTGTAGCTCGAACAGCGGAGTTTATTAAGATATTGACCAGTAGATAATAGAGATTTTAATAATCTAATTGCAATCATTTTTAAAGATAAATTCGTGTATGAGGCTTGGGTAATTTGAAATCGCCGATCGCACTAACATTAGGCATAATTTAAAGTTTATCTCTCTTTGTGCCATGATTTTTCTAAGCGGTCGAATCTAAAATTATTGGTTTAGGATTTAAATCCTGAAAAATGCCATGGCATCGGATACTCCTTCAGTCGGGTTAATTCAATACAACAGCCCAGAATACCACCAAGCCTGCCAGCTAAGATATCAATTATTTTTTGCAGAGCATAATCTACCTTGGGATATTGTTTGCGATGAAAGCGATCGCCATTACTTTCACCTAGCAGTTACCAGGCAAAAGAATCTGTTGGCATACGCCCAACTCGTTCCCCAAGAAAATATGGTTTATCAAATATGCCAAATGGTAGTCGCACCAAAATATCAAAGACAAGGCTGGGGAATAAAAGTACTCGCGGCTAGTGTCGATTTAGCCCAAAAGAAGGGGGCAGTTGTCGTACTTCTTCACGCTCGATTATCGGCGATCGGTTTTTACCAAAAGCTGGGTTTTCAAATCTGCGGAGTAGAATTTCCATCTCCAAGTACAAGAGTGATGCACGTACCAATGGACTTAAAACTATGAAACCCTTCTTCTTGCTTTTTCCCTAACCC
>JBCDCO010000489.1:0-1615 GCA_039181635.1 Cyanobacteria bacterium P01_G01_bin.19 | reverse complement strand
ATTGAAAACTTTCAAATGTGTCATAGTTGGGTTGAACAGCTAATGATACTCACTCCTAATAAGCTACCTTTTTATCTACAGGGTATACGAGCTAAAAAGCTTATCATCTCATCCTTTTAGGTATGTTGTCACCCCGTGAGGACCAGATATTCAAACAAGTCAGGAAATTGTTGACCAAATAGCCTCTCCGCAGCAGTAGTGTCATCACTTCGCCGAAGAGAAAAATTGTGGATAACAGTAGCAACTTTTAATCGCTTGTTGGACAATCCTCTTCGGTTATGATGAATTTGAGATAGATAACCATTAAGCCCTTCGACAGCAGAGGAAGAACGTTGAAACTTACTGACCATCCAAATACCCCAATTCCACCATTGTTCTCGATCTGATTGACTTAAGCTCTGGGTGAATGGATGTTGTTCAAAAGTTTGGTTGGCTTTAAGGTTGGCAGCAGTATAGTCTTGTCTCAAATGAGGATTTTTAGTCCTTAAAGCTTGCTGTTGCCAGTAAATAACTGGAAGGAGATACTCTCTAACCCAAAGACGTGTATTGACCTCATAGTCTAAGTGAGCCAAACATTGATCAACCCACAACCACCAAATATCAACGATTGCCGATAGTGATTGAATTTGATTTTTTAGCTTTCTGATGGTTTAAAAGTTTCAACTACTCGTTCCTGCCAAGTTTCATACTGACAATTTTCCGTCATTTCTTCGACAAAAATATAGCCCGAAGGCAAATCCAGCATCACCAGGATTACCCGCTCAAAAAAAGTTTCGTCTGCTGCCAAACAAACTTCTACCTCAGGCGAAATGTTGCCAATCACTTCATTTTGCCGTTGTTGATATTCAATTATGGCTGACTCCATTCGGGCGCGTAAGCTGCGTAATGCTGTTGGTGAAACTCCGATATGACGCTGTAAACGTAGTAAATGAAAGAATCTTGAAAGTCTCTCACAACCAATTCCTCCTTGGAGAGCAAAGATAAAAATACTAGCTAAGACCAATAGACGAAGCCACTCCTGTCCTTCTGGACTTTCCCATAAAGAAGATTCTGGATGTTGATTTCGATTTACTATTCGATGATAGAGTCGGTGTACACTACTCTTGGAGAGATTGGTTTCCTGTGCTATTGCGCGGAACGAATTGCAGCTAAACTGATATCCTGCTTGAAATACAGTTTGACAACGTTCTCTTAAATTCATTTTGGAGATAGACTAGAGTTAGTATTGTTCGCGAAAATCAACCGCGAGCAATATTCAGATTATATTATTTGTCCTAACCCCATTTCAATCATGTCTGCCAAAACTAAACAGGCAAACCAACTAGACAAAATAAATCGTGCTGAAAGATTATTGACTACCATTGCTGCCTTAGAACAACAGATTAAAGATATCTTCGCTTCAGGAGAAGTCGCTCCGACTGGTTGCCATTTGGCTCGTTATCAAGCACGAGGTCAGTACAAAGCTTACTGGTACTATAGAACCCATTTGAGATCTATGAAGATGCCAATCTTTTAAGCAAAAGCCTTAAAAAGCAAAGATGAATTCTGGTATTGGAATGATCTAAAGTTCGCTCAAAATTTTTAACCAGGCTTTTACATCTATCCATCCAAGCGT
>JBCDCO010000488.1:0-1769 GCA_039181635.1 Cyanobacteria bacterium P01_G01_bin.19 | reverse complement strand
TTGTTTAGAGGCTGGTTTTCTGACATAAATAACCGCTTTTTTAACTCTTATTCTATTTACTCACAAAATCTTCCTTTATTGACATTTTAGTCGGTAGCGATCGCCTGATTCTTGGATCACCAAAACTGTGCAAGACCCCACAGTTTTTGTAAACTGATATAGTATTGTAAGTTAAGTGAAAATACGTATATTTTTACCTATCTTTGTTACAAAATTTTTTATTCCATATTTTTTGTACTTCTGAATATTTTTCGCTCGATACCTCACAGAAAAAGAGTTTGTTGCAGTTTTAAATAGATTAATAATGACTAAAACACCTACCAGTAAAGCCAGTAATGGTAAAGATGAATCTAATTCTCAGGTATTTGAAACCAGCGATTTGCAGAGTTCTATCCTATTGAAAAGCGAGCAAAAAGATCTTAGAGCGAATCGGGAAAAGGGAAAAGAGCAAGCTAATTCTTACATAGAAAATGTGAGAAATAAAGGAGATGAATTAGTCGAAGTTGAGATAGAGGCGTCGGGTGGAAACTCTACTAAATCTGGTTTCCAGAGGTTAAAAGCCAAGACAATTGGTTTATTGGTAAGCAGCGCGGTAATGTTGCCTATTCTGGCAGTAGGAACTGCTACCTATTATTTTGGCAATCGGGCGATTGACAAGCAAGCAGTTTTGACCAGACGTTCGGATAATATTGGTATAGCGGAAACGGAACTAGCACGACAGCGAAGGCTCTTAGCGGCACTATTAATCGGTACTGGAACTACAGCTTTACTAGCAGGTGCGATCGCTGCTTTGGGGTCAAAAAAGCTAGTTGATTTGATGTCTCAAAATTCTGGGTTAGAAGCCGAAAAAGCTAGTACTCAGGCATATAAAGATTTGATTGATAATTTAAGTCAGTCTATTTCTCAACAAGATATTCTCAAAGCTATTGTTGAAGAGGCACGCAGCTATCTGAATTGCGACCGCGTTGTTGTCTATAGCTTAAATAAAAACAAATACGGCACGATTATAGCGGAATCTGTCGGGATTAACTACACTAGGTGGCTGGGCATAACTATTGAAGATCCTTGCTTTGAAGCTAGATATCTGGATAAATATCGCGACGGTAGAGTTAGAGCGATCGACGATATCAACAAAGTGGAATTAGCACCCTGCTATAAAGAACAGCTAGAGGCAATGGAAGTAAAAGCCAATCTAGTTACGCCCATTGTTTATGAAGGGAATTTGTTTGGCTTATTGGTGGCACACCAATGCGATCGCAGTCGCGAATGGCAAAAAGGAGAGATTGAGTTTCTACATCAGATAGCGAAGAAAACAGGTTTAGCTCTCAAAAATGCCCAGCTACTTAACGATATGGTTCGTCTGCAAGATCGTGCCGAGACAGAACGCCAATGGACGAATTACTTTACTGATGCCATCCAGTATATTCGGGCATCGATTGATCGAGATGATGTACTCGATATCAGCGTCGAAGAAGTCAGAAGAGTACTAGAATGCGATCGCGTAGTTGTTTATAGCCTCAATAAAGATAACAATTACGGTGCGGTAATCGCCGAGTCAGTCTCAGCAGCTTATCCCAGAGCATTAAATAAAACTATCGAAGATCCCTGTTTTGAAGCCAGATATCTCGACAAATATCGCGATGGCAGAGTCAGGGCGATCAATAACATCTACGAAGCGGGAATGACCAAATGCTATATCGAACAGTTAGAAACCCTGGAAGTAAAAGCAAACCTAGTCACGCCTATCCTCAATGAAGGCAAGCTATTTG
>JBCDCO010000487.1:0-1808 GCA_039181635.1 Cyanobacteria bacterium P01_G01_bin.19 | reverse complement strand
TTTGCTAAAGCTCAAACTTCCTAGTACTTTTCATCTAAATTTGGCTCGAACGCTGAAAGCGAAACCAGGACAAATAATCGTTACTACCAATCGCGATCGCTTAATTGAATGGGGATTGGCAAAGATGGGCATTACACCTCAGGTAATCAAAAGTCAGAACGATCTCAACAATTCGATTTTCCCTCTACATCAGGCAAAATGCACCATAATCAAGCTCAATGGAGATTATCTAGATGCCGATCGACCGCAGTTTGGTCGCAAATTCAAAATTTTTCTAAAGCAGGAAATCCAGCAGATCTATAAGCCGACTATTAATAAGTGTTGCTCGGTCGACAGAGATAAATTCTGTGAATTCAATTTTTAAGACCCATAAAATTTTACAATGGCAGGGCGGAAAAATAATTTAGCTAGAAGTTTTAAACCAATAAAATAGTTAAAGCAACTCAAAAATACTATGAATCAGTGTCTTGGATTACACTAAAAACGACTAAAGCTAGGTGGGAGGCAGAGTTGATGCAGCAAATACTAACGGCATACGATATTCCTGCTCGCGTAATTAATATTGGCGCGGGAGTTTATTGCGGACAGGGAAGTCAGGCAGCATTGCAGGTAAGATCTAAAGATAGATGGACAGCTCTGCTCTTGCTAAGTCCACCTGAAGATAGCCAAGAAATAGGTTAAAAGCTCTATAAAAAAATATAAATTAAATTTATGTCTTCTTTATTCGATTGGTTCGCCAATATCCGAAAAACAGAACCTCCCGTTCAAAAGCAACAAGAAAGAGAAATAGCCGATGGGCTGTGGACAAAATGTAGCTCCTGTAGCGCGGTGGCATATACTAAGGACTTACAGGCTAATCAGCTAGTCTGTCCCGAATGTGGCTATCACAATCGAGTTGATAGCGACAAACGAATCAAACAGCTGACTGATGCTAATAGCTGGAAACCTTTGGATGAAAATATCCACCCCATAGATCCCCTTAAATTTCGCGATCGCAAAGATTACCAGGCGCGATTGCAGGATTATCAATCTAAAACAGGTTTGACCGATGCTGTCAAAACGGGTACGGGGTTGATTGATGGTTTGCCGATTGCTTTGGGAGTGATGGACTTTCGCTTTATGGGTGGCAGCATGGGTTCGGTAGTGGGAGAGAAACTGTGTCGTCTGATCGAGCATGCCACGGCTGAAAGCTTTCCTGTCGTGATTGTTTGCTCTTCTGGTGGAGCGAGAATGCAAGAAGGCATGTTTAGCTTGATGCAAATGGCTAAAATTTCAGGAGCTCTACAGCGTCATCAGGAAGCAAGACTGCTATACATTCCCGTACTAACTCATCCGACAATGGGCGGCGTCACGGCTAGCTTTGCCATGTTAGGAGATATCATTATTGCCGAGCCAAAGGCAACTATCGGTTTTGCTGGTAGAAGAGTAATCGAGCAGACTCTTCGAGAAAAGCTTCCAGATGGTTTTCAGACTTCGGAATATTTATTGGAACACGGCTTTGTCGATTCGATTGTGCCTCGAACTCAGTTGAAAAAAACTCTGACGCAGTTAATTAGCTTGCATCAGCCTTTTTATCCTTTAATGTCTCCTCTAGAACAAAACAACGGTCACTATTCGACAGTGGCAAGTAGTGACGAGCAATTAGCAAAAAATCAGTAGATTAAATATGTTTTTGACTGGGAAATCATTTTCTAAAGTTGCTTTAGCGGTCATGATTATCGGCTGTTTATCGACTCAAAATCTTAAAGCAAATCCCCTGAATAATATGCCTCTAACTCAAAGCGAAATTAACCAAAAAATTATCAATC
>JBCDCO010000486.1:0-1869 GCA_039181635.1 Cyanobacteria bacterium P01_G01_bin.19 | reverse complement strand
AGCTAGTGAGGAAGGATATCGGGTCAAAATTGTCAGTGGCGATCGCGATTTATTTCAGCTAGTGGATGACGATAAAGATATTAGCGTTTTATATCTACATAACCAAACCTTTAAAAAAACGGCTCACAACTATACAGAATTCGACCGCGCGGGGGTTATTGAAAAGATGGGAGTTAATCCCGAACAGATTGTTGATTTTAAGGCTCTTTGCGGCGATAAATCTGACTGTATTCCTGGAGTCAAAGGGATTGGCGAAAAGACGGCAATTAAGCTGTTAGGTGAATATCCCACTTTGGCAGAAGTATACGATCACCTCGATAATATCAAGGGTGTAACTAAAAAGAAATTAGAAACAGGCAGAGAAGATGCTTTACATTCCCAATTCTTGGCTCAAATAGAAGTCAATTCTCCTGTAGAAATAGAATTGGATAGCTGTAAACTGGTAGGATTTTCTGAGGAAGAAGTGCTGCCGATACTTAAAGAATTAGAGCTCAAAAAAATAATTAGTAATTTAAATAAGCTGCAGTTAAAGCTTGGTGGCGAAGCCGATATGAAAGTTATTGATGTTAAGCCAAAAAGCAGCAAGGAAAAGACATCAGAAAATACGCAACTTTCGCTGTTTGAAGACAATAAAATAGCAGAAAAAGAACAAGAGTCGGTAGAGCTATTCGTTCCT
The DNA here is from genome assembly GCA_039181635.1 of Cyanobacteria bacterium P01_G01_bin.19. GTDB lineage: Bacteria > Cyanobacteriota > Cyanobacteriia > Cyanobacteriales > Xenococcaceae > Waterburya. The sequence goes on along the minus strand of JBCDCO010000486.1, from coordinate 1,193 downwards.
CAACTAAAGACGCAGATTATCGATACTAAAACCAAGCTCAAAAAGCTAATCGAGATTTTAGAAAAAGAGACAGATCCCGATCGCCCTGTTGCTTGGGATACGGAAACAACTTCTCTGGCGACTCACTTAGCTGAAATAGTTGGTATTGGCTGTTGTTGGGGAGATAAAGACGACGAAATCGCCTATATTCCCATCGCTCATGTAGCAGGAACGCAGTTAGATAAAGAGTTAGTTTTGTCCAGCTTAAAACCAATTTTAGAAAGCGATCGCTATCCTAAAAGTTTACAAAATGCCAAATTTGATCGCTTGGTACTGCACCATCAGGGAATTACTCTAGCTGGGGTGGTATTTGACACTATGTTGGCGAGCTATGTCTTAAACCCCGAATCAGCTCATAATTTAGGCGATCTATCAGAACGTTATGGCTTAGAAATTAAGGCTAAAAGCTATAAAGATTTGGGGATTGCTAAAGGGGAAACAATTGCTAATTTGGAGATTCCTGTGGTGGCAGATTATTGTGGATTAGATTGTTACGCCACCTATTATTTAGTCGGTAAATTAAAAGCAGAATTAGAAAAATTTCCCCAGCTAGAAAAGCTGCTGCTGGAAGTAGAACAGCCTTTGGAACCAGTGCTAGCAATTATGGAAGAAACGGGTATTAGTTTAGATGTAGAATATCTCCAGCAATTCTCGCAACAGCTAGAGCAAGACTTGCATAAATTGGAGCAAGATACCTACGAAGCAGCGGGAGAAGAATTTAACCTGGGTTCTCCCAAACAATTGAGCGTGGTGCTGTTTGAAAAGCTCGGTTTAGACGTCAAAAAAAGTCGCAAGACTAAAACGGGATATTCGACCAATCAGCAAGTATTAGAAAAGCTCAAAGGCGACCATCCTGTAATCGACAATATGTTGGAATATCGCACTCTAGCCAAACTCAAATCCACCTATGTCGATGCTTTGCCTGCCTTGATTAGAGATTCTACCAAACGAGTACATACTGATTTTAATCAAACAGTAGTTTCTACAGGAAGACTGTCTTCTTCCAATCCCAATTTACAAAATATTCCGATTCGGACGGAATTTTCGCGCCAGATCAGAAAGGCATTTGTTCCTCAAGAAGGCTGGCTATTGGTAGCAGCAGACTATTCACAAATTGAGTTGAGAATCTTGGCTCATTTATGTCAAGAACCAGT
>JBCDCO010000485.1:0-1909 GCA_039181635.1 Cyanobacteria bacterium P01_G01_bin.19 | reverse complement strand
GTAATATTTGTCATATTGAGTTTAGGACGTTTCAATGTAAATATTGCCTTTAATACTAATTTTGAAGTTATCCATAGCGTTTCTCGAACTCGTAGGTACACCCAATCAACAATTAACAATTAACAAAGTTTAACTCTTACCCCATTGAGAAACGCTACATGTATGGTTAATTATTGAAATAAAATATAGCTACTACATGTTTCATAAAATAAACACTCTGCAAACTGCTATGAAGCATACGTTATCTTAGTAGATGAGCCACAAATAATTATTAAGAGTAGCTATGAAAAAAATACTGCTGCTGTGCCTATTTGTTCTGGGTTTGGGATTTGCCCTATTTAGTTTCAAAGGACTGGCACAAAAAGGAGAATTTGACTCCATTATTATAGATTTTAAACAAGAAGTACCGATCGCCAAAATCAGCGAAGAAATACAGGAGCTTTCGAGCAAATATAACCAGCAGGTTAACCTCAATAGTATTTTCTCTATTGACGATCGCGTATACATAGTCGAAGGAGATAAAAAGACTCTCAAAGAATTAAGGCGATCAGGCTTAAAACGAGATACAGAGTATATCGAAGCGAATTACTTGTATCATGCCCTAGAAGTTCCCAACGACCCTGAATATAGCAAACAGTGGAACTTCCGTAACATTAATATCGAAAAAGCTTGGGACGAAACCCAAGGAGAGGGTGTTACCGTTGCAGTAATCGATACGGGAGTCAGTAAAGTACCCGATCTAAAGTTGACCAAGTTCACCAAAGGTTACGACTTTGTTAACGACAAGGACGATGCTAGCGACGATCAAGGACACGGCACTCACGTAGCGGGAACGATCGCTCAGTCTACTAATAATGGCTATGGTGTAGCGGGAATTGCCTACAAAGCAAACATTATGCCCCTCAAGGTTCTTTCTGCTAGCGGTGGCGGTACAGTCTCCGATATTGCCGAAGCAATTAAATTTGCGGCAAACAATGGTGCTGACGTTATCAACATGAGTTTGGGCGGCGGCGGTGCCAGCAGCATCATGGAAGAGGCAATTAAATATGCCCACAGTAAAGGAGTGACAATTATTGCTGCTGCGGGTAACGAAAACCGCAACTCTTCTTCTTATCCCGCTCGTTATCCTGACGTAATTAGCGTTTCGGCGATCGACTCTGCAGGACAAAAAGCCCCCTATTCTAACTTTGGTGCGGGTGTTGATATTTCTGCCCCTGGTGGTAGCGAATCAGGTAAAATCGTGCAAAATACCGTCAATCCTCGCACTGGCGAATCTGTATTTGCAGGTTTTCAAGGTACTAGTATGGCAGCACCTCACGTTGCTGGGGTGGCAGCTTTGATTCGGGCTACAGGGATAGATAGCCCCGATGAAATCAGAGACATTCTCAAACAGTCTTCGCGTAAAATTCAAGAGGATAGCCTCAACCATTTTGGTGCGGGGCATTTAGATGCGAGTGCAGCAGTAGAATTGGCTCTCAAAGGCAAAATCACCTTTAATGATTTCTTCCGTTGGTTGCGTAAGAGTGGCTATCTCAATCTTGGTTTCTGGATCGATGGTGGTGCGGTGGCATTATTACCCAAACTAGGTATGGTAATTGGCTCTTATCTCCTAGCTTGGTTCTTGCGTAACTATTTACCTTTTACTCTGGCAATGAATGGCGGCTTGATTTTTGGTAGTTCTGGCTTATTCTTCCTTCAGGGATTATATTGGTTTGATTTACCTCAATGGCCTATGCGCCTCGCGGGTAGCTCGATTCCCGAACTAGGCAACGTTGTTTTAGGTAACAGCAGCCTCAATCCTTTATTTGCCAGCGTTCTCATCCCTCTGGGCTTAATTATTCTCTTGATGGGTAGCCCCACCCTCAAATGGTTTGCGATCGGCTCTAGCATCGGAGTAGCTGCTTGTTTG
>JBCDCO010000484.1:0-1938 GCA_039181635.1 Cyanobacteria bacterium P01_G01_bin.19 | reverse complement strand
TAATAAGTGAGGTTGAGAAACGGTGGTACAAGATCGTCCGTTAGTTTCCAGTGGCTCATTGACTCTAAATAGACTTTTCCCCGCCAATAAAAAGTCCCAAGCGTCGATCGCTTGATGAGGTAGATCTGGCAATAGTTCCAATAAGTTCATTTGCTCTAGAGCTGACAAACCACTGGGCATTAAACCCTCTCCTCGAAACAAACGTCTAAAATCGCGAGATGCTTCGATTAGCTTTACTTCAATTCCTTGTCTTAGTAGCAGTAGGGTTAAAGTTGCACCCGTTGGACCTCCACCAACAATTACCACTTTAGTTTTGTTAGTCATTTGCAAAATAGTAGCTTATAAATATTTAAAAAGTATCGTTTAAAATAAGATGCATTTGAATAGCTAATGAACCAAAATTCAAATTATCCAGTCTATAGTATTCCAGATCCTGAGGTGTAAAGTCATGAAGCAAAAACTACATTATTGGATTTTAGTCTTGTTTTACACGGTAATATTGTGGTCTGGAGTGGTTGCAGTTGCCCAAGCTAAAGCCGAACTATCGGATTCAAACATTGATCGCATTGTAGGACGTTTGAGCTTTGGTACAACCTCAGAACAGCTAGCCAAAGTAAATTCTCAAGGTGTTGAGGCTTATCTTCAAAGTCAGTTAGAGCCGCAAACCGTTCCCGAATCTTCTATCGCTCAAAAATACATAGCTGAGTTTGAAGCTGATTATCAACCTCCTTTAGAATTACGCAGAGAGTTTAGGGAAAACAGAAAAAAATTGGTGAATGCTACCAATGAGACTGACGCCAAACGACGAGAGCTACAGCAAAAAGTGAACAAGATCAGAATAGGGGCAAGAGATCGAGCAGCTCAGATTCATTTAGCCAGAGCGATATACTCCAACCGTCAGTTACAGGAGGTAATGGTTGATTTTTGGTTTAATCACTTCAATGTTTTTGCCAACAAAGGTCTTGTTAGTCTTTGGTTGAGTGACTACGAAAATGCAATTCGCGAACGCTCTTTAGGCAATTTTAGAGATTTGCTAGAGGCGACAGCTAGCAACCCTGCAATGCTGATTTATCTGGATAATCAGTACAATACCGATCCGAACAGTCCAGCAGCGAAGAACAGATATAAAGGTCTGAATGAAAACTATGCTCGCGAATTGATGGAGCTACATACTATGGGGGTTAATGGTGGCTACACTCAAGATGATGTCATAACTTTAGCCAGAATATTTACTGGATGGACAGTAGACTATCAGGGACGAAACAGCAATAATGGTTTTCACTTTAATGAGAGGCGCCACGATCCAGGCGAGAAAGTATTCCTCGGTCAAAAAATTACCGCTCGGGGTATCGAAGAAGGAAAACAAGCTTTGGATATTTTGGCAGCACATCCGTCGACAGCTAAATTTATCAGCTACAAATTAGCCCAATATTTTGTCGCCGATGAGCCTCCTGTCGATTTGGTAGACGCTTTGGCAGAAAAGTTCTTGGCTAGTAACGGCAATATAAAAGTAGTAATGGATGCTCTAATTCACAGTCCCGAATTTAGCGATCCGCAATATGACAAACAGAAGTTTACCACTCCCTATCAGTATTTGATTTCTTTAGCACGCATGGCAGAAATCCAACAGCCAAATCTAAAGCGCCTTCAAGGAATGTTGAACCAACTATCTATGCCTGTGTATATGTGCGTTCCTCCCACTGGCTACAGAAATACCCAAGATGCCTGGCTCAATCCACAGGCAATGTTGCAAAGAATTGCTTTGGCTACGGCAATTAGCAATCAAGTTCTAAACCGAGAAGATGAAATTGTGTATGAAGAATTAATCGATAATGTAGGCGAACTTTCTCCTCAAACCCAAAATGCGATCGCAGAGTCGCCAAGTCTCCGTACTGCTCTGATTTTAGGAAGTCCCGAAGCGATGTATCGCTGAAATTC
>JBCDCO010000483.1:0-1946 GCA_039181635.1 Cyanobacteria bacterium P01_G01_bin.19 | reverse complement strand
TTTGGTCACAAAAGTTTCAAGTTTTGCGACAGTCAAATCAAAACTAATCGACAGCAGTTAATTTGTATTGCGCCAAATAACTCTAAAGATTTTACGCCATTTAATTCTAAAAGTTACAGCTTTGTGTAGGAGTAGGGTGCTCATAATTTGGTCGGAGGTCAAGGGTATATCCATAATAGATTAGAAAAAAGAGATTGATATAATCAAGCTTGGAATAACTTACGTAATAATTATGAACTACACAATTGAGTTAGAGCAGGAAGAAGACGGAAGAATTATTGCTGAAGTTATAGAATTACCAGGGGTACTAGCTTACGGAAAAACCAGAGAAGAAGCAATTACCAAAGCTCAAGCTTTAGCTTTACATGTTATTGCTGATCGACTAGAACATGGAGAAACTGGCTCAGAGTTGTTGAATCTTTCTTTCGTGGCGGCATGAGCACTTGGAAAACAACCAAAGCTAAGCGCGTCTTAGCGTCACTGCTACGTATAGGATAGAAAGTCAAAAGACAGAAAGGCTCACACAAAGTTTTGGAACGTCCAGGTTGGAATAATTTCGTCTTTGCTTTTCATGAGCGTGAGGAAATAGGACCGCGAATGCTATCAAGAATTGCCAAATCAACGGGATTAAAGCCAGAGGACTTATGAGAAAGAGCAGTACTCAATTTATTAATGAGATCGCTGTTTAGTCCAATTGTTAGTGTAGGGCGATCGAGTTTTGGGAGGATTGGAAAGATGCGACCGTGTTGGCATAGAAGAAGGACTATTGTCCGATTAATGATGAGATTGTGGTTGGGGGTAATGCGATCGCTGTTAAGAAATGGCAGTAGGGTGATCGCTGTCTGAGATGGAGGAATTTTGAGAGGGCGATCGCTCTGAGGGAGGAAAAATGAGATCGATGTTTTTAATCAGGCAATCTCTCACTTTCAGATAAATTGGGTGATGCGATCGGGTTAGATGGAGGGCGATCGATTTTTGGGATGGGATAGAGGAGATCGCTTTTTTGGGTGTGATGGGAAAGCGATCAGGTTTTGGGCTTAAGGAATTGTGAAAGAGCAATCTCGAAAAGATCCGCTACGCGGTGCGCGCTTTATGGTGGTTTGGGCGATGACATCTTTTTCCTTTCATCTGACCTCTCCAAACCGAAGTGTAAATATTTAGCTGGATTTCAGGCTTTATTGCCGTAGATTGAGCTGTTTACCAACACTACTTGATAGCAAGTATGCTGTTAGTTAGAATCTTACGATAGAAAGATGATGACTCCCAAAGAATTACTTATCCAAGAACTAGACGACATACCTGAACCAGTAATTGTAGAAGTCCTTGACTTTCTGCATTTCCTCAAGGCCAAACAAGAGCAGGAAAATGAAGATTTTCGAGATGCCCGCGCTGCTTTAGCATCAGTCAGCACTGAAGGCACTGTAGCATGAGATGCTTTAAAAGCAGAAGTTGGGTTATGATTGCTGCTCGTCAAGCCATTCATAAAAAAGTGCGATCGCCTGTTTGATTCTTACCAAAACTGATGGTATTTTTGTGGCTAATGCCAAGACTCGTTCTGGTTGTAATTTGATGTTATAAATATGCCGTGTTAAATGGCGAAATTTGCGATATTCGTCCAGTTCTAGCAGTAAAGAACCACTCCATAAAGGAGGGCGGTTATCTCCCCCTGGCTCCGCCACTTGTTTGAGCAATTCTTGATGCCAGTTATTTCCTTGGGGTAAACCACCATCAAGAGTTACAGCTACTCGCTCACTAAGTCGTTCGCATCCTGTATAAAAATCTGCAATGTAGCTGGCTAAGGCAGGAGTAACAAACATTTCAGGTATTGATTGAGTCTGCTCTAAAGCTTTTTGCAATGTCTCCACATTGTTCTCTAGAGCCATCATTTCATCTTCCAGCCGAGATTTGAGAGCAAGATATTTGTTATCTGACATGGGCTTAAGTTT
>JBCDCO010000482.1:0-1958 GCA_039181635.1 Cyanobacteria bacterium P01_G01_bin.19 | reverse complement strand
TAAGTCTAAAATCAATTCTCCAAATCGCAATTGTTCTGTAGAATCAACTTCAATTTCCAGGTAAAGATTAATTTGCTCCAACAGCTTTTCTCGCTGATATGGCTTGAGCAGATAATCGTCTGCTCCTGCTTCTAAGCAAGCGACTCTTTCTTCTACAGTCTCTCGGTCGACAAGCATCAACACGGGAATCTTTTCTCCCGCTTCCCTAAGCTGACGACAAAAGTCAACTCCTAGTTGTCCTGTCAAAGTTCGATCTAACAAAATCATCACTGGCTGATAGCTGCTTAGGTTTTGCCATCCTACCTGAACCTTTTCTAAAACAGGAAAGTAACCGCTTGCTTGTAGATCTAGACTAGCCTGCTGGGCAAAAATACTGTCTGTAAGCAGCAATATGGAAGGGTTAGCACTATTAATTATGGCAGCCATGTATTTTGACTCCTAACTTAGAGATTAGGGTAGTTCCACTGAGGTTGGCTTGGCAATGTGGGGCAATCCCCAGCCTAATTTCTCCCGCAGAATACGAAAGAATTCGGGCGATTGCAGACGGACAAAACGAGCGGGATACTCGGATTTCTCCACTTCAATGCGGTCGTCTGGCAAAATATAACACCCGCCATTGCCATCAACTACCATTACCATTCGATTGGGAGTGGCTGGAAAAACCTTAACCGATTCGCGATCGCTAAATACTAAAGCTCTCGATGCCAAGGAATGAGGACAAATTGGAGCTAATTGCAATACGGGGACTTCTGGAGTGACCACAGGTCCTCCCGCGCTCAAAGAGTAAGCCGTAGAGCCTGTAGGAGTAGAAATTATAATACCATCAGCTGCCACATCTACAGGGGCGTGGTCGCCAATTTTAACTTCAAAGTGGCACATGCTGGTTAAAGGCTCTCGATGCAGCACCATTTCATTGAGACTCAGAGCTTCCCACAATAAAGCATTGTGACGAAATACTCTGACCGCCAGCATAGATCGCTCTTCAATCTTATATTCTTGAGCGAGTAGTTGGTCGAGCGATTCGTCCAATTGACTTAGATAGCTTTCAGTCAAAAAACCCATGTGACCCGTATTAATCGTCAGCAACGGTATTTTAAAAGGAGCCAGTTGTCTACAGGCAGACAAAACAGTGCCGTCTCCTCCCAACACTATGGCAAACTTAACCTCTGGATCGAAGTTAGGCGGAGTCAGCTGAGCTATTCTGGTATGACATACAGGACTTTCAGGACTGGAATATTCTAGTATTCCTCCCATTCCTGTTGCCATACGTACATCCCAACCTAAAGCGACAAGCTTTTCTTCTATTTCTGAAGCAATTTTGCAGGCGATCGGTTTTATATCGTTGTATATAATGCCTGCTTTTGGCTGTGGCACGATTAACTATCTATCCCGTACTTATATTGTTTGCAGCTATTAATTTATTAGCCAATTAAAGGTAATTATTAAATATTAAAACTATTCGTTTAATTATTCTCTAGCCTATCGTGGAGCAGCCAAAAATCCTAGTATGACTAGATTGAGCGTAAACAAAATTAAAATTAACCCATAGCCTAAAAGACTACAAGCGATCGCCTCATTTCTGTATTAGCTATCGATAGACAAGTATCTCAGCTATAAATAAACCCCTCACAAAGAGGGGTCTATCTACTGAATTTACTAAATAAGAGCAACAAGTACTCTGTTGCTCGTTAACTTAACCTCAATTTTCTTACAGTGCGTTACCGCGAGGTAATACTTCTTCAGGGAATTCAAAGTTTTGATGTGGTTGGTCTTGGGTTGCCATCCATGCTCTTAGACCTTCGTTGAGCAAGATGTTCTTGGTGTAGAAAGTTTCAAACTCAGGATCTTCTGCCGCTCTCAACTCTTGAGATACGAAATCGTATGCACGCAAGTTCAAAGCAATGCCGATGATACCGATGCTTGCCATCCATAGCCCAGTTACGGGTACGAACAACATG
>JBCDCO010000481.1:0-1971 GCA_039181635.1 Cyanobacteria bacterium P01_G01_bin.19 | reverse complement strand
CTAAAAGTGGTTTCAAGGTCTGTCGAAGTAGGATAACCTGATTCATGAGGGTTTGTTGATTTAGTTTGGTTACTTCTCATCAAACCCTCTTCCCATATCACTTTGCAAGCCCAATTTCTATTTTTTGTCCCGTACAGAGATCTAAACCTTGCCAAAATAAGTATTGTCAAATGCCTTGGCGACAGATTATCGGCATGAGAAATCGTATTATTCATGCTTATTTTGATGTTGATTTAGATATTATCTGGCAGGTAATCACTCAAGATTTAGAGCCACTTTTAATTGAGGTTGAAAAGGCAATTCAAGATTTAGAAACATAACTAGTGAAGCAAAAATGTTGAGCTTAAATTAGTGCGATCGCAGTTTTAATAGAACACATTGCTCCCAAAACCCACAAATTTAGTAATTTTCTTTTGTTATCAATTGGTATTAATAAAGAGTTAATTTGCCCTCAATTAACCTTTGCCACAAGATATTAATCTGCGATAGGCAATGTTTGCCTGTTCGGCTTTTCATAGTAATTGGCACATCCAGACGCTTGGAATTTGCACATTGAACCCTGATTTTTCATAAGCTCTTCGAGCAGGTGCGTGGCTAGGATCTCCTCCAGTGGCGACAGTTGCTACCTGCATTCCACATGACTTCATTTGATCCGTGGCGAATTTATACATTTCAGTGCCTATACCCCGTCCAGAATAATCTGGATGTACTGCATTTAGTCCAATTTCACCTACCTTCAAATCAGAATCCATCCTAATCGATACAAACCCTACCACCTCGCCTAACAATTCAACGACATATACTTGCCACACTGACTCAGGCAAAAACATATCGCTTAACAATTGACCCTGTTGACTATCTTCTGGTTCTTGAGCTAAAGAATATATGCGATCGCCGAGAATGCTCCGAAAAGACTCAAAGACTGGTGCAAATGCCTTCTGTCGGATTTCTTCTAATACGGGAAGATCGGATTTAATTGACTGGCGAAAATTGATTTGACCGTTCATTTTGATTTTGGGAGCGTGAAAAGCCTAACTATTTACTGTATGGAAACTTTCTTGATATCTATCCCACATAGTAAAGATTGAATTTTTCCTCAATTAACTTTTACCAAAAAAATATGATTTGGAATAGGTGATCGCCTCTATTTTATAGACTTTTATGCCCTGACTTTTGCTTTCACTAACCGATAGAACCCTACTCACAAATTCCTCAACTTATCGAGCCATCATTAAAGCTGTAAAGAGCAATCGAGGATCGAGCGATGCAAAACTCATCAGATGTCAAAGACAAAATGCTGTATCCCATCGGCAATTACTACGGTGAGTTTACGCCTCAGAATTTGGCTTTTAATGCCAACTTACAAATATTTGCCCAACAGGTAATGTATCTTTGCAACCTGGAAGCTAACGGCAAAATGAACCCAGAAGATACTTACGAAAAAATCAAGAAATTTTGGAAACAGCTTGAACGTTCTAAAAAAGAACTTCTGGACAATACAGATTTTACTAGCGAATAGCGAGCGGTTACTAATGATGAGCGAAGAGCGAAGCACGATAACTTTAAAAGAATTGACTTGTAATGCGATCGCCGAACACAGTCGCAAAATATTCAAGCGCGAAGCAAAAGTATTAATGGATAAAGATCCCGAAAATTTGCACCAAATGCGAGTAGGGATGCGGAGACTGAGAAGTGCAATCGCAGGTTTTACTGTGGCTACTGATTTACCGTCAGTAGTAACTGAAAAAAACATTGCCAAGATTGGTCGGGCGTTAGGAAAACTGCGAGATTTAGATGTTTTATTGGCAACATTACAAGAAGATTATCAACCTTTTCTCCCAGCAGGCGAGCAGAAAAAATTAGCCAAGATTATTAAATCTCTGCATAAAAAACGCAAACGCGAACTAAAACAAGTCCGTAAAATACTTAACAGCAAACTATATCTCAATTTCAAACGAGAACTCAAAAGCT
>JBCDCO010000480.1:0-1981 GCA_039181635.1 Cyanobacteria bacterium P01_G01_bin.19 | reverse complement strand
CCAACCATCTTTTGTTACCCAAACTACTCGATTTCCCCCTGCCACGGGTGCAGATTCTGGCGAGCCCGCTGGGCTGACCACGAACATATGTCCGTGTAACTCTGGAGGTAGATTTTCTATCGGCTTGTTCTTACCGTCTCTAATATTGAGCTGAAGCGAATCGGTAAATTCTTCTCGACTCACAGCCACAATCGTTTGAGGAAAGTTTCCTGTTGCAGAATTAGCTTGTCTTGTTGGGTTGGGTTCGAGTGGCGATGTAGTCATAAGGCAGTGGACTAGAAAACTATAGGTAAACCAGAAAGTATCTATAAGTTACTGATCTAAAGGCTTGGTTATTTATGCAAAAAGAACATTAATGTAACAATTATTGATGTTTGCCTTAATTATTCCATCACTAAAAATCTTTAATGAAGGTCAAAAATTACATTCGTAGATTACCATACAGAAAAAGCAAACATAACACATTAACCACGAGCTATTTCTAATGAAAGAACAGCGATCGCCTGAAGTTAGTCTGAATCAGTCTAGGGCTTGGGGAGGCAGACAAACTGTGACTCTTTTTGCCCGAGAAAAAGGTATTCCACCATCGGTAGAAAAGGTGCTGTTGAAGTTGAATAAGGCTTTGCGCGGATTTCCTCCTTTTTTGTTGACTGACTTGGGTCGCATGGTCGAACCACCAGTTACGAAGGGATTGCGTCAGCTACCTCCAGGACAGAAGAAGCGAGTAGCAGTAATTGGTGCGGGACTTAGTGGGAAGATCGCCGCTTTGGAATTGGTGAAACTGGGCTATCAGGTCGATATCTACGAAGCGACTGATTTTATTGGTGGCAGATTGGGAGCAAAACCCAGCGATACCTCTCCTACTGGGTTTTGGGAACATGGCTTGCATCACTTTTTTAATAATGTTTATGACTATCTGATGCAAAAAATTATCGAAGTTGGTGCAGATAAGCATTTTGAGCCTGTCGATGAGGTGCTACTAGAATTTGAAAACTACGAACAGGAAGTATTAGAGGCAAAACCCAACGCCCATCTACTTAATATGCTGGGGATTGTTTGGCGATCGCCCAATGTTACGATGCTCGATGCGATTAAAAGCGCGCCAGGAATGCTATCGCTGTTTTTTTACAATCACGAACGAGTAATCGAGAAGTACGACCATTTAACTATGGTTGAATACTCGAAAAATAGGATTGCCAAACCATTTTTCGACACCTTTATCAAAACAGTACTAACCGTTAGCCTCAATCGCACTGAAGATATTAGTGCCGCGCAAGCTCTACATTTAATGTGGACATTTTTTATTCGTAAGCCAGATGCTATGCTGCGTGTAGTCCCCACGGACAATCACTACACCTCAATTATGTTGCCTTTCAAAGAGCATCTAAGCAAGTTGGGGGTCAAAATTCATCTCAACCATCGAGTTAATAACCTAAAGTTGGAAGGCGATCGCGTTACGGGGTTAGATTTTACCGATGGAACTAGCGTAGATTTAGACTATCTAGTAATGGCGACAGATATTAGAGGGACAAAAGAAATATTTGCTGCCACTCAGATAGAGAGTTCCGAGTCTAATAAAAATCTAGAGCAGGTAAGAGCGATCGTTAATAAATTGAGAGTGGCACCGCCTTATGTAGTTGCTCGGGCATACCTATCGGGGAAACCAGAAAACCCAGATCGACCAGATGTAATTGAAACTCCCGAAAATCAGCCTGTAGATTTGGTATTCCAAGCTCACAAAACCGAAAAAAGTGACAAGACTTGGGTCAAAGCTGCACCTGTAGGGGAAGATAGATGGGTGATTGAAGTTCACGCTTACGATTTAGGACCGACTTTAGCCAGGAAATATAGCGAACTAAAAGCCAAAGTTAGCCACTGTTCCGATGAAGAATTATGGCAGTTAATCCTACAGCTTTCAGACCAAGAACTTTGGGATGCCATTAAAGAAGAATTGCGCGACATCGATGGCTTATCCCGACTT
>JBCDCO010000479.1:0-2003 GCA_039181635.1 Cyanobacteria bacterium P01_G01_bin.19 | reverse complement strand
TACGGAAACGGTCATGCTTCGTTTGGAGGAGGGTTGTTGGAAAAGTATCGACTAAGATAACTCGCTGGCAGCCTATCCTACTTCATGCTCGGTTTCGGAGGAGAGGGGGGCAATGGTAACATTCCCCTCGACTCTAATACTGTCTGCGGAGCAGGCTGCATTCATCTCGTCACTAAAAGTGAGGGTCTTCTTTTGGAAGAAAGATAAATATGATGCTAAATTTAAAAAAATCTGCTAAAGTTTTGAGCTTAGGCAATGGTAAGCAAAGGGTGAAAGAGCAAAATAAAGACCATAAACTTAAAATAGATCGACTTCTATCAAGATTAGAAACGCGAGAGTTGTTGATAGTTAACCCACGTCGTAAGAATGGTTTAATACTTTATAAAAAGTATCATGCGGAATTCATCGGACCAGGAGCAATCTTGGGTGGTAGCTTTGATACCGATGTCAATAATATTATTTCTGTTGGCAATCTTTCTTTGGTCTCTCCAGCAAATTCTCAGGAGCGCAGACAAGCCTACAAGATGCGCCGACAGTGGGTAAGACTTACCAAGCAAATCATCGATAACCCTCAACCTACCGAGAGAGCGCAGGTGATCTTAAATCAGTTCGAACATTGGTTCGACGTGGAGACTGTAGCCAATTTACCCGATGAAGCCTTTGCTCTATTGGTGGGAGTATTGCCTCAAACAATTCGTAAAGTCAGAAATACAGAGCTTTTGTAATAATAAGATTGATATCTGTAATTATATTTAGCTTAAAAAATCATAATGTCTGAAGCCATCACACCAGCTATTAGCGATCGCATTTGCAAACACATGAACGAAGATCATAGCGAAGCTGTCGCTTTATATGCCAAAGCTTTTGGCAATGCACCCCAAACTGAAACCGCTACTATGGATTCTATCGATCCTCAAGGAATGAATATATCGGCGAAAATTGGGGGAGAAATCGTACCCGTTAGAGTGGAATTCGACCATACCCTAGAAGATGCAGCCGATGCACATCATACTTTAGTAGCTATGATCAAAGTGGCAAAAACAGCATAAATATGAGGGCAGGTGTTACTATTACTATTATTTTGCCGAATATTCGTAATTATCGTTTGGGAATAACGATATAACCCTCGTTCAAATTTCCCAAAACGATATTCTTTTTTTTTCCCCAATACCACCAATGAGCAGCGATGTAAGCACAAATTATGCTGTCCAGCTTGTCTTCGATCGCCTTTAATTCTTTTCCCGTTAGCTTCTGAGGGATAGTCGGAATCCTGCTTATGCTAGCAGCATCTAAGGCTGGTTCTAAGTTGGGTAATATATCAACAATATAGTTGCGTAACCTATTTAATTCTGCTCGACGCTCGGCTAGCCTGCCTTTTTTATATTTGATAATTTTGTCTAAACCAAATAGCTCGATCGTCGCGGGGTGGGGAAACACTTCTATTTGATATCTGCCTAATTGCTTGGCGTTTATTGTTGGTGCGTGAAGAAAGCCCCTTGCCGCTAGACTATTACCAAAGCCCGTCGTGCGATCGCTAAATGCTAAATTCAGGTTGGCGGGATAACACCCTGCATGGTAGCGTCCGTAGTGTTTGTGAGTTAGCTTATCTGCCAAACGCATCCCTGTTTGATTTTTAATAATTGTCGGTGCATCTACTGCTATCAATGCTGGTGCGTTGGGAGCAACCCAGTTTTCGATGCGATCGAGGATAGAGTCTATTTCTAATATGGTAGTGGCTTCACATATTTGCAGGCGATCGCCTTGCCAAACCATATGGCAAATGCCGCTTGCACCAGATGTCCAACCAAAATCAACGCCGACGAACATCATGTCCAAACTTCATCCCCACTCATATTGTTCAAACTGACCTTCCGCACATCACCACCATAGATAGAGTAATTTAATTGTACTAATCTACAGATATTGATCAATACATATTAACTACCCTACAGGATGAGCGTATTTATGTTCTTTTCCTCTACCTATAGTGTCTGCGGAATGTG
>JBCDCO010000478.1:0-2025 GCA_039181635.1 Cyanobacteria bacterium P01_G01_bin.19 | reverse complement strand
GTCTTTCTTGATTGAAAGAGAGGGGAAGGGAGCGGTCGCCTTCTACAGGAACTAATGGTGGTGCTTGGTTTTGCAACCCAATTATGGTTCTAATTGCCAACCAGAGATCGTTAGCTGCCGCGTCCGATTTTGCCTTGCTTGACGCCGAACTATTGGGGGATGTCAGATCGCTCTTACCTTGAGGAGAAACATTAGGTGAGGCGGTTTCGATTGATTTCATACTTCCTCTTTATTTGATAAATTAAGGTTAATTAACAGCTTTTTATATAGATGTGGGATTAAATGAAGTAACCATTTTTTAAACTTACAGTCGTTTTCAGTTGAATGGACCCATCCGTTAATTAGCTAGATCGTAGCTATTAGCTTTTAGCCATTAGCCTTTAGCTTTTTAGGAAAACAAAGTATATGGTCTACCCATTTGAAAATCACTGTAAAACCCTGACTATATCTAACTTGCTACTTGCTATATGCGAAGCGGTATCCCTTTAGGGACTTGCTACTTAAGCCCTAAAGGATTAGTTGCGGCGCTTGTCCTCGAATGGGGAAACTATGCGCCTTACTTTCGGTCTCGAAGCGATCGATTCCTCTAAACAAGAATTCAATTTTGTAGCTAAAACTTCTATATATGGTTCTTTTAGCATTAAATTATGATCTCCAGGAACATCTAAGATGTCTAATCCTTCGACCGTTAATTCTCCCCAACCATATTGAGGATCGCGATTGTACCAGTCATCTAGAGATGGCTTATTGCGAGCATTAAAACTCCATTCTTGCGGTGCTTCGCTGGCTCTAAATAGTGTCAGCTTGCCAGGATATACTTGAGGGGCATAGTTATTTTCGGCGTTAGCAACTCCCCCTCCAACACATGCTTCTTGTAGCTTATAGGGTAAGGGTTTTCCCCGCTTAGTAAAATAACTAATGGTCAACTTTCTAAGTCTTCTTTGCCAACTTCTTTGTATGTGTTTGCCGAGCAGTTTGAAGGCATATTTCAACCCAAATTTTAAGCTATTATTCCAGTGACGCAGACGTTTATCTGACAATGATAGTTTTTGAAAACAATTGGGAGAGAAGGTATCTAATAAAGCCACCAAACCTACTTCCTGACCTTGTCGCACCAACTGTTGAGCCATCTCAAAGGCAACCAACCCTCCAAAAGAGAAACCTCCTATGTAATAAGGACCCTGAGGTTGAACGGTTTGCATCGCTTTGATGTAATGAGCTGCCATGTCTTCCACTGTAAATAAAGGCGTTTCTTGACTATTGAGTCCTTTTGGTTGCAGTCCATACAAAGGTCTATCTGAGCCTAGATAAGTTGCCAGATCCTTAAATATCATTACGTGTAATCCTGCTCCGTGTACCAAAAACAACGGAGGTTTTGAACCGTGGGGTTGAATTGGCACTAAAGAAGAACAAGATGAAGGTATCGACTGTTCCGTTTGACTTAGAATTATTGCTAGCTCTTCTACCGTCGAGGCTTTAAGCAGAGTGGTAATAGGTAAATTATTGCCAAAGACTTTTTCTATTTTGGTAAATAGTGCTAGAGCAACTAATGATTCTCCTCCCAGCTCAAAAAAGTTATCCTTGATCCCAATGGGTTTAACTCCTAAAATCTGTTCCCAGATCTTAGTTAGCTTTTGTTCTGTAGGGGTGCGCGGTGCTACATAATTTCTTTGTTCTTCTGTTTGAGAACTTGGCGTAGTGGAGTTAATGGCATGGTTTCTCCGCTTATGACCCAGTTGTTCGCTTTCTGCTTCGGAGAGAATCTGTAAATCGGCTAGACGTCGGTCGGGATCGCTGGCGATCGCCACTAAAACTTTTTGCCAATGTTCAGCCATGAAGGCAATTGTCTCAGGGGCAAATAAATCGGTATTATATTTCCAGATACCTACCAGCTCATTTTGCTTCTCACTTAAAGACAACGACAGGTCAAAATCTGCCATGCCGTTATCGATTTCTAGCTCTTCTACAGTTAGGTTGGATAAAGTTGGCGTAGTACTATCGCTATTTTGCAGCACGAACATAACT
>JBCDCO010000477.1:0-2072 GCA_039181635.1 Cyanobacteria bacterium P01_G01_bin.19 | reverse complement strand
CTCAATAAAACCGCGATCGCCAATTTGGTCACAAAAGTTTCAAGTTTTGCGACAGTCAAATCAAAACTAATCGACAGCAGTTAATTTGTATTGCGCCAAATAACTCTAAAGATTTTACGCCATTTAATTCTAAAAGTTACACTGGCTATCGCGAATTTGTAGGCAAAGAATGGCTGAGTTTACCTTTTACTTGAACCCAAGATTTCTTTCTGCTTGAGAATTAGAGAGAGTGACACCATCAATAATGGAAAAGACTAACTTTATCCCCTCAGAAAGATGTAAATATCTTTTCAACAATGTAGTCTGGTAATAAAGTCTACTTTCAAGTTCAAGTTAAATGAAGTTTGTTCGCGATCCCGATATATCCGTTAAAATTGATCGGATGAAACAAAGAGTACGCTGGCAAGACTCGGTAATTGAGGAAAAGGCGATCGCCCAAACAAAATTGGTAGTAGACGATCACGATACGGATAATCCCGATTTTTCGTTTACGGTTATTGGTGATAGCGGTTGCGGCTCTCATCTCAAGCATCATCCCCAAAGAAAAATTGCCGAGATGATGTTGGAACAGGAATCATCTCGCTTTATCATTCATACTGGCGATGTCGTTTATCAAGTGGGTTCGAGTGAATATTACCAGCGAAATTTTATTAATCCCTACCAAGAGTTTTTGGTTGGCGGAGAGCAGCCTCAAAAGCTGGAATACGATAATTTGACTTTTAAACTGCCTTTTTTTCTCGTACCTGGAAATCACGATTACTATGACTTACCTCTGATTTTGGGGATTCTAGCACAGGCTACTTGGTTGCCTCGTCGTTTGCTGCGAGGAAGGATCGATTTGGATGTCGGCTGGCATGGTTCTGATTGTGGCGATGCATATGCCAGAGCATTTTTAGATTATTTAGCTAAATTCAAGGACAAGCAAAATTTTAAACGACACTTAGATAAACACTACACCGCCCATCATCAGACAGATTCCTGTTTAAATTACCAGCCAGGAGAGTTTACTCGCCTTCCCAATCGTTACTATACTTTCCGCTATGGTGGAATTGATTTTTTTGCCCTAGATTCCAATACCTTTAATCAACCCTTGGCTATTCCAGACACAGAGGAAGGAGAAACTAGAAGAGCAAAACTCTTAAAACGTCAAAGCGAGCTAAAAAACCGAGAACAACAAATTCAAACGGCAATAGATAAGCTCGATCGCCATAATCCCGAAGACAGCGAAGAAATTGATGACTACTATGCCAAATTGGAGCATATTGCTGAGACTCAGCGAGATATCGAGAAACAGCTCAATCAAGAAGATCAAGCAACTGACTGGGAACAATTGGAATGGCTCAAAGACAGTCTGGTAGCATCTTGGCAGGATGATGCAGTAAGAGGCAGAATTATCTTTCTCCATCATCCCCCCTACGTTACCGAAACTACCAAGTGGAATCAGGGACAGACTTTGGCAGTACGCGATCGCTTGCGCCAGGTATTCGATGAGGCTGCTAGAGAGATAGGTATATTACCCGAAGGTCGATCTTTAGTAGATCTTGTCTTGTCTGGTCACGCTCACTGTATGGAACATCTCTATACCAAAGAAACTGGCTACGCTGATTCTTATACTAATTGGATTATCTGTGGTGGTAGCGGTCATAGCCTGCGTCGCCAGCGTCGAGAAGGTACGGTACTGTATCAGGATGCAGACTTAGACTCCGAACCTATCGGTCAATCCCATCTATACGTGGGACGGAGTGGCAGCGGCAAAAATCGCAAACGCCCTTATTCTTTTTTACGTATTGATGTCAAGTCTGGAGATAAGCCCCAATTTAAGATCAATCCCTTCGTTGCTGAGTGGCACAAACGTCAGTGGCATGAATATGCGATCGATTCTTTTGTTATTTAGTTATTAGTTGTTAGTTGTTAGTTGTTAGTTGTTAGTTGTTAGTTGTTAGTTGTTAGTTGTACCCCTGTTAAGGTGAGCGTTTGTACTGCTTTTGCTGGTGAAGAAGGCGAGCCGTAGAGCGATGAGGATGTCTGGGGTCATAAGTCGGTTTGGGTTTAGGCTTCTTTTTTTGCCTTGG
>JBCDCO010000476.1:0-2098 GCA_039181635.1 Cyanobacteria bacterium P01_G01_bin.19 | reverse complement strand
CATAAGTTATTAGTTGTTAGTTGTTGGTTGTTAGTTGTTAGTTGTTAGTTGTTAGTTATTAGTTATTAGTTGGACTTATCACTCACTACCCACTACCTACTATTTACCCTGAAAGATTTATTGGTGCGTACCATCAATAATCAATATAGTTCTGAGTATTTTGCTGGCTAACACTTACTAATTGTCCTGGTACGAGACGATGAATACCATCAACAATTACTTGCTGCCCCGATTGAAGAGTACCGCGAACTAAAATTTGATCGCCTTCACTGTGTAAAATCTCGACATTACTTTGGGCGATCTGGAAAACCTCTCGATCGTTACGAGCAATATCTTCTTTCTTGCTCAACACATAGCAAGACCACAAACCTTTTTCCGTTTCTACTAAGGCGGTAATGGGCAACCAATATCCAGAATTACTAATTTCTTCGGTCAATTGCAGTCTAGCTACTTGTCCTGGCACTACTTTTGGAGTAGCTCTTCTATCTAAGGTCAAGATAACAGTCGCCGTTAGGGTTTGAGGGTCTAATTCGGGAACAATGGCAGTAACTCGTGCTGGATAGCTTTGCTGCTGGATTTGTAGGTTAAAGCGATCGTTCTGTTTAATGGCAGAGATCTTATTTGCGGGTATGCCAATATGGGCTTCTAAGGGATCTGTTTCGATTAGGTTGAAAATTTCTCGACCTGCCTCAACAACCATTCCTTCATCAACTAGGCGCTCTGATATTGTCCCCGCGAAGGGTGCTTTAAGAATAGTCTTTTCTAATTCAATTTCTAGATTGGCAATGGCAGCATCTTGTTCTTCAATTGAGGCTTGTTGGGCTTCGATGCGTTCGGGACGAGTTCCCACTAGTAGTTTGTCCAATTGACTTTGAGAATTATCTAACTGGGCTTGTAATGTTGTAGCTTCTTTAATGGCTTCGTCCCTTTGCTCTTGGGAAATCACCCCGTCATCATACAGACTAGAACGGCGATCGCTTTTTTGGCGAGCCAGTTGTAATTCTTGTTCTAGCTGTCTGACTGAGGCTTGAGCAGCAGCAATAGTCTCAGTTGTCGAACCTGCTCGTAGTTCTTTAAGTCGTGCCACCATTTGTTTGCGTCGTGCTAATAATTCCCGCTTTCTGGTTTTGAGGGCGCGGTTATCGAGAAAAGCTAGTGGTGTATTGGGTTCGACGCGATCGCCGCGATCGACTGCAATTTCAACTATTTTACCTTGGGTTTCAAAGCTCAATACGCTACGACGACGAGAAACAATACTGCCTGTATAATCGCGCTGAATTAAATAGGACTCTACTGGTCGAACAGTTATTGTTTCTACAGGAGAAACCTTAGCAAAAGATGTTTCTCTCGCATCTAGATTTTTTGGGCTTTTTTTGGCAAAGTTTGTCCCAAATAAAGTAAACCCCAAAAATATAATTGCTGATAAGTTTAACAATCCAATTGCTTTCAGACTCAATTTACTTAATTTAGATGTTTTCCTAGACAAGAGAACCCGAAGAATCAAAAGATTATTATTTCAATTTTCCTGCAATACTGCCAGAAAAATCGCTTCTGTCGCAATAATTATAAATCTCTCAACGGTGCATTGTTTTTGGGTGCAGAACTGCCTCCAAGATCGCGCAAAGAACCGCCCGAATCTTGATTGACGCGAGGAGTTGGTTTTGGTTCTGGCTTGGAAATATTTGTTTTTGGCACGCTAGGGCTAGGCTGGGGTTTGCTTGGGGGCGTTACGGCTGGTTTATTAACCGTAGAATTATTAACTGCAGGTGCGACTGGCTTTTCTGCTTCTGGCTGAGGTGCAGTTTCTGCTAGTGCTTCTTCTGCCTGAGCTACAATTCCTTCGGCTCGCTCTTGCCAATACTCTGATTCAGAGGAGTCTCGAACTTTAGTTGCCTGCTGCTTGGCATATAGCCATTTTTCTTCACTTAGTGCTTTTTCCGCAGTCACAATAACACTTTTGTGAGCCTGGTTTTCGGCTTTCCAAAACTCTTTGGCATCGATTACCTCGGGTTTGACGCTGCTGTTATCGGGAATCTGGTTGACTATCTCGATCGCCTGTTCTAAGTCTCCTTCCCGTGCGTAAAGCTGATTGGCTTTG
>JBCDCO010000475.1:0-2104 GCA_039181635.1 Cyanobacteria bacterium P01_G01_bin.19 | reverse complement strand
TTTGTTAGCGGGAGTGCGGTATGACACTATAGAACAAACTACGGTCAATGGTGTAACCGAGTTTAGCCCAGAAAGTTTGGAAACAACAGAAAACTTTGACGATGTGAACCCCAGAGTCAGACTGGTATATCAACCCATTCCGCAAATTTCGCTTTTTGGCAGCTACTCGCAATCTTTTAGCCCCAATTCGGCAACTGACAGCAGTGGCGATCTTTTGGGACCTGAAACCAGTGAAGGATTTGAGTTTGGTATTAAAGGGGAAATCCTCGAAGGAAGACTAATGGCAACTTTGGGGTACTTTAATATTACTAAGCAAAATGTTGCCACCCCCGACCCGCTCGATATATTTTCTTCCGTGGCAACAGGGGAACAGGAGAGTCAGGGAATTGAATTCGACCTCATTGGAGAAATCACCCCAGGGTGGAATATTGTTGCCAGCTATGCCTACATCGATGCGGTCGTGAGCGAAGATAATGATATTCCCGTAGGTAATCGCCTGTTTAACACTCCCGAAAATAGTGCCAGTCTCTGGACTACTTATGAAATTCAGCAAGGTAACTTACAAGGTTTAGGTTTTGGCGGAGGTTTTGTGTTTGTAGGCGAAAGAGAAGGGGATTTGGATAACAGCTTTACCGTAGACGATTACTTTGTGACCAATGCAGCTCTGTTTTATAACCGCGATAATTGGCGCTTGGCGCTAAACTTTAATAACTTGTTTGATGTCGACTACATTATTGCAACTGCCAACGAGAGAATTGCTAACAATGACCCAGGCGATCCTTTTGAAGTTAGAGGTTCGATTTCGATGGAATTCTAGGAAAGTAGCAGATAGCAGATAGCAGATAGCAAGTAGCAATTAAGAAGTTGTAGGGTGGGAATGTTGTTTGAATTCTCAAAGTAATAACTATTTTGCCCACCAATAGCTAGGTAAATGAAGGGTTTGAAATATAAAAGAATGTTGTTGTCGATTCGGTTTTTGGTAATGGCTGCGATCGCGCTATGTGCGATAAGCCTAACGGCATGGCTTCGCTACGCCTCTTGTCAAAGTAAAGTCAACGAACAACAAGTTTCTACCTCTAATCGAACTGACTGTCGCACGATTGAGCATGAGGCGGGGGAAACTGAAGTTTGCGGTCAACCCCAACGAATTGTAGTTTTGGGTCCTTATGTTCTAGAACCCTTACTTGCTTTAGGCGTGCAGCCTGTGGCATACGGCGACCATGTGGCATTCCATCAGGGAGACTACGATCGTCCTGATGGGCAAATTCCCTATTTGGGAGAGATGATAATTCAACCATTAGCCAATGTTGGTTTGGCTTACGAACCTTCCATTGAAGCGATTGTTAAGGTAAAACCCGATTTAATTATCGGTATTGAAGCTAATGCCAAACAGTATGACATCTTATCCCAGATTGCTCCTACAATACTGCTTGATTACGACGCTCCAGAGACAAATTTAAAGGCGATCGCTCAATCTGTAAATCGATCTGTGCAAGCAGAGCAAGTACTTAAAGAAACCCAACAGCAAATTGCAGCATTCCGTCAAGCCTTCGCTCACTTAGTTGCTACTCATTCCAAACTACTTTTATTGTTTACTTCATCGAACTTACAGGAGATTAATTTAGGCAACTCTGATGGACTTTGTAGTTCTCTAGTTAAGGATTTAGGCTTTCAACTAGTGTCGCTTCCCGAACTAAAAAATCCCGAACCTAACTCACCCAACCGTATTTCAATTGAAACTTTGCCACGTCTAAATGATGCTGACTTAGTGATCGTGTTTAGCGTTAGTAATGGCGAATTTAAGAATATGAATAATTTTAACCAACATCAACTAGCGAAAATAAAACAAGTATGGGCTGATAATGCGATCGCCCAATCTTTAGATGCTAGTAAAGCAGGACGAGTCTATTTTATCCCGACCTATTTATGTGCGGGCTTACCTGGTGCGATCGGCACAGAAATTTATTTAGAAGAATTGGAACAGCAATTACTACCACCTTAGTAAAATCAGAAAGTAGGCTATTGAAATAAATATTATTCAGCTTCCTATGAGTTTTAAATTATCACTACCACAATCGTCGAACTGCGTATGAATCAAAAGCTT
>JBCDCO010000474.1:0-2120 GCA_039181635.1 Cyanobacteria bacterium P01_G01_bin.19 | reverse complement strand
GCCGACGCTAGCGTAAAAATCAGCCCGTTCGTGTATAGT
The DNA here is from genome assembly GCA_039181635.1 of Cyanobacteria bacterium P01_G01_bin.19. Classification (GTDB taxonomy): domain Bacteria; phylum Cyanobacteriota; class Cyanobacteriia; order Cyanobacteriales; family Xenococcaceae; genus Waterburya. The sequence goes on along the minus strand of JBCDCO010000474.1, from coordinate 2,081 downwards.
TAATGTATGGGTGGCAAATACCGATAATAAGAAGAAACGCGCCCATAATCTGCCCTTCCAACCTTGCCACATCGATTTTTGCGATCGCAATAAGGCTTTAAAGATATCTCCGTGACGGTTTTCATCCTGACACCAGCTTTCAAATTTTTTGAATAGGGGATAAAACTGATATTCGGGGTGTTTTTCTAAGTGACGATACATTAAAATATAACGCCAGTAACCAATTTTTTCGGAGAGATAGACAGCGTAAATTACCCACTCTGGTTTAAAAAAAGTATAGTTGCGATGCTTATTTAAATATCCCAAATCGAGGGAAATATTAAAATCACTCATAGCTTTGTTGAGGAAACCTGCATGACGCGCCTCATCTCGTGCCATTAGATGAAATATTTCTGCCAAAATGGGGTTACGACCTTTGAGTTTGCGGGATAATTCTTTAAACAGCAGAAAACCAGAAAATTCTGAAGTACAAGAACGTTCCAAAAAGTCTACAAATACTCGACGGGTATTTTCATCGATATGATCCCAAGATTGTTTAAAATCATCATCTCGTAAAAAGTGATCGCGATTATAATCCGTCCGCATCTCGGCGATCATTGCTTTTAATTCTTCCTCTTGGTCAGAGATGTCCATATTGGCGATCGCGTCAAAATCTGTAGTGTAAAAGCGCGGAGTCAGCAAAGTTTCTTCTGTAGAGGTTTTTTTAGTAGCGGGTTGAGAAACAGTACTAGTCATAATTGCTTAGATGTATAGCTAATTAGTTATAAACTATATTTTATCCAACAAAGCCAGTCAAAAAGCAATAAAGTTTTGTAAACCTAAAAATTATCTTCAATATATTCCTATATAGTTAAATAACGTAAGCTAAAGTTAATCGAAAATTTGTAATGAGTATTAAAGCAGCAGATCGGGTCGTATCCAAGAGTCAAAATTTACCACCCACAGATTCGAGGGAACGGGTCAAACAATTTGTCCAGCAATTACAAGATAATATTTGTGCTGGTTTAGAACAACTCGACGGTAAAGCTAGCTTTAGAGAAGATAGTTGGCAACGAGAACAAGGCGGTGGCGGACGTTCTCGCGTCATTAGGGATGGCAGAGTCTTTGAACAGGGTGGGGTTAACTTTTCCGAAGTTTGGGGCGATACTTTACCTCCCTCGCTTTTAGTGCAACGTCCCGAAGCAGCAGGACATGGTTTTTACGCTACAGGGACATCTATGGTGCTGCATCCTCGTAATCCCTATGTTCCCACCGTACATCTTAATTATCGCTATTTTGAAGCGGGTCCCGTTTGGTGGTTTGGGGGTGGTGTGGATTTAACTCCTTACTATCCTTTTGTAGAAGATGCGGTACATTTTCATCGAACTATTAAACAAGCTTGCGATGTTCATCATCCCGAATATTATCCCGCTTTTAAACGCTGGTGCGATGAATATTTTTATTTAAAACATCGTCAGGAAGCACGGGGTATTGGCGGGATTTTCTTTGATTATCAAGATGGCAATAGTCCTCTTTATTGTGGTCCCGATCCCGATGGTGCTGCTGCTGAGTACAGTAATAAAGTAGGCAAGGTATCTCGTAGTTGGTCAGAGCTATTTGCTTTCGTGCAAAGCTGCGGTAATTCTTTCTTACCTGCTTACGTTCCTATTGTGATGAGAAGACAAGATACAGAATACGGAGACAGAGAGCGTAACTTCCAGCTTTATCGTCGCGGACGCTATGTAGAGTTTAACTTAGTTTACGATCGCGGTACGATTTTCGGTCTACAAACTAACGGACGTACCGAATCAATTTTAATGTCCTTGCCTCCATTGGTGCGTTGGCAATATTGCTATCAACCCGAACCAGGAACACCAGAAGCTAAGTTAACAGAAGTTTTTCTCAAGCCTCAAGATTGGGTTAACTATCAAGGTAATAGGTAATAGGTAATAGGTTTTTAAAACTACCCCTGTTAAGGTGAGCAATTGTACTAGTCAAAACTGCCAGAAATGCGATGCCTTCGGCTAGCTCCGCAATCGCGATCGATGGCATTCTAAAAGAAACTTGGTAATCAGAGATTTCGTTTCATGATTAATGCTATC
>JBCDCO010000473.1:0-2131 GCA_039181635.1 Cyanobacteria bacterium P01_G01_bin.19 | reverse complement strand
CAATACTCCAGGAGTTAAAAAACCCTGTACGGTGTTGACTCGTTGTCCGTTGTAACGAGAAATATTGGCGAGTTCGGGTTTGAGGGTTGCTTTTCCTAGAGAAGACAGAGGAATATTACTCAAGCGATTTGCTTCTGGGCTGGATAATAAATCTAGGGAAGTCAGATCGTCAAGGCGATCGCGATTTTCAGCAGAGAGTCTAACCATAACTGGTAGTTCTTCCGTAGATTCTAAAATCGACCCGCCAGAAGTTCCTTCCAGGCTAGAATTTAGCTGGTTGGCGATCTCGCTACGATTTAAGCCAGTCAAACGGACTTCCTCTTCGTCTACTTCCAATTTCAACTGGGGTCTTACTTCTGCCAAACTAGCGCGAGTATGAGTTACATCTGCTACTCCCAACAGCATACTTCTGGCTTCTTCTCCCAATCTTTGCAGTACGTCTAAATCCGACCCGTAAATTCGCATTTCGATGGGTGCATTAAAGGGAGGACCCTGTTCTAATTGTCTGACAACGATCCGTGCGCTAGGAAAATCCCCATCTAATTGGCTTTGCAATTTCTGGGCTAGATCGCTAGTAGCCAAACCATTTAGCTGGACGATCGCCTGGACATAACTGGATTCTTGTTCTCTATTGGTGAGAACGTTGTAGTAAAAACGAGGCGCGCTACGACCGATGAACCAATGAACGTCGGTAACATCATCAAAATTCAGCAGGCGATCGCGTATCTGTTTGGTTACGGCAGTGGTTTTAACGATTGAAGTGGCAGCGGGTAATTCTAACTGTATCTGTAGTTGGTCGCGATCAGCGGCGGGAAAAAACTGTTGTGGTAAGCTGCCAGCTTGAATAAAGCCAAACAAAGGAATCAGTAACGCCAGAGATACTCCCAGCAGAGGTTTAGCGGTAGTCCACTTAATCGTTTTTTTATACCAATGGGTGAGTGGGGGAACGGATATACCTGCTTGCCACCAGTTCCTTCGAGCAAAAGTATCGTTTATCCTAATTAATTTTGCTGCCAAAGTGGGCATAATTGCCAGTGCCAGAAATAAAGAAGAAGATACTGCCAAAATGACGCTAACAGCAATCGTGCCGACAAATTCTCCTGTTGCACCAGGCAACAAAGCAATAGGCAGAAAAGCTAGGACAGTCGTAATAGTCGAACTCAATAAGGGGATAGCTAAATGATTGACGCTGTTTTTGATTGCATCTTGGGGTTTAATTCGATTTTTGATTTGATTTGCCACCTCATCTACCATCACAATCCCGTTATCGATCAAGATTCCCAACGCCACAATTAAACCTGTAATGGACATTTGATGCAGGGGGATATTCATGACGTTCATCCAGCCAAATACCATCAAAATCGATAGAGGCAGGGAAGTCCCGACGATGATTGCCGATCGCCATCCCATCATGACTAGGGTAACTAGAAAGACCAAACCGCCTCCCAAAAATAGATTGAGAATCAAGCCATTTAAACGATCTTCAACGTAATTGCTTTGAGTCAGAATGGTTTTTAATTTCATCGCCTGAGGCAGTTCCGCCTGATATTCTGCCAGAACTTTGTCTGCTTCTGTTGCCCACAAGTCCAAACGAATACCCGACTTGACATGAACCGCTAAAGTTACCCCAGGGCGATCGCTAACAAATGCCAAATCTTCGGCAGGGGTACTCACTCCTTTGGTAACGGTAGCAATGTCTTGCAGGCGAATGAATTGACCCTGGCTGCCAAAATTTAGCGGAATGTTGCGTATTCGATTGAGGGTATCTAATTCCCCTGCCACCTCAATCGAGAGGTCGTTATTATCATTGCGTAATAATCCCGCACTGGCTTTAGAATCGCTTTGCTGTATCTGACGGGAAATATCGGCTACGGTTAGGTTATAACTAGCAATCGCAGTGCGATCGATATCGACTCTAATTTCTTCAGGGCGATCGCCGTATAATATTACTTCTTCCGTGCCAGAAATTCTTTGGATGCGGTCTTTTAAAACTTCAGCCTGCCGATTTAAAATACTGTAGTTAGGCGTGTCATCCTGTTGCCAAGTTAATGCCGTAATTAAAGCAAAAGCCTTGATTTTAATCTTCTCTAATTCTGGTTCTCTTGCTCCTGTTGGCAACTCTGGTTTTACT
>JBCDCO010000472.1:0-2191 GCA_039181635.1 Cyanobacteria bacterium P01_G01_bin.19 | reverse complement strand
TTTGCAGGCGATCGCGCCAATTTTGGCTCAAAAGAAGTCTGCTTTCGTATTAGTCCCCGAAATCGGTTTGACACCTCAGCTAACCGATCGCTTTCGCGCTCGATTTGGCATGCAAGTCTGCGTTTATCACAGTAAACTTTCGGCGGGAGAACGTTACGATACCTGGCGACAGACAATTCAAGGAGAACCCCAGGTAGTTATTGGGACGAGATCGGCTATTTTCGCCCCCCTACCAAATTTAGGTTTAATTATTCTGGATGAAGAACACGATTCTAGCTTCAAGCAAAATCGTCCCGCACCTACTTATCACGCGGCTAAGGTAGCTGATTGGCGGGCAGAGCTAGAAGATTGCCCGTTGATTTTGGGTTCGGCTACTCCTTCTTTGGAAAGTTTGATTGCGGCTACAAATGAGTCGGCAGCAGCCAAGACATTTTATTTATCTTTGCCCACTAGAATTGGCGATCGCCCTCTACCTCATGTCTCTATTGTCGATCTGCGTCAAGAATTAAGCCGAGGTAACCGTTCTATCTTTAGTATGTCTTTGCAAAATGCGATCGCCGATATGCAGCAGCAAGGACAGCAGGGAATCTTATTTATTCCCAGACGCGGACACAGCACCTTTGTTTCTTGTCGCAGCTGCGGCTATGTAATGGAATGTGAGGACTGTGATGTTTCTCTCTCCTATCACTACACCCATGAAGGAGCAGCCAAGCTCCTGCGCTGTCATTATTGCAACCATACTCGTATTCAACCCGACCGCTGTCCTAAATGTAGCTCTCCCTATCTCAAGTTTTTTGGCAGCGGAACGCAAAAAGTAACTCAAGAGCTGGCTAAGTTATTTCCCCAGCTAAAATCGATTCGTTTTGATAGCGACACCACCAGAAACAAAGGAAAACATCGCGAGTTGATCGATAGATTTATTAATCGAGAGGCAGATATTTTAATCGGAACGCAAATGCTGACTAAAGGATTAGACATTGCGGGAGTAACTTTGGTTGGTATTATCGCTGCCGATGGGTTGCTACATCGTAGTGACTATCGGGCAGCCGAAAGTGCTTTTCAAACCATGACTCAGGTAGCAGGGAGAGCAGGAAGAGGAAATACTCCTGGAAAAGTTATCGTGCAAACTTATTCCCCCGAACATCCAGTCATTCAGGCAGTCAAAACCCATGATTATCATAGTTTTAGTACTGCAGAACTAATAACTAGAAAAGAACTGAGCTATCCTCCTTACGGAAATCTAATTTTAATTAAGTTGAGCAGTATTGATGAGAGAGAAGTACGGCAGGCAGCAGAAACCATAGCCGATATTTTAATCGATCGCCTTGGTTCGAGATACCAAATCTTGGGTCCCGCACCTGCCAGCGTTATGCGGGTAGCTCGTCGCTATCGCTGGCAGATTTTACTCAAATTTCCCCTGCAGGATGACAGTTTGCCCGATTTAAACCTGCTGCGATCGCATTTACCTCAGTCCGTTAGCATGACGATTGATGTCGATCCGATAAATATGAATTAGCTTGAGATGGAGGAACAAGCCACAGGCGATCAAAACTACCGCTTTAACTATGTATTTATCGGCGATCAAAACAAGCCGATTGTATTATTTCTCCATGGTTTTATGGGCTGCTGGCAAGATTTTCAGGAGATTGCCGATTTGCTCCAGCCAGCCTTTTGCTGTTTGCTCGTCGATTTACCTGGACACGGCAAAACAGAGGTAAGCAGCGATCGCTATTATCAAATGCCAGAGGTTGCCATGGCAATTGTTAACCTGCTAAAGCAACTATCAATTCCTCGTTGTTTTTTGATCGGCTATTCCATGGGAGGAAGACTGGCTTTATATCTAGCCGTTTTTTTTAGCGAATATTTTATCAAAGTTGTTTTATAATCCGCTTCGCCAGGATTAGAAACAGAGTCTGCTAGAAAGAACAGAATCAGGCAGGATGCAAAACTCTCGGAGCGACTATTGGAGGGAGATTTGGCTGATTTTTTTCAGCAGTGGTATCAAAATCCTCTTTTTAGTTTGTTTGTCGAGTGCCCTAATTTCGATCTAGCGATCGCCAGAAAGCTCAACAACAATCCTCATAAGCTAGCAAAATCTCTTACCTATATGGGTTTGGGACAGCAGCCTTCGCTATGGAATCATCTCAAATTTATTCAACCCCCAACTCTACTGTTAGTTGGTGAATTTGAT
>JBCDCO010000471.1:0-2202 GCA_039181635.1 Cyanobacteria bacterium P01_G01_bin.19 | reverse complement strand
TGGCGATCGCCATCGGATCGGGATTTTCTCCCAAGCTGGCTATTTCCGCCCGTAGTTTAGTCCTGATTTCAGGCTGGCGGTGAACCCAGTACAAAGACCAAGCGATCGCCGTGGCGGTGGTTTCGTGACCAGCTAACATCAAGGTCATCAACTCATCTCGTAATTCTCGATCTTTCAATGGTTCTCCTGTCTCGTCTCTGGCAGACATCATTAAAGATAAGATATCCTCGCGCTCGGTGTTATCTTGAGTTCTTCTGGTAGCAATTTCTTGATAGATTGCTTCATCGATCGCTTTTTGTTGACGAACGAGATTGCCCCAGGGGCTCCAAGCACCCAAATCCTTTTGCAGCCAAGGGAAAAACAACAGGGCAGAAGTAAGAGCAGATTCAAAGATATTGGTTAGAGAGGTAATCCGCTGCTGCAATTCTAAGGAACGTTCGTCCTTTTGCAAACCGTATACGGCTTCCAAAATCACCTGCAAAGATATTCTTTGACTTACTTCTCTGGCAATAAACGGTTTATTCGGTTCCAGGCGATCAAAAATGTTGCGGGTTAAATCGCAGATCAGCCTGGCATAAGACTGCATTCTTTCTCCGTGGAAAGGCGGCAACAAAAGCTTACGGCGTTTTTTGTGGCGATCGCCTTCAATCAAAAACAGAGAATTTGAACCCACCAAAGGCTTGAGAAGTTGGTTATCCTTACTCCCTGCAAAAAAAGCAGCGCGATCGCTGGTAATCATTTGACGCATCCCTTCGGGATTATTGACAAATATATAGCTGCCTCCACCCGCAGCAATGTCAGCCACAAACATATCTGGAGCCTGCTCGACTGCCGAATTCATATATTTATGGGGTTTGGTAATCCACTGAAGTTTTTGCTGCCAAGATGGCTGTTGGAGTCTGGGAATCGATTGCATGATTGATTGTTGAGATATGTTAAGCCAGTTAATATTAGTTTAACGCTCCTGCCAAACTAAAGTTCTCAAACGAGCTAATATGCACTAAAGCATTAGTTGTGGCGCTTGCCCTCGAATGGGGGAACCGAATCGCCTTACTTTCGGTCATATGCGTAGCGGTATCCTTTAGGACGAAGCAGTATCCCTTTAGAGACAACTAACAACTAACAACTAACAACTAATAACCATTGGTGACAAGTTAAGGGTGTGTGTTGTTTGTCAATCGGTTTTTAGGTAATAGGTAATGGGTTTCATCCTTTAATAGTACAATCAAACTATAATTAGGGATTTAATTTTTAGATCTACAGATAGTGTTGATGACTAATAGATAACACTATCTGTAGTGCTTGACTTATTCCTTAGTTTCTTAACTTGTCACCAATGACTAATAACTAATAACCAACTAACAAAACATCCTGCGATCGCAATCGGACTATTGCTGAAAATTATCGCCCAAATAATATTGCTTAACCAAAGGATTAGCATATAACTCTTCTGCGTTACCCGATGCCAAAATTTGACCATCTCGCATCACATATGCCCGATCGGTAATTGCTAAGGTTTCGCGGAAATTATGGTCTGTAATCAGGATTCCCATCTGGCGATCGCGCAATCTGGCGATAATTTGCTGCATTTCTGCTACGGCAATGGGGTCTACCCCTGCAAACGGCTCGTCGAGCAGTAAATACTTGGGACCGTCATATCCTGCGGCTAAAGCGCGAGCGAGTTCTGTCCTTCTTCTTTCTCCCCCTGAAACTAGAGAACCCAAAGTATCCGCCACCTTTTCTAAACGAAACTCTTCTAACAACTGCTGCAAGCGAATGGGTCTGGCGGGTCGAGAAATTCCTGTCTGCTCTAAAACCAACAAAATATTGTCTTTGACGCTCAGATTGCGAAAAATGCTGGCTTGTTGGGTTAAATATCCCATTCCCAAACGAGCTCTTTTATGAAGAGGAAAGGAAGTAACGTTGCGATCGTTTAACTTCACCGTTCCTTCGTCTGGCTTAACCAAACCCGTGGCAATGTAGAATGTTGTAGTTTTGCCCGCACCGTTTGGTCCCAATAATCCGACAATTTCTCCTGGCAAAACCTGGAGGTTGACTCGATTTACAATATTTCTTTTGCTATAGGATTTGTGAATGTTTTCTAAGACTAAAGCCACTGGTTGCTCGGTAAAAATTATTCGTTTACTCAGGATCGGTGATGATATAGGTCGATTCCACTTGGCGATCGCTTTTTGGCATGGC
>JBCDCO010000470.1:0-2218 GCA_039181635.1 Cyanobacteria bacterium P01_G01_bin.19 | reverse complement strand
TTAGGGTTCAATCTCTAATTGAAACCTGACAAATAACTCCGTCCTTATTATCCTCCTTTGACAAAGGCGATTCGTTTCGCCGCATGTACGTAGTCCCGCTTGACGTTATCCTCCTTCAAGGACGTAGTCCCACGAAGATGGAATGGGACGAAGGAGATAAATGATAAATGATAAATGATAAATGATAAATGATTGAACGTTATTGGACTCAGCTCTTTTTAGTTTTAGGGCTATGTTGTTTATTGGCGATCGCTGGCTGTAGCAGAGCAACGCAGTTAGAACAGCCAGAGGTTACTAAGATAACTTTTTGGCATGGTATCAATCCACCCGAAAATCGCGATATTTTTCAGGCTCTGGTAGATCGATTCAATCAAAACAATCCAGATATTGAAGTAGAGGCTTTATACATCGGTCAACCTGACGCTCAATTGCCCAAAATATTGGCAGCAACCGTCAGCGGGCAGCCTCCAGATATTTTATGGTATGTAGCGCAAATTGCAGGGAAACTGGAGCAGCTAGGCGCGTTATTGCCCCTAGAAAACTGGCTGGATAATTCCAGCATCAAATCGGAAATCGATCCAGCTATGTTCGACTCGATGAGATTGAATGGACATATACTATCGATTCCTTTTGCGACTAACAATGCAGCAATGTTTTATCGTCCTAGCTTGTTCGCCGAAGCGGGAATTGAGGATACCCCCCAAAATTGGTTGGAGTTGAAAACTGTTGCCAGTAAGTTAACCCAAGATACTAATGGTGATGGTCGTTTGGATCGACACGGTATTTTTCTATCTTTGGGTAAGGGAGAATGGACGGTCTTTACCTGGCTTCCCTTTATCTACAGTGCTGGAGGCGATCTCCTAGTAGAAGGAAAACCCGATCTGGTCAATGATGGTGCGATCGCCGCTCTGCAGTTAGGAGCAGATTTAGTTAACGATGGAGTTGCTATTTTGTCTCCACCCGAACGGGGTTACGAGATAGATCGCTTTATTGAAGGCAAGGCAGCCATGCAAATTACAGGTCCTTGGACTTTGGCACAGTTAAAAACGACCGACATAGACTACGATGTATTTCCCATTCCCATCGCCCAACAGCCTGCTGCAGTAATTGGCGGTGAAAATCTGTTTGTGTTTAAAACCACTCCAGAAAGACAGCGAGCAAGCATCAAGTTTTTGGAATACGTGTTGAGCGAAGAATTTCAGACTGATTGGGCATTAGCTACTGGCTATTTGCCCGTGAATGTTAAAGCACAACAGGGAGAAAAATATCAAAGCTTTGTGGCAAAAAATCCTGTCATCAAAGTATTCTTAGAACAAATGCAGTGGGCAAAATCTCGCCCCATCATCCCCGAATATAATCGTCTGTCTGAAAATTTGGGACGGGCAATTGAAGCTAGCTTGCTCAATAAGCAAACTCCTGAAAAAGCCCTAAAGCGATCGCAAAAGCGTTTGGAATTAATTTTTGGTAACTAGAATCTGTTAAACTACGTTCTTTAATTATCTTCGCAGCTTTAAAACAATCAAGATCGCGCTTAGTAACAGCAAACCAGGCGTCAACCAGTCTCCCCACCGGACGTATAAGGTTTTATTTTGGCGGCGATAGATCGTATTGGCGTGGATAGCGTACTTATCTATCTCCGAAATCCATAGGGTATTGCCATGAGGATCGACGATCGCACTATAACCCGTGTTGGTTGCTCTTGCCGCCCAGCGGTCGGTTTCAATCGACCGCATTACGTCGTGGGCGTGGTGTTGAGTAGGCATGGTTTTACTGTAGTGAGCATCATTAGAAGCGGTAATAATAAACTCCCCTCCTGCTTGTGTCTGCCGCAAAAAATGCTGGGGAAATGCCGATTCGTAGCAAATAGCAATAATCGCTCTACCAAAGGGAGTATCGAAGATTTGATTCGATTTACCTGCTGCCAGATGAGCTTCTAGGGGAGACAGGCGATCAACTAGCTGACCCAAAATAGATTCAAAAGGAATATACTCCCCCAAGGGAACTAGCTTATATTTATCGTAACGACTATAAGTTTCTCCCGATCCTGTAAGGGTAAAAATGCTGTTGGTGTAGCTGCTGCCATCTCTACCGTTTGCACCAACCCAAGCAGGGACTTTAGCAGTAATTACCGCCTGATAAAAACTCGATCCATCCAAAATATCCGACCAATAAAAAGGCAGTGCGGTTTCGGGGGTCAAAACTACATCGACTCCTTGCT
>JBCDCO010000469.1:0-2228 GCA_039181635.1 Cyanobacteria bacterium P01_G01_bin.19 | reverse complement strand
TAGCCAAGTTCCTTTCATGGCAGTTTTTTCCCCTTGGGGTACTGCCCAATATGCTTGAAATCCCCTAAAGTGATCGATGCGAATAATATCGACGTATTCTAAGATACCTTCTACTCTTCTAATCCACCATTTAAAATCGGTTTTTTTTAGTTCTTCCCAGTTATATACGGGATTGCCCCAAAGTTGTCCTGTGGCACTAAAGTAGTCTGGCGGAACGCCAGCCATTAAAGAAGCTTCTCCTGTCTCCTCATCCAAACAGAATATATCTTTGTGCGCCCAGACATCTACGCTGTCATGAGCCACGTAAATTGGTATATCTCCAAAGATTTTAATGCTCTTTTGATTGGCATACTGTTTGAGATTTTTCCACTGACAGAAAAATTGATATTGAACAAACTTGTGGAAAAATATCTCATCCGCTAGCTCTGTAGCTGCTTTGGCCATTGCTTCTGGCTGACGATAGGCAATGTCTGGTTCCCATTGATGCCAGCTGCTGCCGTTATGAGTTTGTTTGAGCGACATAAACAGAGCGTAATCGCTTAACCAGTCATTATGGCGATCGCAAAAGCGTTTGAATTCGCCATTAATGCCTTCTGAATTTTGAGCCTTAAAGCGATCGCTTGCAAGGCGTAGCAAGGGCATTTTAGTGGCAATTACGCGGTCAAAATCTACCCGATCTAAAGAAAATTCTGGCGTGCTGTAAATTTCTTCTGCCGTCAGTAATTCCTGTCCTTGAAGAATTTCTGGACTAATTAACAAGGGATTTCCTGCCAAAGCAGAATATGATAGATAAGGAGAATTACCAAAGCCTGTAGGTCCGATTGGTAAGATTTGCCATATCTGTTGATCGCTATTTGCCAAAAAATCGACAAATTTATAAGCTCCATCGCCTAAATCGCCAATACCGAAGCGGCTAGGCAGAGAAGTAGGGTGAAGCAAAATACCGCTAGCTCTAAAATCTAACATTTATTATTAATAAATTTTAGTAGTTTGTTTTGAAGTGTCCCAGTGAAACCATAGCTTTTTGACGACTTTGGTTTGGGACTAATTTACAAAAGTTTGAATAAAGTTATTTAGCATGGCATAAAAGATATCTTCTCAGATGGGGTCACTTTTTGGTAGCGTATAAAGATCGGAGAAAAAATAACCAAATTAAAACTTTATTTAAAGGTTTGGCTCACGAGCTATCTTAAAATTAGGAGAATTAAACAATGACTATTTTGTTCCAACTGACACTAGCAGCACTAGTTCTATTTTCATTTGTTATGGTGATTGGAGTTCCAGTTGCATATGCTTCTCCCCAAAGCTGGGAGCAATCAAAATCTTTAATCTATGTTGGTTCGGGAATTTGGACTATTTTAGTTATAGCAGTGGCAGTTCTAAATTTCTTTGTAATTTAGACGACAAAATTCAACTAGCAAAAAAAGCGATCGCTTTTTAGTCGAGCGATCGCGTTTTAATGTAAAGATAATTTTTAAAGATATATTGATCTATGGCTGTTTTTGAAGGTACTTTTGCAGGAGACGTATCGGGTTTTAGAATAGCGATCGTTATCGGTCGTTTTAACGATTTGGTGACGGACAAGTTGATTTCTGGCTGTCAAGACTGTCTGAAGCGTCATGGGATCGACATCGAGCCTAGCAATGGTCAGGTAGACTATGTTTGGGTTCCTGGAAGCTATGAAATCGCGATGGTAGCGCGACAGTTGGCTTTGACAGGAAGCTACAACGCAATTATTTGCTTGGGGGCAGTGATTCGAGGACAGACCCCCCATTTTGACTATGTGTCTTCCGAAGCAGCAAAAGGAGTCGCAGCAGCTAGCTTCCAAACAGGCGTCCCCGTAATTTTTGGGGTATTGACTGTCGATACGATGCAGCAGGCTCTAGAGCGTGCGGGAATTAAGAGCAACCTGGGCTGGAATTATGCTTTGAATGCTTTAGAAATGGCTAGCTTGATGCAGCAGATAGGCAACAAGAGTTCTTCTGCTTCCAGTTTGCCCCCAGGAAATGAAACTATTGCTTTACCTAAGGTAGCCAGCCAGAACATAACTAATGGCGATTACTAAATCCATTGCTACCTAACTTGCCAAAATCAGCTAATTGCCAAATAGTCGCCCCTGATCAGGCGAATTTGCGCCAAAGTAAACACAATGGGAATTACTCTGGCGTAGTTAGTGGCGATCGCTTTCCAACCCAAATCGACCACGAAATAGCTCCATACAATTGGTC
>JBCDCO010000468.1:0-2243 GCA_039181635.1 Cyanobacteria bacterium P01_G01_bin.19 | reverse complement strand
GTTAAAAGAATGATTTCTTTTATGATGGAAGAGTTTCGCGACAAACCAATCGACGTTAGAGCTTTTGAGCAATTAAGCGACGAAATTTACTCCATATTCGAGCAACAGCCGTTCCGTCTACCGCCTCAGATGACCTTTATTGTTAAATCTTTGACTACCTTAGACGGTATCGCTAGGGCATTAGATCCGCAATATAATTTGCTGGCAGCCGCACAACCTTTTCTTAAACAGATTGCTTTTTCTCAACAGCAGGGCAGTATGTTAAGCGTTTTGGCAAGACAAACCAAAGATTTTATTCAGTACAAGTTTAAGCAGCCAAACCGCACCCAGCTTTCGATCATGCGCTTAGAGTCTAGATTAGAGCTGGGGGAGCTACAGGTAAAGGTAAAATCGATTGAAAGCGAACGTTCCTTAAAACAAATTCAGTTGGGCATTAAGTCTCTGATTTACACCTGTCTGTCGGGGTTTAGCTTGTTGTCGGGTTCGGTGCTGCTCGTCGGTCAATTAAAAGGGGTGGCGATCGCCCTGTTTTGTTTTGCTGCTTTTTGGTTTATCTTGCTGCTTCGCTCTTTAACCAGCATGGCAATGATTGAAAAACTTTATAAGATGTCGCAGAAGTAGCAACTTCTGGCAGTAATTTGCCGACCGCGTGCTTAACATTAATACACAAACTTTAAAAAGAGTTAAAATAATGGCGTTGATGATTTGACGTATAACGTACAAAGTAATCTGTTCGTAGCTATCAGCTATTAGCTATTAGCTTTGAAAAAATGTTGATCGAGCAAATGAATCTTATTTTCATACCTTGATTCACCGACGCCAAAATAATTAACTGAGTAACCCGTTTCCCTTGCCCTCCAAATATGTCTTTCCACTTATCATCTTGGTCGATCAAAAATCCCGTACCGACTATAGTCACGTTCATGATTTTGGGGATTATCGGCATCACTTCATTTATGGCGTTGGGAATCGATGAAGCACCCAATATTGATGTTCCCGTTGTAATTGTGAGTGCCACTCAAAGAGGAGTCAGTCCTACGGAGTTGGAGAATCAAGTAACCAAAAAAATTGAAGATGCAGTAGCCAATTTAGATGGTATTGACGAGCTGAGTTCGACTGTCACCGACGGTAGTTCGAGAACCGTGATTAACTTCGATCTGGGGGTGGATAGCGATCGCGCCGTCAACGAGGTGCGCAACGCAGTTTCTCAGATTCGTCCCGACTTGCCTCAAGATATTGACGAACCCAACGTAACTAAGCTGCAGTTTACAGGAGGCACTGTAGTAACCTATGCTGTAGCTTCTGAGGAGCGTTCGGTGGAAGATTTGAGTGATTTGGTAGATAGAACGATTATTCCCGAATTGCTCAATGTCAGAGGGGTGGGAGATATAGAAAGATTGGGAGGATTAGAAAGGGAAATTAGGGTCAATTTAGATCCTCAAAGACTTCAGGCTTATGGCATTACGGCTTCGGATATAGACAGTCAAATCGCTCAGTTTAATCTTAATTTATCGGGGGGTAGATCGGAAGTTGGGGGCAGAGAACAAAGTGTGCGGACTTTAGGTAGTGCCAATACGGTAAGAGAGTTAAAGGCTTATCCGATTGAGTTATCTAACGGCGACACAGTACCTCTATCTAACTTTGGCGAAGTCTTGGACGACTTTGAAGAGTCGAGACAAAAAGCATTTTTAAACGGACAGCCAGTGGTGGGTATTGCAGTCAAACGGAGTTCTGGCAGTACCCTGGTGACGGTAGAAGAGGGAGTGACTCAAGCAGTCGCCGAATTAACCCAAACTCTGCCAGAAGACATCAAATTAGAAAAAATCTTCACTCGTGCTGACTCGATTCGCGCTTCTTTTCGGGGTACGATTGACTCTTTGATAATTGGTTGTTTGCTAACGGTAGTAACCGTCGGTATCTTTCTGCGCGACTGGCGAGTCACCCTAATTACCGCTACTGCCCTGCCCCTTTCGATTATCCCCACTTTTTGGGTCATGAATATTTTGGGCTACACCCTCAACAGCATGAGTCTATTAGCTTTGGCTCTTGCGGTGGGTAATCTAGTGGATGATGCGATTTGTATGATTGAAAATATCGATCGTCATTTGCAGATGAAGAAAAAGCCTTTCCAGGCGGCTTTAGATGCAGCCAGAGAGATTGGTTTGGCGGTGGTAGCAACTACTGCCACTATTGTCGCGGTATTTATTCCCGTTGCTTTTATGGGGGGCATTCCAGGACAATAT
>JBCDCO010000467.1:0-2267 GCA_039181635.1 Cyanobacteria bacterium P01_G01_bin.19 | reverse complement strand
GCTGGGAACGGGAGAGCCTCTGCGTCAGCCAATTGCAGCTCCGCCGATGGATACGAGAGAGCCCGTTATGGAAGAGAGATGGGATGAAGACGAATGGCAAGAATCTCGCACTGCACCAGTCAGACAACAGGCTGAAGCTATCCCATATGAAGATGAATACGAAGAAAACAATTGGGAGGATGCCGAGCCAGCTGTCTATGATGCTCCCGTGTATGAGGCACCTCCAGTTCGGGAGTATGAAGACGCATCTATTGAAGACGTTTGGGACGATGACATTAAAGGGGAAACTTATAATCCTCCTCCAATCAATATTCCGCAGAAAGAAAAAGCACCTGAATATGAAGAAGAGCCAGGATAGTTGCAGTAATTATATCTAGCAGCGATAAAACGAGGATTTTGCCGTCCTCGTTTTTTATTTGAGAACGTGTAAAGCGAACGCAATAGAAGCAATAGAAATTGAGATTAACTCGATAAAAAAAGATGCCCTCACTGAGGGCATCTTTTGGCAGTCAGTTTTTACTAATAAACAATCTTAATCCAATTCAAAATCAATCGATAACGAACCTACTGTGGATCATATGCCTGGATATTGATTTTAACGGGTTCGATATTCCAAATTTGACTGCAGTATTCCTTGATAGTGCGATCGCTTGAAAATTTGCCCATGCGTGCTGAGTTTAAGATCGACATTTTCGTCCACTTATCTTTATCTTTGTAAGTTTCTGAGACTCGCTCTTGACAGTCGATATAGTCTTGATAGTCCGCTAGCAGCATGTAGGGATCGTCATACAGTAAAGAGTCAACAATAGGTTTGAATAGCTTGGTGTCTCCATGGCTGAAGTAGCCTTTGGCGATTCGATTAATCACTCCTTCTAGCTCTTCGTTACTATCGTAGTAAGACATGGGGTTGTAACCCTCGGCCTTCATTGCATAAACTTCCTCGGCAGTTAAACCAAACAAGAAAAAGTTATCTGCGCCTGCTTCTTCACGGATTTCGATGTTAGCACCATCTAGAGTCCCAATAGTAAGAGCTCAGTTCATAGCAAACTTCATGTTGCCAGTACCAGATGCTTCCTTACCTGCGGTAGAGATTTGCTCTGATAAATCGGCAGCAGGATAAATTTTCTGTCCCAAGGAGACGTTGAAGTTAGGCAGAAAAACAACTTTCAAACGCCCTCTAACGTCGGGATCTTTGTTAACTACTTCGGCAACTGAGTTGGCAAATTTGATAATTAGCTTTGCCATAAAGTAACCAGGTGCCGCCTTGCCGCCAAAGATAAAGGTACGAGGTACGATATCAACGTTTGGATTTGCCTTGATGCGATTGTAGAGAGTAATGATATGCAACACCATTAGATGTTGGCGTTTGTACTCGTGGATTCTCTTAACCAGTACGTCAAAAATCGAATCGACATTGATGTCGATATTTTTAATCTTCTTGATCTGTGCTGCTAGAGCAATTTTGTTTTTACGCTTGATATCGCGCCATTCTTTGCAGAATTGTGGATCGTCAACAAACTGCTCCAAAATTCGCATTTCATCGAGATTTTTTAACCAGCTGTCGCTTTGAGTTTTTTCTGTAACCAGTTTAGCTAGGCGAGGATTGCTAAGAAGTACCCAACGACGAGGTGTGACTCCATTAGTTTTGTTGAAGAATTTCTCTGGCCAAAGTTTAGCAAAACCCTGAAGGGTATATTTTTGCAGCAGTTCGGTATGTAGAGCTGCTACTCCATTAATCGCATGAGAGCCGACACAGGCTAGGTTTGCCATACGAACTTTTTTGTCTGCTCCTTCCTCAATAATGGAAAGTTCAGCAGCTAGCTCGTCATCATCGGGAAACCAAGTACGAATATCTTCCAGAAAACGGTGATTGATTTCATAAATGATTTCAATATGGCGGGGAAGCATGCGGCTAAACAAACTAACCGACCATCTTTCTAGGGCTTCTGGCAATAGAGTGTGGTTGGTATACGCCAAAGTTTTTTGCGTAATGTCCCAAGCCTGATCCCAATCCATGTCATGCTCGTCAACAAATAGGCGCATTAACTCAGCTACTGCAACTGCGGGGTGAGTGTCGTTAAGCTGGATTGCAGCGCGGTCATCGAAGTTGCTGAGATTTGGATGGAGATGAAGATGAATGCGAATTAGATCTTGTAAAGAAGCAGAGACAAAGAAATACTGCTGTGCTAAACGTAACTCTTTACCTTGAGGAGTGTTATCGTTGGGATAGAGTACTTTGGAAATAGTTTCCGAACTCATTTTTTCTC
>JBCDCO010000466.1:0-2269 GCA_039181635.1 Cyanobacteria bacterium P01_G01_bin.19 | reverse complement strand
CGCCACGATTCCCATGCGTTGCAAGCCTTTTTTAATGCTACCCCCACTATCTTGATCACTACCGCCCTGTTGTGGTCTAAGATTATCCAAACCAAATGTAATCTTAACCGCAAACTAAAAGTACCTGCGATCGCAGCTGTCGTAATTTATCTGGCTATTTTCTTTAGTTTGGGAGCATTTGTCCTCAACAACCATGTCAACTACGGCTATAGTGGTTTCGCCCAAAAAATTGGACGGAAGTATAAAGCAAATTGGTCGGGGACAACTACAGCCTTCCAGGGTAAGGCAGACTTTACGGGGATTTCCGAAACTACCAAAGCTCAAGTCCAGGGAGAAAACCCTTTGCCACCCATAGAAGGAACAGTAGACCTTTATCCCGACGAAATTGGCACGATTTTTGCCTACGATTTTGACTATCAGCCCAGACCAATATTTCAAAGCTTTTCGGCCTATACCAGCAAGCTAGCCGAGATGAATCTGGCACATTTAAAAAGTGAGAATGCGGCGGAAAATATTTTATTCGACCTCAAGCCCATCGATGGGCGTTATGCTAGTTTTGGCGATGCGCTTTCTTGGCCAGAAATCCTCACTCGTTATGATGTTGCCAACATCGAAGGACGCTATTTGCACCTCAAACGCAACGAGCGACCCCGTGAATATCAACTCCAACCCTTAGTCGATAACGTGCAACTGGCGCTCGGTGAATGGTATAAACTGCCCCTAAGTGAAGAGCCAATCTGGGCCAAAATCGATATTCACCCCAATATTTTGGGAAAAGTTGCCACTACTGCCCTGCGCTTACCCAGACTGCATTTGGAGGTAGAAACCATTGATGGAGAAGTTTCCATTCACCGAGTGATGGGAGATGTAATGCGAGGGGGCTTTTTGCTTTCTCCCAAACTGTCAGATCGTTGGGATTTTTTGGATTTGACTAGTGATAAATGGCAAGAGAAACTAGCCAACAAGAGTGTGGCACGTATTAGAATTACCGCCGAAGGTGCTAACGCCAAATTTTACCCTGCCAAATATCAAGTCAATCTCAGTCAGCTGGAGTTTGAACGCCAAGATTTTAGTGGAGTAGCTAGCTGGCAGGATTGGAGCGATCGCTTAATTCCCCAAGTTATCGCGGGAGGATTGAGACGAGTTGCCATTGAGGGAGTTGCCGAAACAGTTTGGTATTCCCACGCACCAAGTAGAATGGCGATCGCAGTTAAAGATAACTCGCAAAAGTTTGATTTTGGTTTTGGTATTCTCGATGAAGTAATTGAAAATTCAACTACAGAACAACCACACGATGGCGTAGAATTTAGAATCATCGCCCAAGAGGGAGGAGCGGAAAAAGTTCTGTTCGAGCGTAAATTAAACCCCGTAGATAACCTCGAAGATAGAGGAATGCAGCAGGGAACTATCGATCTCCAGCAAGTCGAGAGTGGGGAATTAATCTTAGAAACCACAACAGGAGATACTAGTCTTTGGGACTGGTCTTATTGGTCTGATTTTAGTTTTAATTAGATTTTTAATTTTGGGAGGAGGTTTTGTTCAAATTTATCAGACAGCGAGCGTTTAAATTTTTGTTGGGTGGTGGTGTAGCTGCTGCCTTCAATTTATTACTAATTTTTATTCTTATTGAATGGCTTGGTTTTACTACGCCATTGCTGCGTAACGTCGCTAATATTATTTCCATCGAGTTATCGTTGATACTCAGCTTTTTTATCTATCGCATTTGGGTTTGGCCAGGGGGAAACTGGAATCTAAACTCCGTCTTATTAAAACAATTACCCCTCTACCATCTTTCGGCTGGTTCAGCGGTACTACTAAGGGTGTTGGTGGTCTTTCCTTTGTTGGATAACTGGGGAGTTCCTTATGGCATCAATACGATTGTAGGGGTATTGTTAAGTGCGGTATTGAATTATTTAATCAGCGATCGCCTGGTGTTTAAAGATCGAGAACAGGGTCTACAGATTCCCGAAGGTTTGGAAAGTTCTCGACATCAAGCACCACAAGATCGCAAAGAGCGACATAATCTCGACTATCGAGCAATAAACCTTTTCTCCATTGTGATCCCCGCATACAACGAAGAGGGAAGTATTGTTAAAACCCTCGAATCTTTGAGCCAAACCTTAGACGAGTCTCGCGTTCCTCACGAAATTTTGGTTGTTAACGATAACAGTCGCGATCGCACCGAAGCAATTTTGCAGGATCTATGTCAATACAACCCTAACGTGCGCTACATCAACAATTATTATCCCAATGGTTTTGGGTTTGCCGT
>JBCDCO010000465.1:0-2295 GCA_039181635.1 Cyanobacteria bacterium P01_G01_bin.19 | reverse complement strand
TATTAAATATTGGTCGATCCCCTTGCCAGTAATATTCGCGCCCATCGCTTTTATCAACGTCTTGGCTTTCGTTCTGTCGAGCAAAGATGGTTCGATTGCGATGATTGCTTTGTTTTTCGCTTAGAGCGCACAGATTGGAACATTTAAGAAGGCAGGAGGCAGAAGGCAGAAGGCAGAGCGAGAATAGTTACCCGAACTGCCCTTACCTAACAACTAACAACTAACAACTAACAACTAATAACTAACTACTCACAAGAACTGTCCCAAGTCCAATTAACAACTTCTTCTCGATCCATTCCCTGTTCGTGAGCATAAGCCAGATTATCAATAATTTCGTCTCTCATGCGCTCTCTAACATAGGCAGCGCGAGAACCCAAACTAGGAACGCGATCTATGACATCGATAACGAGATTAAAGCGATCGATTTGATTGAGCATTGCTAATTCTAAGGGGGTATTGATATTGCCTTCCTCTTTGTAACCGCGAACGTGGATGCGTTCTTGATTGGTACGGCGGTATGCCAGCTTATGAATTAACCAGGGATAGCCGTGGAAGTTAAAGATTACGGGTTTATCTGCCGTAAATAAAGTGTCAAACTCTTTGTTAGATAAACCGTGGGGGTGTTCGGTTTCTGTTTGTAATTTATACAAATCCACCACGTTGATAAACCTAACCTTTAGTTCAGGAAATTCTTTTCTAAGAATTGCCGTTGCTGCTAAAGATTCCATGGTGGGAATATCGCCACAGCAAGCCATAATTACGTCAGGTTCGTCAGGTTCGACACCACAGTCGTCATTACTCGCCCATTCCCAGATGCCAATACCTTTAGTACAGTGTTTGACGGCTTCATCCATCGTGAGATATTGCAGGTGCTTTTGTTTGTCTGCCACGATTACGTTGACATAATCAGTACTCCGCAAACAATGATCGGCAACGGATAACAAACAGTTGGCATCGGGGGGAAAATAGATGCGGGTAACATCGGTACTTTTGTTAGTTACCAAATCGACAAACCCTGGATCTTGGTGAGAAAAGCCGTTGTGATCTTGTCGCCAGACTAAAGATGACAGCATGATATTGAGAGAAGATACAGGCGCACGCCAGGAAACATGATTTTTGCAGATATCCAGCCATTTAGCGTGCTGGTTAAACATCGAGTCAATGACGTGAACAAAAGCTTCATAAGTATGAAAGAAACCGTGTCGCCCTGTAAGCAAATAAGTCTCCAGCCAACCTTCTAGGGTATGTTCGCTCAACATCTCCATTACCCGACCATCAGGAGCAAGTTGCGAACCATCTTCATCTTCAGGTAAGTAGTCTGCTAGCCAAGTTTTTTTGGTTACTTCATAAATTGCAGTCAGACGGTTAGAAGCGGTTTCGTCGGGACCAAAAACGCGGAAGTTGGTCATATTGTTGCGCATTACGTCCCGCAAAAACTGACCCAAAACTCCAGTATTTTCGACCTGTACCGTGCCTGGCTTGTCCATCTTTATTTCATAGTCGCGGAAATTGGGCATTTTGAGTTCCTTGCGTAGCAAACCCCCATTAGCAGAAAGGTTCGCACTCATGCGTTTGATCCCGATAGGAGCAAGTTCTTTAAGTTCGGGGATCAAAGTACCATTTTCATCAAAGAGTTCTTCTGGCTTGTAACTCTTCATCCACTCTTCGAGCAGCTTGACGTGTTCTGGGTTAGAGTGCATTGCACCCATAGGGACTTGATGCGATCGCCAAAAACCTTCAACTTTGTGACCATCGACATCTTTAGGACCAGTCCAGCCTTTAGGAGTCCGCAAAACAATCATCGGCCAACGAGGGCGAAAAGCCTTATTTTGACTGCGGGCTTCAGCTTGAATTTCTCGAATTTTTAGGACACATTCTTCCATCACTGCAGCCATTTTTTGGTGCATCTCTTCAGGATCAGAACCTTCGACGAAATAAGGGGTATAGCCATAGCCGATAAAGAGGCTTTCTATTTCTTCGTGACTAATACGAGAGAGTAAAGTAGGATTAGCAATTTTATAACCATTGAGGTTAAGAATTGGCAATACGGCGCCATCGCGGACGGGATTGAGAAATTTATTGGAGTGCCAAGCAGTAGCCAGGGGTCCTGTTTCTGCTTCTCCATCTCCCACAACACAAGCAGCGATTAGCTGTGGATTATCATAAACTGCACCAAAGGCATGAGAAACACTGTAACCTAGTTCTCCCCCTTCATGGATCGAGCCAGGAGTTTCGGGGGTACAGTGACTGCCAATATAGCCAGGAAAAGAGAATTGCTTAAAAAACTTCTGCATT
>JBCDCO010000464.1:0-2300 GCA_039181635.1 Cyanobacteria bacterium P01_G01_bin.19 | reverse complement strand
GAACGATAAAAACTTCAAAATTGTGTAACTCTTTAATTTTTAAAGATCTGAATTACTGATTCTTTCGTTATGAATAACATAACTTCTAATATGCGGAGCGGTATCCTTTAGGACTCCGAATTCCGAACTTCGAACTCACGTTTTAGCTAATCGATTTTTAGCCATTGGCTTTAAACTAAAGTTCGCTTTGGTTTTCACTAATGCCGTTTTGAATTGAATTGGAACTAATCTGCAACTTGATTTTAGTATCATCTGAGGTAGCAGATATTTCTTGATACGAGAGTTTTAAGAACAAGTTGGGTTTTAGCGCAACCGCACCAGAGGCGATCAAACCATTACCATAAGAACTACTGCCATAACCTAGATTGAAGGACCACAAATGCTGAGTAGGAGTGATTTTTTCGCCAGACTGTAATTTTCCACCCCATACTGTAAAAGCTTCCTTGTCTTTATTTGCCTCGCTTTCATATTTGACGAATGCTGAACATTGAAATCCAGAAGCGTTTGATTCGCGCAAACTTAAATCTATTGCCGAAGTATGTTTTTTTTTGTTACTGCTGTGAACTAATTTAAAACCGCCTATATTAGACTTCAATTTCCATTGCAAATTGTTATCCCGATCCAAAGCTGCTTTGGCGGAAATAGACATATATTCGTTTTTGACTGCTACTTTTATTCCCGCGTTAAAATCTGCTGTTTTAGTATTGGCATCTGCTGTTAGAGTTAGTCCTGAGAGGATCTGCCAGCTAGCGTCAAATTTGTCTTTTTCTCGGTCGTGATAATAGTTTAAAACTAGATTTTCAGCAGGTTTTAAACGTACGTGAGACAAAAAATCTACCCCTGATTCATTTGCCAGTAGGGAAATAGTAGTCTTGAGAGGAAAGCGATCGCTATTGTAGGTCAATTGAGTAAAGCCAACTAGGAAGTCTTCGTAGACAAATCCCACACCCATCGTGACATCGTCGACAACGCCATGATGGTATGAAACTCCTCCTCTAAATTTTTTAAATTCTCTCGAGTTGCTGTTTTGTTTGGCTAGATTTTCGTTTCCGCCTCCTGAGACGGTTAATGTTGAATGTCCCGAGGGAAGAGTCGAAGATAGCTTGGTGTAATTTAGTTTAGCTAAATTAATTTTTGGCTTTTTGCTGTAGTTGTTGCCCCAATGCTCTACAGTTGTTACACCCCAGTATTTTCGCCCGTCCCCGCCATTCCAAAACGGTTTTTGAAAACCCAAGACAAAATCAGCTCGCTCTTCTTGATGGGTATAAGTCTTACTGCTTAGAGCCACCCCCTGATGTTCATCGAGGTTGAGACTAAAGCGATCGCGAAAAACAATCTGTGCTTCTTGATCGATTGTAAATTTGGGCGTGTTCGCTTTTTTGACTGTAAAAATGCGATCAACCAGATGAATAATCTGCGGCACTATTGGCAGCTTGTTCGACGATACTAAATTTGCCGAAACAACTGGCGATTCGGAAAACTGAAAATTTTCCGACGGTACGGAGATAGGGTTGGCGCAGGCGAAATCGGCCCAGCTAAGGCAGCCTAAAATACCGCCAAAGAGGACTTTTGCTACAATGGCTTTCATTCATGTATGTGGGAATATTTAAGTCTTGGATCGGGCTATAGATCTTGTAACTTTCAAGAAATTTCTTGGTAGTAAAGACCTTACCGAGTTTTTTACTTTCTCTACTATTCTATTGTCAGTCTTTTATCTTTGCCAACTGTAAAGATCGCCTAAAGATTTATAGGGAATATAGTAAAGGTAGGATGAACTTACTAAAATACCCAAAATCAAGATCGTATTTATTTTGGGATCGCCAACTATCGTGCAAAAAATTCAAGGAATAAGTATAAATGAGGACATTAATAGTTGCTTCGCTTTTGAGCTGGGGAATGATAAGCGGATTGAGCTATGATGCGAAAGCTGAAAGCCAACCACCAGAAAAGTTGACAGAAGCCATCTTTGAAATTGAGGATGCGGCTAACGATAAAGACATCGACAAACTGCTTGAATATTACAGCGATGACTTTACCAATACAGATGGCTTATCAATTGAAACTCTGGCTAATAGCCTAGAGGAAATGTGGGAGAACTATTCTCAGCTTACCTATATTACTGAAATAGAGTCCTGGTCGGAAGAAGATGGTTTGCTGGTAGCCGAGACGCTGACTCAGATCCAAGGAACTCAGGAAGAGGGAAGTCGCGTTACTAATTTGGACTCGACTATTCGCTCTCGTCAATATTTCAAAGATTCCAAGTTAGTCAATCAAGAAATACTCTCAGAACAATCTCGTTT
>JBCDCO010000463.1:0-2303 GCA_039181635.1 Cyanobacteria bacterium P01_G01_bin.19 | reverse complement strand
GAAAACAAGTCAGATTGAAAATTTTTTATCCTCTTCTAGCTTAATTACTGCCTGATACTTAATGTTTTAGCAATCTCAGTCATGTCACCTCAAGAAAAATCTGAATCAGAAATCAATCTCAGTAATCCTGAATACTATTTCAATCGAGAACTGAGTTGGTTAGAGTTTAACTATCGAGTTTTGCACGAAGCTTTAGACGAGCGTACCCCTTTATTGGAACGGTTAAAGTTTACCGCTATTTTTAGCTCTAACCTCGATGAATTTATCATGATTCGGGTTTCTACTCTCAAAGAACAAGTTGATGCAGGGGTTGCCAAACTGACTCCCGACGGACGCACCCCCCAACAACAGCTAGAAAATCTAGAACAGCGATTGCGCCCGATGGTTGCCAAGCAGCACCAAAACTTTGAAGAGCAATTACGCCCACAATTGGCACAATTAGGAGTTAAGTTGCTCAATTATGACAATTTAACCAAAAAACAGCGCAATTACTATCAAAATTACTTTAAAAAACAAGTTTTTCCGATTCTGACTCCTTTAGGAGTAGATCCAGGTCATCCCTTTCCCCATATTTCCAATCTCAGTTTTAATGTCGCAGTGGTAGTTAAAAATTCAACCACTGAAGAAGAGTATTTTGCCAGAGTTAAAATTCCCGATATTCTACCTCGCTTTGTTCGGTTGCCAGCCCAGTTGCAACCAGCAACCGAAGATAGTTCGCTTATTTGGAGTGGCATTCCCCTAGAACAAATTATCGCCCATAATTTATCATCTTTGTTCCCAGGTTTGGAAATTCTCGAATACAGCTTCTTTCGCATTACTAGGGATGCAGATTTTCCCGTGCAAGAAGATGAAGCAGATGACTTACTTCTAGCGATTCAGCAGGAAATTGGCAAACGGCATTTCCAAGGCTGTGTTGTCCGACTGGAACTGCAAGCTTCAGCTTCTCAATTTGTCCGAGAAACCTTGATGGCAGGATTGAAGATCGCAGCGCGGGATGTTTATGAAATAGAAGGCTTGATGCACTTGGGGGATTTAATGTCTTTGATGGCATTACCCTTACCCAAACACAAAGATCTTCCTTGGCAACCTATCGTACCACCACGGCTCAAAGCGATCGCCAAATTAGCTAGAGAAGGCAATTTAGCCGATCTCAACGAAAGTGAGAATCTGTTCTCGATTATTCGACGGGGAGATTTGTTAGTTCATCATCCTTACGAATCCTTCTCCGAGTCCGTAGAACTATTTATTACCCAAGCTGCGGTAGATCCCAAGGTCTTGGCAATTAAAATGACTCTGTATCGCACTTCTGGTGACTCCCCGATTATTAAAGCCCTGATTGCAGCAGCCGAAGCCCGCAAACAGGTGGCAGTATTGGTAGAGTTGAAAGCCCGCTTTGATGAAGAGAATAATATTATTTGGGCGAGAAAGCTCGAAGAGGCGGGAGTTCATGTAGTTTATGGCTTGGTGGGACTAAAAACCCATACTAAAATCTTGCAGGTGGTCAGACGAGAAGGAGAGGAGATTCGTCGTTATGTCCATATCGGTACGGGAAATTACAACTCTAAAACGGCTAAACTTTACACCGACTTGGGACTGCTCACTTGTCAGGAAGAGTTAGGGGAAGACTTGAGCGATTTATTTAATTTTCTGACTGGTTATTCCCAACAAAAGACTTTTAAAAAACTATTAGTCGCCCCAGTTAATATGCGCGATCGCTTGCTGGAATTAATTCGTCGTGAAATCCAACAGGCTCAAACAGGAAAACCAGGTAAAATCATCGCCAAAATGAACTCTTTAGTAGACTCCCAAATTATTGCCACTCTCTATGAAGCTTCCCAAGCAGGAGTCCAGATTGATTTAATTGTCAGGGGTATTTGCTGTTTGCGTCCTGGGCTGCCCAAAATTAGCGAAAATATTCGCGTGATTAGCATTGTAGGCAGATATCTAGAACATTCTCGCATTTTCTATTTCCACAATGACGGACAGTCAGAAATTTATTTAGGCAGCGCAGATTGGATGCCCCGTAATTTAGATCGTCGCGTAGAAGCAGTTACTCCAGTAGAAGCAACGAATTTAGTTAGTAAGTTGCAAGAAATTTTGGAGATTATGTTAGCCGATAATCGTTATGCCTGGGAATTACAAGCAGATGGGACTTATAGCCAACGTCATCCTCAAGCTGATGAACCAGAACGTAGCGCGCAAAACATTTTGATGGAGATGGCACGTCAAAAGGAATAATCGTTTCATTGAGTTTAGTGGTGTATAATACACCACTAAACTCAATGATTATATAGTTTTCCAAT
>JBCDCO010000462.1:0-2332 GCA_039181635.1 Cyanobacteria bacterium P01_G01_bin.19 | reverse complement strand
GCAAGCAGATGACTTCTTATAGAAAAGCTAAAATAATTTTGCTCGAACTCCACCGCCCATTAATTTGAGCAGTGATGCCTTAAGCTAGCTAAATATTGCTCAATTGTACAGGGATAATTTTTTAGTCACTAGGGGAAAAGAGAAAATCCACCTCAACTATGCCTTACGAACCAATTCATCATAAGTACCGACCGCAGACTTTTAAAGATTTGGTCGGTCAAGAAACGATCGCTTTAACCTTAAACAATGCGTTAAAGCAGGAAAAAATCGCCCCAGCATACTTGTTCACAGGACCGAGAGGAACGGGAAAAACTTCTAGTGCCCGAATTTTAGCCAAATCCCTAAATTGCCTAAGCACAGACCGACCAACTCCCGAACCCTGTGGTAAGTGCGAAGCTTGTAAAGCGATCGCCAGTGGTTCAGCATTAGACGTGATGGAAATTGATGCAGCTAGTAATACAGGAGTAGATAATATCCGTGAAATTATCGAGCGATCGCGTTTTGCTCCCGTTCAGTGTCGCTACAAAATTTATGCGATCGACGAATGTCATATGCTCAGTACGGCGGCGTTTAATGCTTTGCTCAAAACTTTAGAAGAACCGCCACCACAGGTTGTTTTTATTCTGGCAACTACAGATCCTCAGCGGGTTCTTTCTACCATCATTTCTCGCTGTCAAAGATTTGATTATCGGCGTATTCCCTTGCCTGCAATGGTCGGTCATTTAAAATATATCGCGGGTGAGGAAAAAATTGCGATCGCCGATGATGCCCTTACCTTAATCGCTCAGATCGCTAATGGAGGTTTGCGAGATGCCGAAAGCCTGTTAGATCAGCTGAGTCTCTTTCCAGACGAGATCTCGGTGGAGAAAGTTTGGGATTTGGTAGGTGCTGTCCCCGAACAGGATTTATTAAAATTACTTCGTGCGATTAATCGAGATGATTCTCTGGGAGTTCTAGAACAGTGTCGCAGTCTTTTGGATCGTGGAAGAGAGCCGATTGTGGTATTACAAAACTTGGCTAGTTTTTATCTCAATTTATTGATTGCTAAAACCGCACCCCAGCGTCCTGATATGGTAGCCGTGACAGAAACTTGTTGGCAGCAGCTATGTGAGGAAGCAAATAATTGGGATACGGGTTTGATTATGAGAGGTCAGCAGCAGCTCAAATCGGCTGAAACTCAGCTCAAAAGAACTACCCAACCGCGTCTGTGGTTGGAGGTAACTTTACTAGGTTTGTTACCTCAGGCAAATCTAAACGTAGCTTCTAATAGCTCTTCGCCTCCCAAAATTGCCGTTCCACCTACTGTTTCTGACTCGATTGAGACAGGTAAGGTCAATGTCCGACCAACTAATTCACAGGCTCCTGTCGCTGCACCAGACAAGAAGCTGGATACACCTTCCTCAGCACCATCGATAGAGCGTGAGAAGCCAGTAGAGAAAGAAACAATACCCGATCGCCCTATTTCCAACACGTCTGCTCCTGTACAAGAGCCTGCTGCTTCTACAACAACACCTACTGTAAAACCTGCGATACCAACACCAAAACCAGAACCAGAACCAACTACCGTAAGTTCTGCGGAAACCGCAGCCAACGATGTAGATTTAGAGGAAATCTGGCTTAAAGTTTTAAATTGTCTGCAACCGCCCACCACTCAAGCATTACTAAAGCAACAGTGTCACTTAATTAGCTTTGATGGTTCTAGTGCAATTGTGGGAATTAGTTCGGCAACCTTGCAAAAGCTCAATCAGCGCAAAGTTCCCAATATAGAACAGGCTTTTGCTCTGGTGGTACAGCATAAAGTCAAAGTTCAGCTAGAAGTAGCTAGCAAACCACAAGATTTGGTAAAAAAAAACCCCATAACAATACATGAGCCGCCAAAAGAGTTAAAAGGCAAGCCAGTTAAACCCGTAGCAAATACGCCCGACTCCGCCTCTAATAATGTTTTTAGCGATCGCCATAATTTTGCTATTCCAGTTCCCGACTCTACTCCCTCCAGACAGCCAGATTTAGCTCAAACTAATCGTGCTAATCCTGATGGAGATCGCTCTACTTCGGCAGCTATTGCTGCTAACGTTTCAGTTGTTGCGGCTAATTCTTCAACAGCTCCCATCGTACCCAACTCTGCCGAGCATACGACGACAGTTCCCCCCGTCCCTACAGTTCAGGTTCAGCCAAATTTAGATGAGGATTATGAAGACAGCGATTTGGATAAGGCGATCGCTAGTTTGACTCAAAGTTTTGAGGGAGAATTGGTTGAAATGGAAAATAGTCTAGACAATGCGTTAGAAATCGGCGAAACGTCTAACCTAAAAACATCGGTCGAGGCTTCTTC
>JBCDCO010000461.1:0-2340 GCA_039181635.1 Cyanobacteria bacterium P01_G01_bin.19 | reverse complement strand
GTCTCGCGTTCCTCACGAAATTTTGGTTGTTAACGATAACAGTCGCGATCGCACCGAAGCAATTTTGCAGGATCTATGTCAATACAACCCTAACGTGCGCTACATCAACAATTATTATCCCAATGGTTTTGGGTTTGCCGTGCGCTGCGGAGTAGAGAACTTTACAGGAGATGCCGTGGCGATCGTCATGGCAGATAGTTCTGATTCTCCCGATGACCTGGTGCAATACTATCACAAGCTGCAAGAAGGTTATGAATGCGTGTTTGGTTCGCGCTTTATTAAAGGTGGCAGAGTTATTGACTATCCCTGGCATAAACTATCGATCAATCGCTTGGCAAATTTATTCGTCAAAGTGCTGTTTGGCTTAAATTATAACGATACGACTAATGCTTTTAAAGCCTATCGTCGCGAGGCGATCGAAGGTATTTTTCCCTTAATTTCTCACCACTTTAATCTAACGGTAGAAATGCCGCTCAAAGCGATAATTCGCGGCTATTCTTACACTACAATCCCTATCTCTTGGCGCAATCGGCAAACAGGCGTATCCAAATTAAAAATCAAAGAAATGGGCAGTCGGTATTTATTTATCACCCTTTATTTATTTCTCGAAAAAATGCTTTCCCGTGGCGACTATGTTCGTCGAGAAAAGAAAGTCTTGGTCAAAAGCAACAAGTAATACTATGACGTTTCTCATAGTTATGAGGTACGAGTTAAACCCTGATTTTTGTTAGTCGTTAGTCGTTAGTCGTTAGTCGTTAGTCGTTAGCTGGATGGTACCTCACGAGTCAAGAACTGCTATGTTGTCTGGCTTAAGGAACACAAAGATAGTAAGGTTATTTAAGATTATTTTTAATAAGGTACTTGGCATTATATGAGCAGTCGCATTTTGATCCCAGGGGGTGCTGGGTTTGTTGGTAGTTCTTTGGCGATTGGGTTAAAAAAACTTCATCCAGATTGGCAAATCATCTGTTTGGATAACCTCCGTCGTCGGGGTTCGGAACTCAACCTACCTCGTTTCAAAGCTGCAGGCGTTGAATTTATGCACGGAGATGTACGCTCGACGGACGATCTCGATCCTCAAGTATTAAATGTAGATATTATCATCGATTGCTCTGCCGACCCCTCTGTCTTGGCTGGTTTTAGCTCGCCTCAATACATTTTGAATACTAATCTAGTCGGCACGATTAATCTTTTGGAGTTAGCCAGGAAAACCCAGGCTGGCTTACTGTTTTTATCCACCAGTCGCGTATATTCAATCGAACCTCTATCCACGCTCAACATTGTCGAACACGATACTAGGCTAGAGTTAGAAACAGGGCAAACTACTTTGGGTGCGTCTACAAAGGGAATTACTGAGGATTTTCCCCTAGATAGCTATAGATCCCTTTACGGTACGACCAAATTAGCCTCAGAACTCCTGATTGCTGAATACCGTCATTCTTATGGTTTAAAGGCAGTTATCAATCGTTGTGGTATCTTGACAGGACCTTGGCAAATGGGAAAAGTAGACCAGGGGGTAGTCGTACTGTGGATGGCGGCTCACTATTTCAAAAAGTCCCTTAAATATATTGGTTATGGTGGCAGTGGCAAACAAGTCAGGGACTTTTTGCACATAAGGGACTTGCTGCGACTGGTGGATTATCAGTTAACTAACTTTGATCGCTGCGATGGCGATGTCTTAAATGTCGGCGGAGGTAGATTTAGTAACCTCTCTTTGTTGGAAATGACTCATCTATGCGAAGAAATTACGGGTAATAAAATTCCCATCGAACCCGTGGCAGTTGAAAGAACTGGGGATATTCCCATCTACATCACAGATTGCGATCGCATTTATCAAAAAACCCAATGGAAACCTGAAATAAAGCCAGAAAAGACTTTCAACGATATTTACAACTGGATTGTCGTCAATGAAGAGAATTTACGTCCAATAATGGCTTGAGAGATCTAACTCCTTTGGAAGCCAATTACTCGTTCGGATAAAGCGATCGCTAGTTTGTCATTATTTTGACGCAATCCTTCATAGTGGAAAAATACCTGTCCGTTAAAAGAGCGATCGCGATTGGTTTTAATACATTTAACTAGATCTTTAACAGTGATATCTTTACCATTGGCTGTAAAGGCAATACCTGGAGCGAATTTAGATAAAGATTCAGGGTTGAGGGTTTTGGCTATTTTCTTGGCTTCTTGACTGTAGCTAAAGTGACTCGAACGATATATTTGGGGATGAATAATATCAACCAAACCTTTCTCAATCCAAGTAGGAGAGTCTTGCAAAAGATTGTGCAAACAAAAAGGATAAACCGCAGGAGAAAGAGAAACCAAAGCGTCTGGTTTGATATT
>JBCDCO010000460.1:0-2346 GCA_039181635.1 Cyanobacteria bacterium P01_G01_bin.19 | reverse complement strand
TCTGTCAACACTCGCGCGTTCCTTTGCGTCGTAAAACGACGCAGGGTCGCTCGTCAATGGAGTAATAGTCTTAAGCAACTACAACAACGCTTGGGGAAGTATTACAAACGTTCAGAAGCTAGAGGTGCAGCATTTGACGGACGATACAAGCACCCGAATTAAATTCGGGTGTCACGTCCTTATTATATTCAAGCTTTACTCTCCTCAGTAGAACGAAAGAATGGCTGGCAGATGTCAGAACAGGTCGGATATAACAATCCCTATCGGTTTCAAAATCTTTTGGGTCGTGCTTCATGGGATGAAGAAAAATTTTGCGCTGAGGTTAGAGCCTATACAATAGAGCATCTTAATGATGGAGCAGGAATACTGGCAATTGATGAGACTTGCTTTCTCAAAAAAGGACAGGAATCGGCAGGTGTTGCCAGGCAATATTGTGGACTGACGGGTCAAATTGAAAATTGTCAGGTAGGAGTATTCATGGCTTATCTGAGTTCAAGAGGACAAGCCTTAATAGATCGCCGTCTTTATTTACCAAAATCCTGGAGTAGTTCGTCAACAAAACGCAAGAAAGCGAAAATTACTCTAAAAACCAAGTTTGCCACCAAAACAGGATTAGCCAAAAGAATGTTGCAATCTACTCTTCAGGAAGGATTGCGACCAGCTTGGTTTGTCGCTGATGAAGTCTACAGTCGGGATGGTTCATTTTGGTATTGGTTAGAACAAACTCTGCAACAACCGTATATTTTGACTGTCAGTCAAAGACAACCGACAATTATTGATTTTCAAGTTCGTTCTGCTGAAGAGCTATTAGAAACTATTAAATCAGAAGATTGGCAACAATAGGGAGAAAGATATAGTGAATGGGCAAGTGTTCGACTCAGTTGTATTAAACCAAAAGGTTATAGCCGTTGGTTCCTGTTTCGTCGAGATTTTTCTAGAGAAAGACAAAGCTACATCTACAATTATTATCAGGCTTTTGCTTCGAGCAATACATCTTTAGAAACTCTAGTTTGGGTTGCTGGACAACGCTGGCGAATCGAAGAATGCTTTCAATTTGGAAAGAGTCATTTGGGACTAGCAGATTATGAGGTGCGTTCTTGGACTGGTTGGCATCGCCACACAGCTTTAGTTTTGGCAGCAGGGGCTTTTTTGTCTGTTTTGCGCTTTCAACTTGAAGGATTACCAAAAGTCACAGACAATCCCCTTTTTTTGATGCCCAGAAAAGCTGGAAGTCTGGATGCTTTCAAACTGGGGCGTGGAATCTCATCCGTCTTAGTTTAGCTGAACTAAAACGATGGATTTGGATAATACTCTTTCCCCCTTCTTGGTCGATTGAATCTATTTTACACTGGTCTTTTTGGCGTCGAAAACATCAGGCTTCTGCTCGCTTTTTTCATTATCGCAAACAAGGTCAAGCTACCTAATTTCTATCTACAACTGTAGAGTAATGAAGAGTTGCAAAGCACCAACGAAGAACTCCATTCGGTTAATGAGGAACTATACACCGTTAATGCGGAATATCAGTCAAAAATTGGGGAATTGACCGAATTAAATAACGATATCGACAATCTATTACGTAGTACGGATATCGGCGTGGTATTTCTCGATCGCGATTTAAAGATTCGCAAATTTACCCCCGCAGCTACCGTAGCCATCAACTTAGTCGAGGCAGATATTTACCGTCCTCTCAAGCACATCACCCATAATCTCAACTGTCCCAATTTGCATGAATTACTTCAGGTAGCAATCAGCACTCAGCAGGTTTTGGATAAGGAGGTACAGCTATTAGAAAAAGATTTTCACTTGTTGATGCGAATCAATCCCTATCTTCTAGAAGATGGACAGCTAGATGGAGTGGTGATTTCCTTTATTGATATTGACGAACTCAAGACTATCCAACATCAAATTCACCTGGTTAACCAAGAACTCAAAGCTTCACAAGCCGAGTTACGTCAGCTTAATCAAGACTTAGAAGAGAGAGTAGGCGAACGCACCAAAGCTCTCCAAAAATCCGAAGCTAGATTAAGAGCAATTTTAGAAACTACCTCTTCGGTAATTTATCTCAAAGACATCAAAGGGCGTTACCTGTTAGCTAACAGACAATATCTAAACTCATTTGCTCTAACTGAAGCTGATATTTTAGGCAAGAGCGATCGCGATATTTTTTCTCCAGAAATAGCCGAGACAATCTTGAGTAACGATCACGAACCTATCCCACTAACATCCCAAACATGATAATTTACTCTTGATAATACGGAGAGTAAAGTGGCAGGACGTTTTGAGGGTTTGAATGATTTGGAATGGAAATTGTTTGAAGACATTTTTCCAACTTTTGAGTCAAGATCG
>JBCDCO010000459.1:0-2355 GCA_039181635.1 Cyanobacteria bacterium P01_G01_bin.19 | reverse complement strand
CATGGAAGCTTTTTATAATAGAACGGCTCCTTTAGATGATGCTCCTCAGTGGGACTTTGCTCAATACGATCCAGATTTGGTAATCATTGCCTTGGGTCAAAACGACTCTGGGACAATTGAAATAGGCAGAGAAATGACAGCGGAAGCCTGGAAAAATAGTTACAAGCAGTTTATCGCCAATCTCAGAGCCAAACGTCCCAACGCCTACTTTATTGCTATGTTTCCTAACATGTATCACGATCGCCAGTGGGATGAATATTTAACGGAGGCGATCGCCGAATACCGTCAAGAATATAACGATAACCGAGTCTTTTCTCTGATTCATCAACAGGTTACACCAGGTCATCCTCGCATCAGCGAACAGCAAATGATGGCAGACACCCTAGCAGAATTTATTGATCGCACCTTGGTCGATAGTGGTTTTAATTGGAATCTGGCTGAAGAAAAGGAATAAAGAATTTGCAAATTTTGCAGACTTGTAGGGTGAGCAAAATATAATTTAGTGCGATCGCCTTGTAGGGTGGGCGACGCAAAGCTAGTACTTTAGTGCAAAAAATGATTGAAATCGAACGTCGTTTCAGATAAAAATCTTTGCCCACCAAAACCAGAGTCATTATCGCTAAATCGAGTCCGATTTGAAAGCAATAATTTTCGTATAGGATTGGAATAGGGGGTAAGAGTTTGACCTTATAACTAAGGCGAAGTTCTTTTATCCGAATAACTATTGTTAAAAATCGATGCAATTTATAGATCTGGCAGAAGTAGAAGTAGTCGCAGGTAAAGGCGGTGATGGAATGGTAGCATTCCGTAGAGAGAAATATGTCCCTGCGGGAGGTCCTGCTGGGGGCAACGGCGGTTGGGGAGGCTCGGTTATTTTCAAGGCTTCAGACCGCTTACAAACCCTGCTCGATTTTCGTTATGCCAAGATTTTTAAAGCCGAAGATGGTAAAAAAGGCGGACCCAATAACTGTACGGGGGCAAAAGGAAGCGATCGCATTATCGAAGTTCCCTGTGGCACTCTAATTACCGACGCCGAGACGGGGGAATTGGTTGGCGATTTGACTCTCGATGGAGAAACTTTGTGTGTGGCACAAGGAGGTAAGGGAGGCTTGGGCAACAAGCACTTTCTCAGCAACCGCAATCGCGCTCCAGAACACGCTTTACCAGGATTGGAAGGGGAAACTAGAAGTTTGCGCCTAGAGCTAAAATTAATCGCGGAAGTAGGTATTATTGGCTTGCCCAATGCAGGAAAGTCTACTTTAATTTCATCTCTATCTTCAGCCAAACCAAAGGTAGCCAACTATCCTTTTACTACGCTCGTTCCCAACTTAGGCGTCGTCCGCAAGCCAACGGGAGACGGTACAGTCTTTGCCGACATTCCTGGTTTGATTTCGGGTGCATCCGAAGGGATTGGTTTGGGTCATGATTTTTTGCGACATATCGAACGGACTCGCGTATTGCTACATCTAATCGATGCAACTGCTGATAACCCCGTGGCTGATTACGAAACTATCCAGCAGGAATTAGCAGCATATGGACACGGATTACCCGAACGCCCTCAAATCATTGCCTTTAATAAAATAGATGCCATTGATGATGAGATTGTAGAATTGCTCACTTCCGAACTCCGAGAAGTAACTAATACGCCGATTTATGCTGTTTCCGCAGTCAGTCGCCAGGGGTTAGATACAATTGTGCGAGAAATATGGTCGATTCTGGATGCTCAAAAAGCTTCTCCCGTTGTTTAGCCTGAGTTTTTGGTTATTTCGAGTCTAAATAAAATCCTTAACCCTCACTTAAGTTAAGAAACGTTAAGATAACTGATAGTCAATTAACTTTGGCAGTCTCTATCTCAACAAATAGCTTGTGAAAGTCTGGAAAGTTCTCGAAACCGATATCAAACAAAAACTAATCAACTTATTTTGCGCTGGTCTACTCTTTTGGATTAGCATCACTTTGATGCTGCCTACCTTGCCGACCTATATTCAATCTATGGGGGGAACAACCAAACAAGTCGGCATGGTCATGAGTTGCTTTGCCATCGGATTGATTGCTTCTCGAACTTGGCTAGGAAGAGTTGCCGACCTTCGCAGCCGCAAAATAGTCATCTTGATTGGTAGTTTTGTAGCGGCAACTGCACCAATAGGTTATTTGCTGGTTCACTCGATCTCTGGTTTGGGAGCGATCAGAGCGTTTCATGGTATCAGTATTGCAGCGTTCACCATTGGTTATAGTGCTTTGGTGGTAGACTTGGCACCGATTAAATATCGAGGTACTCTAATTGGCTACATGAATTTGGCAGTACCAATTGGCATGTCTGTGGGTCCAGCCTTGGGCGGTTTTTTACAGGAAAGT
>JBCDCO010000458.1:0-2392 GCA_039181635.1 Cyanobacteria bacterium P01_G01_bin.19 | reverse complement strand
TGTAGATTTAGAGGAAATTTGGCTCAAGGTTTTGAATTGTTTGCAACCACCTCCTACTCAAGCACTATTGAAGCAACAGTGTCACCTAATTAGCTTTTATGGTTCTAGTGCAATTGTGGGAATTAGTTCTGCAACCTTGCAAAAGCTCTATCAACATAAAGTTCCCAATATAGAACAGGCTTTTTCTTTGGTAGTACAGCATAAAGTAAAAGTTCAGCTAGAAGTAGCTAGCAAACCACAAAATTTGGTAAAAAAAAACCCCATAACAATACATGAGCCGCCAAAAGAGTTAAAAGGCAAGCCAGTTAAACCCGTAGCAAATACGCCCGACTCCGCCTCTAATAATGTTTCTAGCCATCGACAAAGCGATCGCCATAATTTTGCTATCCCAGTTCCCGACTCTACTCCCCCCAGACAGCCAGATTTAGCTCAAACTAATCGTGCTAATCCTGATGGAGATCGCTCTACTTCGGCAGCTATTGCTTCTAACGTTTCAGTTGTGGCGGCTGATTCTTCAACAGTTCCCATCACGCCCAAATCTGCCGAGAACCCTGCCATAGTTCCCCCCATACCTACAGTTCAGGTTCAGCCCAGCTTAGATGAGGCTTATGAAGACAGCGATTTGGATAAAGCGATCGCTAGTTTGACTCAAAGTTTTGAGGGAGAATTGGTTGAAATGGAAAATAGTCTAGACAATGCGTTAGAAATCGGCGAAACGTCTAACCTAAAAACATCGGTCGAGGCTTCTTCATCTCTCGAACCAAATAAAAAAGATATTAGCGATCGGTAAGTGATATTTTATTCATCTGAAACGACGAACCATACTATGATAATTTCTACATGTCGCTTTCATTTCAATACCATACGCGAATTTAATATTTAGCTACATAGTCTATGGACTTTTACTCATTAGCCGCACCAGCAAAAATTAACCTTTCTCTCGAAATAATTGGCGATCGCCCTGATGGATTTCACGAACTGGTCATGATTCTTCAGAGTATCGAATTAGCCGATCGCGTTAATATTCAATCAAGCGATACGCAAGAAATTTACATTCATTGCGAACATCCCGAAGTACCTACGGATAAAACAAATTTGGCATATCGCGCTGCGGAGTTGATGTGTAAAACTTTCCCCGAAGTATATGCCAATTACGGCGGAGTAGTAATTCGGATCGTCAAAAATATTCCTGTGGCGGCTGGTTTGGCGGGCGGTTCGGGAAATGCAGCGGCGGTGCTAGTGGGCATGAATTTGATTTGGAAACTGGGTTTAACTCAGCCAGAGTTACAAAATTTAGCGGCAAAAATAGGTTCGGATATTCCTTTTTGCGTGACTGGAGGAACGGCGATCGCTACAGGCAGGGGTGAAAAACTAGCTCCACTCAACAGTCTGGATAATATGTGGGTGATTTTAGCCAAATACGACAATATTAGCGTTGCTACTCCTTGGGCTTATAAAGCCTATCGTCAGCAATACAGCGAGTCTTATATTTCTGACGTGGAAGGAGTCATGTCTCGGACTTCCAAAGTACATTCTGGATCTTTAGTAAATGCGATCGCCCATCAAGATTTTGTCCAAATTGGCAAATTAATTTACAACGATTTGGAGAAAGTGGTTTTGCCCGAATATCCGCCAGTAGCAGAACTAAAATCGGCTTTTGCCGCACAGGATGTATTGGGTACAATGATGTCGGGTTCGGGTCCGACTGTTTTTGCTCTTTGTGCTTCCCAAGAAAAAGCGATCGTCGTCAAGCAAAAGATCGAGACTCAGATCGCCGATCCTCATCTCAAATTATGGGTCACAAAGTTAGCCAGTCACGGTATTCAGATAATAGCTTCCAAATAAACGATGACAGAATCATTAAAAAAACTGCTTCAGGCGATCGCCGATGGCGCGATCGACCCCGAAACTGCTTTAGACAAGCTAAAAGATCTTCCTTTTGAGTCTTTGGATGAATTTGCCAAAATAGACCGCCATCGTCAGCTTAGAACGGGCTTTCCTGAAGTTATTTGGGGGGCAGATAAAACCCCCGAACAGATAATCAAGATTATCAATCTGATGAAGGCAGATGAAGGGGTGGTAATGGCTACTCGCATTTCTCCTGAGATATACGAACAGCTAAAAAACAGCATTCCCGATCTGGTTTACTACAATTCTGCCCGCATTTGTGCTTTGCTGCCCGCTAAAATTCCCCAAAAAGCAGGCACGATTTCCATTTTGACTGCTGGTACTGCCGATATTCCCGTGGCAGAAGAGGCGGCTGTTACAGGGGAGCTATGCGGTTTTGGCGTCAAGCGGCTTTGGGATGTGGGGGTGGCAGGAATACACCGTTTATTGAGCAACCGTCAGGTAATTTACGATGCCGATGTTTTGATTGTGGCGGCAGGGATGG
>JBCDCO010000457.1:0-2430 GCA_039181635.1 Cyanobacteria bacterium P01_G01_bin.19 | reverse complement strand
TACAAATTCTCCCCAATTCCTACCCTCGACAATAACCTCAACGGGGGGAACCCCCGCAACGGTTTTGTCTCGCAATCCCTATTCCCTATTCCCCCGAACAAATAGATTAGGATGTCTCAAAATTAATTGAAACGACTATAAATTTAGATTCCGCCAGTAGTTTGCTCGAACAAACTAGCAAAATCTCGCAATGCTGGAACATTAGAGTCTGATTCTGGTTTAGAAACCAAATCGAATGCTTTATTGCGAGCGGCAGATTCTTTTAAAGCACTGACCACCACTGAAGCCACATCTGCCCTGGGAATACTAGAGGGACTATCACCAGATAAAAAGCGATCGTTTTTCCCTACTAGCAGTTCTCTCACTCCGCCTTCGGCATCGAGTAAGCCTCCCGCCCGAATTATCGTATAGTCGATTCCAGAGTCGACTAAATACTGTTCGGCTCTGCGTTTCCAGACCAGTATGTTGCCATTTCCCATCGCATTTAGGGGATGATTTTCCATAGTACCCCCCATCGAGCCAACCAACACAATGTGTTCGACTCCTGCCTCTTTTGCCGCATCGATTTGATTTTTTTGACCGTGATAGTCAATTTGTTCTGGCATCCCTCCAGGCTCGTACTCAAACTTAGGTGGTTTACCTGACTCTGGAGGAGCGACCATCTTAGGCGATGCGCTGGTCAAGATAACTAGAGCATCACAGTCTTTTAGTGCCGATGATAGGCTAGAGCAATCTGTAATATCTCCTACAACAAAACCTGCGGATGAGCCAAATAACTCTTCTATTTTACTGAGCGATCGCCCGAAGCCAATTGCCGTGAATTTGTCTGATTCTTCTCGTAATTTTTGTAAAACCAGCGAACCAGTACGTCCTGTTGCACCTGTAACTAATATTTTTTTCATTTTCTTTATTCGTTTCCTTCTATGGGTGCAAAACCCTGACGCTGAATATTTTCTGTCACTACGCGGGGGTCTAAAAACTGTAGCAGATAATCCGAACCTCCTGCTTTTGAACCGACTCCAGATAGTTTAAAACCACCAAAGGGTTGGCGAGCGACGATCGCGCCAGTGATGTTGCGGTTGATGTATAAATTACCTACCTCAAACTCTACAGCAGCGCGATCTATGTGGCTGGGAGTACGGGAATATAAACCGCCAGTCAGAGCATAATCTGTACCATTGGCAATTTCCAATGCTATATCAAAACTATCTGCCTTCATTACAGCTAACACGGGACCAAAGATTTCTTCTTGAGCAATAGTATGGTCTGGTTCAACCCCAGTAAAGATAGTGGGAGCGATATAATAGCCGCCTTCAGGAGCAGGCATTGATAAAGCTAGTTCGCTTTGCTGCTTGCCTTGTTCGATATATTCTAAAATGCGATCGCGTGCCGAGCGATCGATGACCGAACTCATTTGTACGCTCGGATCGTCTGATGTTCCTACGTTTAATGATTTGGTCGCTTCCACTAATCTGGCTACGAAAGCGTCATAAATAGCAGCTAAAACTACAACTCGCGAACAGGCAGAACATTTTTGACCGCTATAGCCAAATGCCGACTGCACTACCCCCACTACTGCTTGGTCGAGATCGGCACTTTCATCGACGATGATGGCGTTTTTGCCTCCCATTTCGGCTATGACTCGCTTGAGGTGTTTTTGCCCTGGCTTTAATTTTGCTGCTTCTGCATAGATGCGACAGCCAACTTCTCGCGAGCCTGTAAAGGCAATAACGTGGGTATCTTGATGTTCGACTAAATACGTGCCGACTTCCGAACCCTTTCCAGGTACATATTGAAATACTCCCTTGGGAATACCCGCATCAACCAAAATCTCGGTCAATTTTGCCGCAATCACTGAAGATGTCGCCGCAGGTTTAAGTAAAGTGCAGTTACCCGCTACCAAAGCAGCCACCGTCATTCCCGTGGCGATCGCAAAGGGAAAGTTCCAGGGGGAAATAACTACGGCAATACCTTTGGGTTGATAGAAATAGCGGTTATTTTCTCCCGCAATATCGTAATTTATGCCACGATCTAATCTTTCCATTTCAGTAGCGTAGTACCGACAGAAATCGATCGCCTCGCTTACTTCTCCATCTGCTTGAGGAATTATTTTTCCTACCTCCAAACAAATCCAGGCATTTAATTCATGTCGTCTTTGCTCCATCAAGTCGGCAGCTTTACGAAGTATATTTGCTCTTTCCGTTGCAGGAGTCTTTTTCCAAGATACGAAAGCAGCTTTAGCCGCATCCATCGCTGTTTCTGCCTGTTCTACTGAAATTTGTCCGACTTTGCCGACTATTTCCGATTCCCTGGAAGGATTGACCGAATCAATATAATTGATGCTTTCTACATACTCACCATCGATTAGAGGCTTATAGGTTTTGCCCAACTGTTGTTTTACTTGTTGTAATGCTTGCTCGGCTTGAAGAC
>JBCDCO010000456.1:0-2499 GCA_039181635.1 Cyanobacteria bacterium P01_G01_bin.19 | reverse complement strand
TACATCAATCACCCTTCTCTAAATCACTTTCTCTATTTACAGTTCTTTTAAGAGGGGGGAGTGAATGGTTACATTGCCATCATTATCTGATGCCATCATTTGCAGATAACATCCTCGAAGAGTGGCGGCTTTAGCAATGGTCTTGAAAGTCCCTGCCAAAAATATTATTGAAACAAGACTTGTTAGTCAACAGCAAACAATTTTCCGATTAAGCATCGAACCTACGCAACATCAAAATCTCAATCGAGCTAGGATTTAGCAGTTACTCCCTAATCTGTTCGGACAGCTATTATAATGAGGCATTTTGAATAGACAAAATCCTAACCCATGACATTGATTGACTGGCTGATCGTCATAATATACTTTATCCTTACCATTGGTTTGGGCATATTTCTCTCCCGCAAAGCATCTCAAAGCATGGAAGATTTTTTTGTCTCAGGGCGATCGCTCCCCTGGTGGTTGGCAGGTACTAGTATGGCAGCGACAACCTTTTCGATCGACACGCCACTATATATTTGCGGCGTAGTGTCTAGTCGAGGAATTGCGGGCAATTGGGAGTGGTGGAGTTTTGGTATTTCCCATGTCATTTTAATTTATATTTTTTCGCGGCTATGGAGGCGATCGCAGATCGTAACCGATGCAGAGTTGACCGAGATGCGTTACGGCGGTAAAACGGCGGCTATACTGCGGGGAACTAAGGCTTTTTTGTTTGCCTTGCCAATTAACTGTATCGGCATTGGTTATGCCATGCTGGCAATGGTTAAGGTGGTAGATGCCCTGGAACTGTGGCAAAGTTTGGGAATCGACCCAGGCGAAAATATCAAAATCTGGAGTGTAATAGGAGTTAGCCTGTTGGTTTTGGTTTATTCTGGCTTTTCTGGTCTGTGGGGCGTAGTTACTACCGATTTCTTTCAGTTTTTCTTAGCTTTGTTGGGGGCTATGGTCGTAGCAATAGTAGCAGTCAACCATGTAGGGGGAATCCACGAACTGATTCCTCAGGTAAAAGAAGTTAGCGAAATCGACGTTTTGTCTTTCTTTCCGCTTCAGTTTGGTGACGGCGGTATGGGATGGAGCGATGCAGCAGGAATTACTGCTACTACTTTTTCGGCTTATTTATTCGTTCAATGGTGGTCGTTTCGTCGGAGTGATGGCGGTGGCGAATTTATTCAACGTTTGGCTGCGGCTAAAACAGAAGCTGAAGCGGAAAAGTCTTCCTGGTTTTTTAATATCCTTCACTACGGTATTCGCACCTGGCCCTGGATTATAGTAGCGCTGGTGGCGATGGTAATCTATCCCGACTTACAGGATAAAGAATTAGGCTACCCCAAACTAATGCTAGAGTTCTTGCCTCCAGTAATGCTGGGTTTGGTGGTAACATCTCTAATTGCTGCTTTTATGAGTACGGTTTCGACTTCGATCAACTGGGGTGCATCATATCTGACCAACGACCTCTATCGTCGCTTTATCAAACCCAATGCTACTCAGACAGAATTGGTTATGGTAGGTCGAGTTGCCTCCGTATTAGTTACCGTCTTAGGAGCGATCGCTGCGCTGTATGCGACTAATATTACGACAGTTTTCCGCTTGGTAATTGCGATTGGCACGGGACCAGGACTAGTCCTAATTTTGCGTTGGTTTTGGTGGCGAATTAATGCCGCAGCAGAACTAGCTGCAATGGTGGGTGGATTTATTATCGGTTTGATTACCAGCATTAATCCTGGCTTTAATCAAATATTTCCCGACTTTGGCTACAAGCTTTTGTTTATTTCGGGCACAACGGCAGTTCTCTGGATTACGGTAATGTTCCTCACTCCACCCGAATCGGATGAAACTTTGGATGAATTTTATACCAGAGTTCAGCCAGGAGGCATAGGTTGGGAAAGGCAAAGAGCGAGGACTGGCATTGAACCCGCCCAAAGTTTGGCACAAGACTCGCTCAAAGTAGTGGCAGCTAGCTTGCTATTGTTTGGTTCGATGTTTGCGATCGGCGGCTTTTTATTGTTACAGTCCCTCACAGGTTGGATATCCACAGTCGTGGCGGTTTTGGGTGGTTTTTGGCTGCGTCAGTTAAACAAGCATAAACCCATTTCTATGCCTAGACCTGGATTATAATTAACGCCTGGTGTGAATTAGCTTCGTTGAGAAGTTATTAGTTCGTCCCTGAAGGGATATCCCCCTTCGACAAAGGCGCATAGTTTCCCCATTCGAGGACGACGCGAAGCTAGTCCCAAAGGGATACCGCTTCGCATATGCCTTTGGTGCAAGCGCCGCAACTAGTCCTTTAGGGCATATAGCTATTAGCTCTCAGCTCTAAGCTTTTAGCTTTTAAAACCACTCAAGAAGACAATTATTTATGCTCTAATTTACCTGCGACCAGTTACTGCCTGGTTTACGGGGAGAAATTGGATAGTTGAGATCGGGATTAGGGATTAGGGATCGGGGAAGATAAAATGTGCAATTAATTTTACTTATAGTCGTTTCAATTAATTCTGAGACATT
>JBCDCO010000455.1:0-2540 GCA_039181635.1 Cyanobacteria bacterium P01_G01_bin.19 | reverse complement strand
AGCTTATGGCGTAGATTTAGTCGATAAAGGTGGCAACAAATATAGCATCAGCGGTCAAGGTAATTGGCAAGATCTCGATCCAGGAGAAACAGCAAAGGCGATTTTCATTATTGACGATAACGGTCAAAATGCGATCGCTCCCAAATTTACTGGTTCTAATTCGACTGTATCAGCTGACAATAATCTAATGGGGTCGGTCATCAGTGACCCTGCACCCGCGCCTCAACCAACCAAAATCAGTACTTCTGTATCTGCGCCTCAACCAAATAAACTCAGTAACGATGCGATTTCTGTCGGATTTGAAAATCATGGTAACAATACCACCTACAACAACTCCGCCCAAAGTCGAGATTGGAAAGTCGGTTGGTCTTATCAGATGGACAGGTACGCTACGATTTCCAATCAGGAAGCTCATTCAGGCAATAATTCTTTAAAAATGACCTACCCAGCTAATGCTCAGTCCAATGCAGGGGCAAAGTGGCTCATTCCCGATTCAAAAGAATACTACCTCTCTTATTGGGTGAAATTCGATAACGACTTTGACTTTGATGGTCCTCGGCATAGTGGTGGTAAACTTCCAGGATTGGGTTCTGGCGATCTGGCTTCAGGAGGTAACAAACCGACAGGAACCAATGGATTCACTTCGCGATATATGTGGCGCGAAAATGGCAAGGCTACCATGTATCTGTATCATATGGATCAGCCAAGTAAATATGGCGAAGATATTTTGCTCAAAGGAAGTAATGGGCAAGATAAATACTTTGAGCGTGGCAAATGGCATAACCTAGTTCAACGAGTCAAGATTAACGATGGTCATCAGTCTAATGGAGAAATCGATGCTTGGATGGACGGCGAACAGGTTCTAGACATGGATAATCTCAAGTTCATGACTAACGGTGATGGCATCGATACAGCCTATTTCAGTACTTTTCATGGTGGATACGGCAGCGACTGGTGGCCCGAGAAAAACGACCACGCTTACTTCGATGATTTTGTAGTTTCGACTAACGCTGCTGATGTGGGTCTGTAATTCAATCTTGTCTAAGTAATGTTGAATTAATATAGTATTACTGTATA
Organism: Cyanobacteria bacterium P01_G01_bin.19; assembly: GCA_039181635.1. Classification (GTDB taxonomy): domain Bacteria; phylum Cyanobacteriota; class Cyanobacteriia; order Cyanobacteriales; family Xenococcaceae; genus Waterburya. The sequence continues at coordinate 1,463 of JBCDCO010000455.1, read as the reverse complement.
TTGCATCGGGAGCTTACATTCGTTTATTCTTCGACTAGTGTAAGATTTCCGATGTCTTTGTATTCTTGGTAGTACAGTCCTAAAAGTCCGCCAAAAGTTCCCATACCTTTGGATATATATAGTAAAGCAGTTGCGATCGCTGCTTTTCCCATAAATAGAGATGGGAATAAGCGCAAAATGCCAATAGTAATCAAAGCAAGCCCCTTGAGGATGCGAATTGACTGAACTGAAAAAGAAGAATATAGTTCTTTCTCGTGAGAACTGTGGTCGCTCCAGGTACGATAACCACGGAACAAAATCCATTTTAGATTAGTGCGAGACTTGACGATTAGGTCATATACAATAGCCTCATCTGCCCAAACGATTTTATATTCTGCTTTGTTGAGAGTCAAAAACAAGTAGGAATCAGAACCTCCAGAAATTGCAAAGCGATTATCAAAAACTGGATTTAAGTTGCGAAATATCTCAGCTTTAACGATGACATTATTGGTAAAAGCTACTGGTCTTTGTTCTCCCGTGCGATAGCGAGGCGCTTCAAAAAATTTGCCCTTTATGATCCAGCTTGGAACTCGACTATCTTTAAAACGAGGTATCACTGGACCCGTAACAACGTCTGAATTACATTCTTGTTGCACTAGTAGTAAGGCTTCCAACCATGATGCTTCTGGAACTCCATCATCATCAAGAATAGCAATAAAGTCTGCCTCGGCAGAAACCATCGATACGGATTTATTGCGAGCGTAGGTGATTCCTCTTTGAGTTTCGACACCTGTTTTCAAAGTCCATCGAAACTCTGGCTTTATCTCCGCACAAATTCTATCGGCTAATCCAGCAGTGTCATTATCAACTATAATGACCTCAATTTGAGGACATTCAATTCTGTCGAACGTCAGCTCATTTAGTCTCTTCAGCAAAAGTTCCAATCCTTTCGGTCTTTTGTAAGTTATGACACATACTGAAATCAACATATGATAAATATTTTTTTAGCTATTGATTTTATTGATAACTACTGATACCTACTTATCTTTACGCTACTTTCTTAATGTTGAATCTTGTCAGGCTTCTTAATCTGCTTTTAACCATAAATTAGGCTCTTTGAGTCTTAAGGAAAATTCAGATTGCCATCCACACTATAAAGAAAGTGATTAGCGGCGCTTTTGAAAAGCATTCATACATCTTCATCGTGTTTTATCAGTGTATCACTAAAAATTATAATAATCTAAATTAAATAGTTATGGATAGACAACTTTTAATTTGTTTAAAATACGGTGAGTAAACTTTTAAACAATTTCTCTTAACACTATTTCATTTTTTTTAAACTTTAAGTGTAACTTTTAGAATTAAATGGCGTAAAATCTTTAGAGTTATTTGGCGCAATACAAATTAACTGCTGTCGATTAGTTTTGATTTGACTGTCGCAAAACTTGAAACTTTTGCGACCAAATTGGCGATCGCAAAAGTTT
>JBCDCO010000454.1:0-2579 GCA_039181635.1 Cyanobacteria bacterium P01_G01_bin.19 | reverse complement strand
TTCATCAGATAGCTTGACTCTCATTTGAACTGTTTTATGCTCTGCCAAAGCATTACCAGATAGTTCTTCAGGGGTTTTGCGGTAGATAATCTTACCGATCAAACTGTCTAAATGACGATGGCTGCCGTCGCTGCGTTCTGGTGTAGCAGTCAACCCCAAACGATAGGGAGCGATCGCATATTCGGCAATCACCTTAAAAAAATCGGTGGGCAAATGGTGACACTCGTCAAAAATTTGTAGCGCATAGCAATTACCCAAAGTTTCCGCGTGAATAGCAGCACTATTATAGGTAGCAATTAAAATGGGCGTGCGATCGCGCGAACCACCCCCGAGCAAACCTACTTCTATATTGGGAAAGGCTTGTTCGATTTGAGCATACCACTGATGCATCAAATCTAAAGTCGGAACGACAATCAAAGTGGTGCGGGGTGTTGCCTCCATTGCTAACTGAGCTAAATAAGTTTTTCCTGCCGCAGTAGGCAGAACTACTACTCCCTGTCTTCCTGCTTGTTTCCAAGCTTGCAAAGCCTCTGCTTGATGGGGATATGGCTCAAATTGATTGACAGCCTTTAGTTCCAGGTTATAAAACTCTTTAGCTTCGTCGACAATCTTTTTGTCATCGGCATAGAGTGCTTCAATTAGAGGGCGATAGTGGATTGCCTGAATGCGAAATTTTTCCACTCGATCGTCCCAAGTCGCATAATCTAGCCAAGCCTTCCCCCTCGGAGGAGGATGCAAAATTAGAGTTCCACGGTCAAATTTTAGCTTTGGCGATCGCGACATAGAAAATTTGGAAACAGCTAGCGAGCTAAGAAGATTTACTGTATGGATTGTAGATCGACTTATTACTGTTTATTCTAATGATGTATTGACTTTTAAGAAGATTTTAATTCTCTGTCAAATCATGTTGTCTCGGTTTACCGCTTAATTATTGTTCAAATTGGCAAAGATATTTTTGAATCAAGATAAATTATTGACATGACTAAGGTTTTAGTTACGGGTGGTGCGGGATATATTGGCTCTCATACAGTCAAAAAACTGGGAGAAGCAGGCTATGAAATCGTAGTTTATGACAATCTTTCTACTAGTTCTGCAGAAGCAGTTTTGTATGGTGAAATAGTCAAAGGTGACTTACATGACCACCAGCTTTTAATGCAGGTTTTTGCTAGGCATAAATTTGATGCGGTGTTACATTTTGCTGCCAGTATTTCTGTCCCCGAATCTTTAGAAAGGCCCTTGGATTATTATTACAACAACACCTGTAATGTCGTAAATTTATTGCGATGTTGTCGGGCATATAATGTCGACCGATTTGTTTTTTCTAGTACCGCAGCCGTATATGGGGAGATTCAAGATTATCCCGTGACTGAAACTTCTCCTACATTACCAATCAACCCTTATGGAAAATCAAAGCTGATGAGCGAAAATATTATTCGCGACTATGCCAGAGCTTCTCAACTAAAGTACATAATCCTGCGCTATTTTAACGTCGCAGGGGCAGATAGTTCGGGTAAGATCGGTCAAATGGGTAAAAAAGCCGCACACCTAATCAAAGTTGGTTGTGACGCCGCATTAGGTATTCGAGATTCTGCCAGTATTTTTGGCACAGATTATTCAACTCCTGATGGAACTGGTATTCGAGATTACATTCATGTGGAAGACTTAGCTGTTGCTCATGTTGATGCTCTAGACTATCTAAAGCAAGAATCGACCAGTCAGATCTTAAATTGCGGCTATGGTAAAGGCTACAGCGTAAAAGAAGTCTTATCAAAAATCAAAGAAATTTCTGGTGTAGACTTTACGGTTAAAGAAACAGGACGCCGCGAAGGAGATCCTGCCTGCGTGATAGCATCGGCGGATAAAATTCGAGATATTATCGGTTGGCAACCACAACACGACTCACTAGACAAGATAGTCAGTTCGGCGTTAGCTTGGGAAAAGAAAAAACTAAGTCAGTCAAAGAAGAGCTTGCGATCGACCAAATGACTCTTGAACCAGAAAAAGGGAAAATCAAAAATATGGAAGGGTGCTTTATTCAGACAGCCTTTATACAACATTGCTGTGTTTTAGTGAGAAGTCGCGTGCTATGAGATAGGGAATAGTCAAAGTGAAAATGGTCTAAAAAAAATAAAAACTAGAGATATTTTAAATACAATATCTCTAGCTTGTTGTAATAAACCAAATAAATTTATAGTTGTGCTAAGGCTTAGTTGACAGGAGCGCCACGATAAATCAGGTTAGAAAAATGCTTTACTACAGGAGCATGCTTGAGATTGTGTACTCTCCAGTTGCACCCTCTAAATTTTCCGCCAACTTTGCCTTCGTCTACAGCTATTTCTGCTGGGTTGTGTTCGTAACTAATACCGCGATAATTAAGTTTCATAGTCTCGCCCCTAAAATTTGTAATGAGTTTATGGAGCGCGTTCCTTCGGGTTTACCCTACTTCCGTTCTTCACTTAGAAGAATGAACGATTTATATTTCTGTATCTATTGTTACTATTTTTTCTAAAAAAGTCAATAGCAATGACAAATTAAAAATTGAGCTTGCGATCGCCCTGCTTGATGATTTAATTTATTGA
>JBCDCO010000453.1:0-2589 GCA_039181635.1 Cyanobacteria bacterium P01_G01_bin.19 | reverse complement strand
GTATCTCTAAAGCTACTCTTTACAAGTATTTGCGGTTTCGAGGTGTAGAAATTAGTCCCTATAAAAAGCACTGACTTAGTTAATTTGTATTGCGCCACATAATTCTAAAGATTTTACGCCATTTAATTCTAAAAGTTACAAGAATTTGAAGTTTTTTGTACTATTATTGGTAGTATAAAGTTTATTAAACGGTCGTTTCAGTGAATACTAGCCCCCTCTTTCATACAAAAGCGATCGCATTGTCTTAAAATTATTTTGATCGATTAGATCTCACTACTATGGAAACAGATTTTGTCCAAGAGATTGCAGATCGATCTTAGATTTGATGAGCGACCCACAGACGCTATACACAAGGCGAAGCCTTGTCAGTCTCCTTCGGAGACGATAGCGCGAATGCGCTGTTTTTAAGTCTGCTTCGCAGACGTTTGGGCAGAAAGGCTTTAGCCGCATCTAGCCCTGTTCGGTGTGGGATGCAAGGGAAAGCGCTCATCGCGACAATGAGTCTGAGCTAAACGAAGCCATGAAGAACAAAGCATCCGAACTTCGTACTTCTATTAACGGTCTTATGCTGGCTGCCGCGAACTCTGCGCGATCATTGCCAAGCTCCTATCGATAGCTTCAAGATACTCAAGTTGATTGGTAATTTAGAGAGTCGGATTAATCAGCTTGAGCAGGAATTGAAGGAGTTGAAGCAGAAGTGAATGAGGCATGAGACAATAAGGAAATGAACAAAAATCTTTATTTTGTCTCCGCTTTTACGCACGAATAGTTAGCCACAAAAAAGTTCGATGACAGTTAATGTTGAGAAGGCATTAGAACTACTGGATAATATATTGCCACCTGGCTCTGTTAATGCTGTCAAAGCTTTGATTTTTCGGCAAGCTTGGGAAAATAAAGGATACGCAGAAATCGCCGAAGAAGCTGGTTACGCTACGGAATATATCAAAGAATCGGGAGCGCAACTCTGGCGAACTATGTCTGAAGCCTTGGGAGAGCGGGTAACAAAAAATAACTTTCGCTCTCTGCTACGTCAAAGATTTGAAAGTCAATTAGCTCAAGACGGAAGTTCAGCTTTAGCAACTTCCACAGTATCCGAGACTCAAGTATCTACTAGAGATTTTCGGGAAGTTGTTGATGTTTCGAACTTTTACGGGCGCACTACAGAATTAACACAACTACAAGATTGGCTTATTGGCGATCGCTGTAGTCTAGTCGCGCTGTTAGGAATGGGTGGTATGGGTAAATCTGCTCTAGCAGCTAAAGCGATTCAACAAGTACAAAATGAGTTTGACTATATCATTTGGAAATCCTGTCGTAATATTTCTTCTATAGAAACTTTGTTGAACGAGTTCGTCTCGTTTTTTTCCGAGGGACAACAGACCGAAGGCTCGATCGCTTTATTACTTAAATATCTACAAACTGCTCGTTGTTTAATTGTTTTAGATGGCTTAGAAACTTTATTACCAGAGAGCGATCGAGAATATGGCAGGTTGTTAAGAACTATCGGGGAAACGACCCATCAAAGTTGTCTTTTGTTTACCAGTAGAGAAAAGCGACCAGAAATTGCTGCACTAGAAGGAAATCAACTAGCAGTGCGCTCTCTACAAATAAGAGGTTCGCTAGCTACTACTTCACCTTTGCTAGAAGACTTAGGACTATCAGGAACAGAAGCCGAAAAGCAGCAACTTTGTCAGTATTACAGCTATAATCCTCAAATTATCAAAATTGTAGCTAGTTCCATTCACGATCTTTTTGATGGCAATCTGACATCTTTTCTAAAACAAGGTTCGGTAAGTTTTAATGGAGTTCGTCAGTTTCTCGCTCGACATTTCCAACCTTTAGACAATTTAGAGCAAACAATTCTGATTTGGTTAGCAATTAATCATCAATGGACGACAGTGGACGAGTTACTCTCAGATATTACTCCTGCTGTTTCCCACGGAGATTTATTAGAAGCCTTAGAACATCTTACATGGCGATCGCTAATAAAAAAACAATCTGGCAAGTATGGTATCGAACCAATGCTTAGGGATTATTGTATTGATTATCTCACCAAAACAATTGCCCAAGAAATAATCGATAGCGATCTCGACCTTTTTAACACTTATGCTTTAATCAAAACCAATATCACAGAAAAGATTAGAAAAAGACAAATTAAGTCTACCTTAGAACCAATTGCTACGAGAGTGCGATCAACATTTACTTTTGCTAGAGCTTTAGAACAGCAATTACTTTTAGTTCTCAGCAAGCTAAGAGTCATGCAAACTCAAGGGTCTGGTTATGGTGTGGGAAATCTAATTAATCTTTGCATACATTTAGAAATTAACTTACAAGATTATGATTTTTCCCGTTTAACTATTTCTCACGCCTATTTAAAGAATGTCAAATTACACAAAGTCAACTTTGCCTATGCCGATCTGACTCATTCTGTGTTTGATGAAACTTTCTGTAGTATTCAAAGTCTTGCTTTTAATCCAGAAGGGACGCTTCTCGCTTCGGGAAACTCTCGTGGTGAAATAAACCTTTGGGAATTAGAAACCAAGCAAGCAAAAACTATTGGTAAACATGATGGTGATGTCTTATCAGTAG
>JBCDCO010000452.1:0-2612 GCA_039181635.1 Cyanobacteria bacterium P01_G01_bin.19 | reverse complement strand
TGGCCAAGATATTGTTGAATCATTCGTACATCATGCCCATCATTGACTAATTTATAGCCACAAGCGTGTCGGAGCATATGAGGATGGATGGGAAAAGAGATTGAAGAGCATTCAGCTACACGAGTCAAAAGCTTACGAAACCCAGCAGCCGTCATGGGACTGCCTCGTCCTGTGATAAACAGATAGGCTGAAGATGGAGATTCTCGTTTGAGTTTTCTTAATGCTCGCAGTTCTGGTCCTCTCAAGGGATGAACACTGGAGATACCTCGTTTCAGTCGTCGAACATGAAATAAACTCTTATTAAAATCTATTTGCTCCCACCGCAAAGCGCATAATTCTGATACTCTAAGACCATGACGATAAGTGAGTAAAATCATTGTGGCATCACGATGTCCATAACGTCCCCGTTTTTTGGCCACAGCAATCAACTCTTCAACTTCATGCTCCACTAGATATTCACGAGGTCTTTTCTCTTTGTAAGAAACAAAGGTCGGTGGAACTGTCCCACTTTTGATGTCTGGCATTGTTTGACCTCTCAACGCAAACGAGAGTGTTCGAGTAGATTTTGGTACTCAAACTGTCCCACTTACAGCTTATAGTAAGACAGTTTGACCATGTAAATAATGCCCGTCCAATTTCTATCTGAGGCAGAACATAAATCTCTTAATCGTTTTCCATCTGAAATTAGTTCAGAAGATTTGAATCGCTTTTTCTTACTGTCCGATCGAGAGTTAATCCTATTAAAACAACAACTGAGAGCCGAACATAATCGCCTTGGCTTTGCCTTACAGTTATGTTGTCTAAGATATCTAGGATTTTTCCCTGAAGAACTTCAACTACCAGAACGAGTTACTAATTATGTAGCTCAACAGCTCAACCTAATTCCAGAGTTACTAGCGTTCTATGGCAAACGATCTAGCACCCAAAGGAATCATCAGCGAAAAATACAAGCATTATTGGGATATCGTCGTGCATCCACTACAGATACGTCAAATCTAGAACAATGGCTGGTAGAACGAGCATTAGAACATAATCAACCACTGTTACTATTTCACATGGCTTGTGAATACCTGTATCAGCAAAAAATCATCCGTATTGGCACAACTATTCTGGCTAAGATGGTTTCTACGGCTAGAATAAAAGCCCAAGAAATTAATTATCAGAGTCTTCAAAACTTATTAACTACAGAACGAAGTGCTTGGCTCGATAGCTTGTTAGAAGTGGAGCAAGATGAGACTAGAACCCGTCTGTCCTGGTTACAGAGAACCCCAACAGGCAATAACCCAAAACAGATTTTGGAGACACTAGATAAGATCTCATTTCTACAACAAAATCAAATTGATATTTGGGATTTGAGTCAGCTCAACCCTAACCGCATCAATTATTTATCTAAAATTGGGATGAGAGCCACTAATCAGTATCTTCAACGCGCTTCTACTGTTAGACGTTATCCAATCCTAATTTGTTTTCTAAAGCAGTCGCTGTATAACTTTACCGACGATCTGATTGAAATGGTAGATCAGAGGTTGTGGGAGTTGTACAACCAAGCCAAACGTAACTTTGATAGCGATCGCCTGCTAGCTAGCAAAACCATCGACGAGAAGTTGAAGACATTACAAGATATCAGTCAAATCCTTTTAGACCAAGAGATCGAAGATAATTCAGTTCGAGCCAAAACCTTTGAATATATCGCTCCTGATGAATTAAAGGTATCCCTCTCTGAAACCAAGCAGCTAATCCGACCAGAAAATGATGCTTATGTTGATTACTTTGGAAAGTCCTATAATCGCGTTCGACGTTTCTCCAGTAAACTCCTGAACACACTTCAGTTTCAAACTAGAGGTAACGATTCAGGATTACTAACAGCACTCAATTTAGTCCATGAAATCCACCTTGGGCAAAGACGTAAACTTCCCAATGATGCACCTACTGATTTTATTCCAGAGCCTTGGCTACCCTACGTCTTAGAGGAGCAAGAAATAAATCGACGCTACTATGAGCTAGCAGCTTTATGGTTATTGCGACAGCAACTACGCTCAGGAGACATTTATATCCTTCAAAGCCGTCGTTTCAGCGAATTGGAAACTTATTTTATACCCCAAAAGGAATGGCCATCATGTCGAGATGAGATGGTTAATCTAACTGGAACGCCTATTGATGCCAAACTTCGTCTAGCCGAGCGAGAGAGGGAACTCGTTACTTTGATGGGACAGGTTGAAGAACTTCTAAATCAATCAGATAGCGACTTGAGAGAAGAAAGGGGGAAGTTGGTTCTCAGTCCGATTAAGGCAGATGAAAAAACCCTGGAGTTAAAGCGTTTGACTTTAGATATTACTGCTCGTTTGCCCAGAATTGAGATTACTGACCTCTTGGTGGAGGTAGATAGTTGGACGAATTTTAGCAACGCATTTGAGCATCTTAATCTGACCCAAGATAAAGACCATAATTCAATGTTGAGTCTCTATAGTTGTCTGACACTGTTGGCGAACTCCAAAAGTGGCAAAAAATCCGTAAACTGAGGTAGATCTACCGCGACAAGAAATGCGATCGCCAAAGGGGGATGCTTCAAATATCAAAATCTTCAGAAGGCAGGACTATGCAGGCTCTAACGC
>JBCDCO010000451.1:0-2613 GCA_039181635.1 Cyanobacteria bacterium P01_G01_bin.19 | reverse complement strand
CCAAAAACCAGTATGTTCGGCAGACTTGGAGAAGCAAAAAAACATGGCTCGCTACGAACTTCCCTGGCATTCTAAAGCCAGAGCCTTACTGATCGTGCCCTTGATTGTCGAGGAAGAAATTATCGGCAGTATTACCCTGCGGCAAAATCAGGCTTCCCGCAATTGGAGTAAAGCCGATATCGAACTGGCTGAGGCTGTCGCCGCCCAAGCTGCGATCGCAGTGCAGCAGGCGAAGCTATATCAAAAAGTCAGAGAATTGAACAATTATCTAACCGAATCAGTACTCAAACGATTTTTACCTGCCGTGATGGTAAATAAGGCTGCTAAAGGCGAGCTATCTCTCGATCTTACTCCCGAACCGCGCCGAGTTACCGTGCTGTTCTGCGATCTGGTGGGATTTACTAACTTATCCAGTCAGCTAGAGGTTGTGGCTTTGGCGGAAATACTTAATGAATATCTCGAAGCTATGACCAAAGCAGTTTTCGATCGCGACGGTACAGTAGATAAATTTATGGGCGATGGATTGATGGCAATGTTTGGCGCACCAGAATCTCTATCTTGTCCAGAACAAGCTAAAAGAGCCCTCGCAACTGCTAAAACTATGTACTATTATCTGGATAAGTTAAACGAGCGCTGGCAAGCTAAAACTTCTCATACCAGCTCTATTCCCCGCTTACAAATGCGCTGCGGTATTCATCAAGGAAAAGCTGTAGTAGGTATGTTTGGCGGAGGACAAAGAAAAGACTACACGGCTGTAGGAAAAGTGGTCAATATTGCATCTCGTTTACAAAGCGTTGCCGCTCCCAACACCATCCTTATCTCTGAAAATGTTGCCAGAGCCATTAGCAACATCAACTGGGGAAACGGCAGAAATTTTAAGTTGAAAGGCATCAAGCAAGACTTCCGCGCTTTCACTATAAGTAATAATAAGCACAATTCTTCTACAGCAAATTGCTAAGAGAATCTGAAAACTTCTTTAATTACCTGGAGAAACTTTACTAGCGCTACTATTAGAAAAAAACATTAAATTTATCTTAAACTTAATATTTAAAAACTAGCTATTGGCTTAACATTTGTTGCTATAGGAATAGTAGATCTCAAAGAGTTAGAAATAAATCTTACTGTAGTTTTTTTGGCAGTCTTTTGCTGATATTCTACATCGGGCATTTCAGTCCTACAGTTACTGCAATACCAGTAACTATGGCGGTTGCTGAGATGGCGCAACATTAATGAAGAACAGCAGGGGCAAGAAATGCTAGCATTCATAATTGTAATTTACCGTAATTTAAGTTAATGAAGATATATTTAAAATTTGATTATTTTATGAGCGTATATCTCTAATATAAATAAAATTTTAGAGATGTGAGAAGAATGTGAAGATACGCAACATATTCTTGTCTATAAATCAAGTCACGAGTCATTTTCTCATGACAAATCACTGATAGATAGATTTTTATTTAAGCCAAAATGCTTTAATTCTATATTTATTTAAACTAAAAGAAATATCTGTAATCTCGATCGCTTTTTCAAATTTAATTAGGGATTTAAGCTACGAAAAATAATTACGGTCGTATCTACCCTAGAGGCGATCGCCTCAGGAATGTTACCTTTAACTACGCTTTGTAATAAGCCTTCGTTGCTAGCTCCTAAAATAACCAAGCCATACTTTTTGTTTTTAACTAGATTAATAATTGTCGTGGATACGGAATATGCGGCAATTCTTAGAGGGACGATGGGGTAATGTAGATGCTCTTGCAGCAAATTTGCTGCATGTTGAAAATCAACCTGAGAAGCATGAGGTTGTTCTGGTGGGTAAACCTGACACAGCTGAATTTTAGGGGGAATATGATCTAAAGTCCCCAAAGGATTTAAAATCTCGAGTAGTTTGTTAATGCGATCGCCTCCAGTAGTCGGAATCAACCATCTGTGGCGTAATTGTAGCTGTTGAGGAAAGGCATGGGCTGATTTTCCTAGCTTGACTAGCATTAGGCTACAGGAAGCTTCTTTAATCAGATAGTCAACCACATTGCCAAAAATCGATTCGATACCTGAATTTCCTTTCCAACCCATCAACAGCAAATCGATATGTTCCCTATTTATTACCTCTGAAATAGCTTCTCCAATATCGGTAGCAACGCGGACTTGTGTGTGGACGGGAATAGCCAAGCGCTCCCCCCAGCTTTCCAACTCTTCCATTGATTGGCGAATGGGCTCGGTTGCAACTATGGCTTGTGCGGGATAAATATGCCGAGCCACCTCAATTACCCTGATAAATTCAATTTCGTACTGATGATATTTGGCGATCGCTTCCGCTATTTTTAGTAAGCCATTAAGATTATCAGGATTGCCTACAGGTAGTAAGATTCTGCCTTTCCCCGTAGCAGGAGAGCGAGTCTGATAAACTACGTAGGAAGGATGGGATCTGGGCTGGTGCTGGCAATCGTAGTTTAGCTGATTGGCTTCAGCCTTGATGATATCGCTACGGGTAATAATTCCCAAAAGCTTGTAGCCTTCGGTAACGGGAAGACGGGAGAGTTGATATCGATCCAGTAGATACAAAACATCTGCCAAAGAAGTGTCAGCACATACGGAAATAGGCTGAGGAGTCATAAT
>JBCDCO010000450.1:0-2623 GCA_039181635.1 Cyanobacteria bacterium P01_G01_bin.19 | reverse complement strand
CAACATTGCCATGACCAAGTTCACGGAGGTGTGCATGACAAGCACCAGATTGTTGAGAAGCTGGATGAATCTAAAGGTTCACGTCCAGTTTTGCAGACGAGTCAGAGGGGTAACTCTCTGGCTTAGTTTAACTCAACGCCAATTACAGCATGAGCAACAAACGCATATGTAACTCTCTCCTGCTTGAATAAAAAAATTACTTCATCTCCAGTTTTCACACCTTTAAGATGTGTGTTATCCCACGAATATGAGGTCCCAATAACATCTTTATAATCTACAGAAGCGTCGCGAGAAGATTTCCAAACATAATATTGTTTCATTATTAGCCTTTGTTTATTACTGTCCTAATCTTTTCCTCGCACCTTTAACACTACCTAGCTGCTTCAACGTCATCCCTGTCACCAAACGGTAGTGTTGCAAGAACCTGAAACGCTGATGTAGTAATATTGAGCTGCTGTTTCAAGCTTAACATTGATGAATCAAGAAAAACCATTCAATAAGTCGATTGGACAAGCTGCTTGCGAAGCAGCGTCCCTCGACTTCAAATGGCGACACTTTCAAGCAGATTTTATTTTGTTGTGCGTGAGAAGGTATCTACGGTGTCCCCTGAGTTACCGCGATCTAGAAGAGATGATGGCCGAACGAAGATTATCGGTTGCCCACACGACTATCTACCGCTGTACGCTCGCTTATTCTCCTGAGCTGAACCAACGCTGTCGTAGGCATCTGGGGTTAACCAATGATTCGTGGCGAGTAGACGAAACCTATATTAAGGTGCGGAATGCACCGCCACTTGCGAACTGGATTTAAAATCCAGTTCGCAAGTGGCGGTCAAGGGTGAGTGGAAGTATTTGTACCGAGCCGTTGACAGTAAAGGCAATACGATTGATTTCTTGCTGACCGAGAATAGAGATGCTCCCGCAGCAACCAAGTTTTTTCTTAAAGCCTTTGGTCACTCAGACTCCAGAAAAATCCGAGTCATCAACACGGACAAAGACAAGGCTTATCCTAAGGCTATCAAAGATTTAAAGGAATCGGGTATCCTTCCATCTCAAATGTGGAACGAGGCGACATCTTAGGTCAAATCAAATTTATTCATTCTATCTTTGGGATTGCTGTCTAAAATTTTAGGTTGATCTAGGGTTGATCTTGACTTCTTACCTTTATCTATTATTCTCGCAACACAACCGTAATTATTAGCTGATGGGTATTGCTCTAATTACTAAAGTCAAAATGCTTGTGGTAACAGCAACAACAATAGGAATGATTAGGGATTTAGCACCCTTTAAGTCGGCAACATCCTTTTGTATGGTTTCTTGGTTGGTAGATACTTTATCTACTGTTTTTTCTACCTGAGACATTCGGGTACTGAGATTTTCCAGTTTGACGTTGATGGTGGGAATGTCTTGCTGTCTTAAACCAGATACATCACTTTGAAGATTGTCTATTTTTTGATCAAGTTTGTTGAGAATTTCTTTGAGGTCTGATTCTACGTTGATACTCATTGCTATACTATTACTAAGATTTATTTCTAAGGGAAGCTTCTAGATGTCCAGTCGGGAGGCTTCCTTTCTATTTTAATTATCCCATTCTACAAGGTTTATTTATTGGCTCATTTGGGGAAAAGTAGTCCCCTATCCACTTCATCCTTAAATTCCTGCCATAGTCTGTTCAAACAAGCTAGTAAAATCGGTCGTCACTTCGGCATCGGGAGCGTCTTCTGGTTTGGAGATAATATCGAAAGCTTTATTACGAGCAGTAGGTTCGATTAAAGCTTTGACTACTACAGAGGCTACATCTGCTCTGGGAATTGAAGTAGGAATACCGTCGGGTGGATTATTTAATAGTTCGTCATCTTTACCTGTCAGCAGCTCTCTAACTCCGCCTTCTTGATCTAATAAACCACCAGCGCGAATGATAGTGTAGTCGATACCCGAATCGATTAAATACTGTTCGGCTTTGCGCTTCCAAACTAAAATATTAGCGTTACCAATTCGGTTGAGGGGATGATCGGGATTAGTACCGCCCATCGAACCTACTAAGATAATGTGTTCGACTCCTGCTTGTTTAGCTGCATCGATTTGATTTTTTTGTCCTTGCCAGTCTACCTCTTCGGGTAGTCCTTGAGGGGCAAATTCAAATTTTGGTTTTTGCCCTTGGGTGGGTGGTGTAACCATTTTAGGAACGGCACTGGTTAGAATAACTAAAGCGTCGCAGTCAGATATTGCCGAATCTAGGCTAGATTTGTCTTTGATGTCACCAATAACCAAACCTTCTGCAGAGCCGAATAGTTCTTTTACTTTATTCGGCGATCGCGCCAAACCAATTGGCTCAAATTTATCTGGCTCATTGCGTAGTTTTTTGAATACGATCGAACCCGTTCTTCCCGTCGCTCCCGTAACCAATACTCGTTTCATTCGGAGTTCCTAAAACTTTAGGCTCTTGATGGATTCCAGGGACTTAAGCCAAAAGACACTCAAGTAATGTAACCATTCACTCCCCCCTCTTAAAAGAACTGTAAATAGAGAAAGTGATTTAGAGAAGGGTGATTGATGTATGCTTTAAATCATGGCTAGACTAAGCAAAGAAGATTTGGCACAGATGAATCGGGAGTACTTCCAAT
>JBCDCO010000449.1:0-2623 GCA_039181635.1 Cyanobacteria bacterium P01_G01_bin.19 | reverse complement strand
TGTTATTGCCTCTACCCTGGCACCACTTGTAAACACAACTCAAAGAACAGGCGTGCCGAGATTTCTGGCTGTGTTAATAGTTTACGCTGGCTTGATTGCCACGTTGAGCTTTTTTGGCATTATCATTGGTCCGACAGTAGCTGAACAAATTCAACGCTTAATTGGCAAGCTTCCTGTTTATTTAGAGGTATTGCGATCGCTTTTATCAGACTTGATTTTGCGTTTTGGGATGGATGATACGGCTGCGCCAGATTTAATCAACCAGTTATTAGACGTACAAGGATTGATATCTTGGGCAATTCGTTCTAGCCAACAGCTAGTGGTTCGTTCCTACAGTCTTACCAGAGGAATCATCGGCGGCGTTTTAAGTGTTCTATTATCTCTCTTGCTTTCAGCGTACATGGTGTCTAATTCCAAACAGCTGCTACAAGACATTATCAATCTTTTTCCCGCTCCCTGGAATCAACGGTTGGCAGATCAGATTCAACCTGTCGGTAAAAGAATGGGTGGCTATATCCAAGGAAGGATTTTAGTTTCTAGTATTCTAGGGGTGGTAATTACCGTCAGCCTCAGATTCTTAGGCTTGTCTGAGTTGGCTTTGGGATTGGGAGTAATTGCAGGATTTACTAATTTAATACCGTTCTTCGGTCCAGTGTTAGGCGCAATTCCTGCTTTAATTGTGGCGGTTTCTCAAGATGGACTGACTTTCGTCTGGGTATTGTTACTGTTTGTCATCGTGCAAAATTTAGAAACCTACCTTTTAGATCCTTTGCTAGTAGGTAGCTCGGTTAAAGTAGCTCCTTTGTATCAACTGTTGGCAGTATTGGGAGGAGCGCAGGTATTGGGAATTATTGGCGCACTGATCGTTCCCCCTTGGATTGCTGGGGTGGGAGTGCTGCTAGAAAATCTTTATGTCAAGCCCAAATTAATCATGGAAGGACACTACGACTTATCTGTCGATTCCGATTGACGAGAACTGAAATAATTGTTCGTCAATAGTTAATAATTAACTGAAGGTGTATGTAGCAAGAAAATTAATGGCAACAATTAACGATAACTATCTCAAATTAAAAGCAGGGTATTTATTCCCTGAAATTGGCAGGAGAGTCAGTGCTTATGCTGCCGATAATCCTGATGCGCCAATTATCAAATTGGGTATCGGCGATGTCACAGAACCTTTGCCCGCTGCGTGTCGCGATGCAATTGTCGAAGCAACCAAGGAAATGGGCGATCGCGCTACTTTTAAAGGTTATGGCCCCGAACAGGGATACCTTTGGTTGAGAGATAAAATCGCTCAACACGATTTTCAATCTCGCGGTTGTGATATTGACGCTTCAGAAATTTTTATTTCCGATGGTTCAAAATGCGACTGTGGCAATATCTTAGATATTTTTGGCAGTGACAATAAAATTGCCGTAACCGATCCTGTATATCCCGTTTATGTGGATACTAATGTTATGGCAGGACATACAGGCAGTGCCAATGAAGACGGCAAGTATGATGGATTGGTTTACCTGCCTATCAGCGCAGATAACGACTTTACCGCCCAAATTCCAGATGAAAAGGTAGATTTAATCTATCTCTGTTTTCCTAATAACCCTACAGGAGCAACCGCTACCAAAGAGCATCTCAAAGCTTGGGTAGATTATGCCAAACAGCACGGGTCATTGATTTTATTTGATGCGGCATACGAAGCTTTTATCACCGATCCTGAATTGCCTCACTCTATTTACGAAATAGACGGGGCAAAAGACTGTGCGATCGAATTTAGATCTTTTTCTAAAAATGCTGGATTTACGGGTACTCGTTGCGCCCTAACTGTAGTTCCTAAAGGTCTTACAGGTAAAGCCGCTGATGGTTCGGACGTAGAACTATGGCAACTTTGGAATCGCCGTCAGTCTACCAAGTTTAACGGCGTATCCTATATCGTACAGAGGGGAGCAGAGGCAGTCTATTCAGAAGCTGGACAGGCACAAATCAAAGAATTGATTGCTTTCTATCTAGAAAATGCCAAGATTATCCGCGAACAGCTAACCGCAGCAGGAATCCAAGTATACGGAGGCATCAATGCTCCCTATGTATGGGTTAAGACTCCCGATGGTTTATCTAGCTGGGATTTCTTTGATAAATTGTTATTTAACTGCAACGTAGTGGGAACTC
Organism: Cyanobacteria bacterium P01_G01_bin.19; assembly: GCA_039181635.1. Classification (GTDB taxonomy): domain Bacteria; phylum Cyanobacteriota; class Cyanobacteriia; order Cyanobacteriales; family Xenococcaceae; genus Waterburya. Next base: position 463 of record JBCDCO010000449.1, on the reverse strand, counting down.
CAGGATCTGGCTTTGGTGCGGCGGGAGAAGGTTACTTCCGTATTTCGGCATTTAACAGCAGAGACAACGTTAACGAAGCTATGAAGCGCATTACAGAAAAGTTTAAAGCCTAGATTCTAATTTAACTCAATAAGGCGATCGCTCTCGAATAAATAGAAAGCGATCGCTTTTTTGTTCAAAAAACAATCAAATATGGTCATTTCAAATAAGAATGATACAAGCTTAAATTGTATAAATTCTTCCCAATCCCTATTCCCCAGTCACCCGAACTAATAAACTAAATGTCTCAAAATTAATTGAAACGACTATATACCTAATTTATACCTGGTATTTTGGGAACTTCTACCGACTTTTTACGGCACTTTTTAGTGACAGCATCGCATAAATAAGCGTCACATTTTTCTCTGTTGTCTTCGACTTGGCATTTCTTACAAATTATCCCCACGCTAGCAGTCTGGCAGTC
>JBCDCO010000448.1:0-2662 GCA_039181635.1 Cyanobacteria bacterium P01_G01_bin.19 | reverse complement strand
CAACTCAATTTCCAATTGGTATCAAGTACAAAGAAACTTATTTACCTTAGTTATCAGTGAATATATTCTCAGTAATCTTTCAACTACCTGTACTATTTAGCACCCACAATATTATTTTTTTGTCAATGCGTAAGTTCTATATCTTTATAAAGTTGTGATTTTATCCAAACTAAAAAAACGTTTATTTAATATCTTAGTTATAGTTGCGATCGCTCTAACCTGGATATTGTTAGATGCTCGTATTGCAGTAGCCCAAGAAAGTGCCGTGAACTATACCTACAGCGAAATTCGCGAGCAAGACTTTTCCCACAAAAATTTAGTTGGAGGTGTGTTTGCTGCGGCAGATGCCAGAGGCTCTAGTTTTGAAGGTTCGGATGTTAGCAACTCTATTTTGACCAAGGGAATTTTTATCAATACCAATCTGAAGGATTCTAATTTTACTAGTTCGTTAATGGATCGAGTTTCTTTTGAAAATTCCGATCTGACTAACGCAATTTTTCGCGAGGCGGTAGCTACGAGTACGATTTTTGAAGGGGCAACTATTACTGGCGCAGATTTTACCGATGCAATCTTAGATCGCTATCAAATTTACCTCATGTGCCAAAGAGCAGAAGGAACTAATCCCGTTACAGGAGTAGAAACTAGATATAGTCTGGGGTGTAGAGATTAATAACATAACATTTAACATTGAACATTTATCATTGCGAGACAGTTGCGTTGCGGAGGTTTCCTCCGTTGAGCAAACTGTCGAGGGTGAACATTGAACAGTTAATTTGAAGCAAACTTATAGGGTTTAATACCCCAGTTTCTATACGCTGTATGTTTCAGTTAGGGTTCAATCCTTAATTGAAATCTGATAAATGTTCAATCATTTATCCTCCTTCGAGGACGTAGTCATTTACTCTTTACCAGGGCGATCGCATCAAGACTCAAGCTTTTTAAAATACTAAGTCTTAAGCTTTTCAAGCGATCGCCTAAAAATAGTAGAAGCTTAAAGCTCCTCTGCTTCTATTCCTGCTAAATTTTTGATCGATTTTAGATTGGTATTACTGCCAGCAAGATTGTTGGCAACCCGAGCCAGATCGATTCCAGTTGTCTGCTGCAACTGTTCGATAAAAGCAGCCATCTGAGTAGCTTTGCTGCCATCCTTGCCATCGATCACAGTTAAGCTTTCGACTTCTACCTCTGGCACTCCTGCCGCCATCATTTTCATCAGTGGTTCTAATTTTTGGAATAAAAATATATCCTTAGCATCTTTGCCTGCCGCTTTCCAAGACTCTGCCAAACGTTGAGTACCTTCGGCTTGGGCTTTACCATCTTCAATAATGCTAGCGGCATCGCCCTTAGCTTTGGCGATCGCCTGTTTGCACTGTGCTTCGGCAGGAGCGACAACATCGGCTTGCAACTGCTGTTTTACCTGCTCGATCCTTTCTTGTTGTACTGCTAGTTCGGCTTCAGCTTTGGCAACTTTAGCGATCACCTCCGCTTCGGCTTCTGCGACTAATGCTTCTCTTTTGGTAACGGCATCTCTAATTCTTTGTTCGGCTTCAACTTTGGCTATTTCTAGATCTCGGGTAATCTGTCTCAGGGAAGTAGATTTTTTGTTGGCAGAATCTTGAATAGTAGATTCAGATTTAGCTCTAGCCTCGGCTATCCGAGCATCTCGCAATAGTTCGGCTTGTTGTTTGCGCCCGATCGAGTCGAGATAATGGACTTCATCAGAAATATTTTGGATCTGAAGGTTGTCTAAAACCAAACCCAATTTTTCTAAATCGTCTTCTGCTTCGTCTAGTAAACTTTTGGCAAAAGCAATTTTGTCTTCATTTACTTGTTCTGGGGTTAGACTGGCTAATACGCCCCGAAGATTCCCTTCTAAAGTCTGCTGGGCTAATAGCTCAATTTGCTTGCGGTTTTTACCCAGCAATCGCTCGATCGCATTATGAATTGTGGGTTCTTCTCCCGCTATTTTAATGTTAGCTACCCCCTCTACCGTTAAGGGAATACCGCCTTTGCTGTAGGCATTAGAAACTTTAAGTTCGATAATCATATTAGTCAAATCCATGCGGAAAGCCTGTTCCAACAGCGGAGTTCTGATACTGCTGCCACCTTTGACTAAGCGATAACCTACTTCTTTGCCACTGTGGGTAGAGGTTTTCGATCCTGCGAAGATCAAAATTTCACTAGGCTGACAAATATAGTAGTAATTTTTGATCATCAACCATCCCGCACCCGTACCCAAACCAAAAAATCCTAATAAGGCTGCAATAATTTCCATTTCAATCACCAAATTATTAATATCGATCGCCAGCAATTCAATTATTGTTCTTTAACTGCTGGCTACTCTTTGTTTTCTGCTGGAGAATTCAGCGTACCGATTACATCAATACCCAAAGTGTCGTTAACGCTGTTGAGAAAGCGAGCGACAATTTCGGGATAAACATTAACTAGGCTGGCTAAAGATTTGCCGTCGCCGTTGTCTACTGCATTTACTTTTTCTAGTTTTAGTCTTCCTGGTATGGCGATCGCTTCTTGCAAGACAGTTTCTAGCTGCTGAATCAAAAATAATTCCTTGGCATCTTTACCCGTTGACTGCCATACTTCACCCAGCATTTCGTTTACTAGGGCGGCGGCTTCGGCATTTTCTTTTAAGGCTGCGGCGTCT
>JBCDCO010000447.1:0-2710 GCA_039181635.1 Cyanobacteria bacterium P01_G01_bin.19 | reverse complement strand
TTCGAGATACATTTGTGATAGAATTCTGGCAACATTTTTGATTATGGGGTCTTTTCAATTAGCTTGACCCCTTTTTCTTACCATCTAACTACTACATTCAACCCTTTATCTTGTTTACAAAACTCTTGTCACCCCGTGAGGATATTTGCCTTATGTTTTTTTAACAAGATGCAAATGCTTTAACCTGTCTATAAAAAACTCAATTAATTTATATCAGAGATTGGTTGTTGGTATTTGCTGACTTGAAAATCAGCCTTATCTAGTTGCTTATACTATTGAAGATAGAATATTTGAACGAAAACAAGGTTCGGTTTAATCTCCTTTATTAGTTGAGATACCCGTATTTATTACTAAATATTAACCCAAAATAAAATTGGATGATTCCAAGCTCAGGAAGAAAGATTGTAACCTTAGAACCGTCTATTTTTATCTCATTTATTGTAGACATGGTATTTTTTTTGATTGAAACTATCAAATTACAGACAAGTAGAAGGTCATTTTCTCGCCTTTGAAATCCGTTGGAAAAAACCAGCAACTTTAGTTTCCAAATCTCTAAAGCTATTATGGTTGTGTTCGCTCTCTTTAAGTTGTTTTTCTAAGTTTCTCAACTCAGTTTTTAGTTCGTCGTATTCAACATCAGCTTCAGCGTAACCTAACTTTTGAGACAATCTGAGCTGAGTATGAGCCTCTGCCAATAGTTGCATTGCTTCTTCTTTATCGCTTTCGGTAGACGCATCTTCAATTAACTTATGAGCTTTGAGCAGGGGTATGGGCAAATATTCTTCTTCCAGTACAAAGGTAGAAAGAGCTAACTCTAAAACTTCTTTAGCTGCTTCACTCTTGTCTTCATCTATCAGTTTGACGGCTTGTTTGAGAGCATCGGGATAGCTAGCCAAAGGTAAGTTGGTAACGATGACGCGAATTTCACTCTTCAGGCTATTGAGAAGTCTGCGAGCCACCGAAAGATAACCAAAATTAATCGCTTTTTTAATTTCTTGGCGAATATTTTTGATAGTTTTCTCGTCTTCGAGTGCTGCGTTAACAACGGCGATCGCATAATCAGTAGGCAGTAAAGCCAGATCGGGATCGCGAGCCAGAATAACATCTAGTTCTCCAATAGCCTGCTTGATCGCCTTAATAGCTGCGTCGTTGTCGTTTTTTTCAACTGCTGCGATCGCTTGTTTGGTTTCTTCGACGGCTTTAACCGCTTCTCGAACTAAACGTTTTTCAAGTTCGGTGATAGCCTGCCCTTGGTGAACTTCAGTCTGTTGCAGCTTTGCTTCTGAGTTCGAGTTAGCTTGATTTTCTAGATTCGAGTCTAGGGAAACCGTTTCGGCAACTTGTTTAATTTCGGTTTTACTCATCATATCCTCTTCTTTATAGTTCGAGTGATTACTACCATTGTTTGAGAAGTGAGTAGTCTCCAATATTGAATTTATAATTTAAACTTGAGGATTCAGTGAAGAAATTAAGAGCTAAAACTTTACGTCCCTAAATATAGCCTAAGTAACAATAATCGAGAACATCATAAGTTCCCCACATTTGTTCTCTACGATCAAAGCTATCAAAATTAGAAGTATCGCTGACGTTGCTAATGATATTTACTCGCCTGAAGCAAACTCGACTACCCTGGTGGATAGAAATTCGGACTAAGATACCTCATTGCATTTATTACTTTGGACCTTTTGAAAGCTTGAAAGAGGCTAGGTTTTACCAGCACGGCTACATAGAAGACTTGGTTGAAGAAAAAGCTCTGGGGATTACGGTTGAGTTTAAAAGATGCCAACCTCAGATGCTGACTATAAGTGAGTTTGATGAGCAGTGGGAATACGATTGTGCTGAATAAAGCAGTGGCGATCGCTTTAGCTCCTTTATCTTATATCAAGTTCGCGAGCAGGACTTTAACTTTAAATTAAATCCCCCAGTCTCCCAGTCCCCTTATCCGCCGTAACATTTGACTATTCATACGAACCTGATATTATGGGCTTTAGTGCCTAGCCCTTGGTTGGTTTAGAGCAAGAAGTCTATTGAAATTAGTAGTAGCCAAAATCACCTCCCATACCCACACCAGCAGCGGATTTAGGCTCAGGTTTTTCCGAGACGATACATTCAGTAGTCAGTACCATACCTGCAATCGATGCCGCATTTTGCAAAGCTGCGCGGGTTACTTTAGCAGGATCGACGATTCCTGCTTGAAACAGATCGACATACTTATCGGCAACGGCATCATAACCAACATTAAATTCCAGTTCTTTAACTTTTTCGGCAATTACCGCACCGTTTTTGCCTGCATTATCAGCAATACGTCTGAGAGGGGCTGCTAATGCACGAGCAACAATACCAGCAGCAATTAGTTCTTCCCTTGTGAGGTTGTCTGCTGCCCAGGTTTCTAGTTTGGGAATCAGATGTATCAAGGTAGTACCACCGCCAGGAACAATACCCTCTTCCACTGCTGCTTTGGTAGCATTAATCGCATCTTCGAGTTTTAACTTGCGGTCTTTCATTTCCGTTTCGGTGGCAGCACCCACCTTAATTACCCCTACACCACCTGCTAGTTTAGCCAAACGCTCTAGGACTTACGCATTGACAAAAAACTAACACTATGTAAATTAAGCAACAGGGGTAGCTGAAAGATTTTCTAGAATATATTCACGGATAACGAGAGTAAACAAATTTCTCTGTACTTGATACCAATTAGAAATTAAGTTGG
>JBCDCO010000446.1:0-2759 GCA_039181635.1 Cyanobacteria bacterium P01_G01_bin.19 | reverse complement strand
TGTCTGAGTAGTTCGGCACGAGAGATTGTTTGTACGGATTGAATAGAATCTGGTGCCTCGACTAGATAAGCAGAGGAAGTTACCAACTCCACCGCAGTTTCGGCAAACTCTGTTGCCAAGCTATTAGCTCTAAAACCAGCTGTTCGCGGCTCGCATCGAATTGCCAAGCCTGCTAGATAATCAGGATCGGCATTTAGTCCCAAACGAATTTTACCATTGGGATTGTAAGTGAATACAGCAAAGGTATGGCTATCTAGCATAAATTCAAACAGATCTCTGGCGATCGCGGGGTAATCATCGACATCATCGGCAAATATAGCTCGATAGCGACGAGTTAAATGAACTTGATATTGAGGGTTGGGTAGCAGATAACGCCAGTAAAGCTCGTAAATCAGCCCGTAGGTCAGAAAGCCGCGATTGAGACACCAATTTTGCCATAGTAGCAGCAGTTCCCCCATTCTCTGCCAAAGATAAGCGTTATCTTTACCGTCAGTTTCTAATCCCAGCAGTCCTGCTTGCAAAATTAAGGAAATATCTTCCGTGGGAACTCCACTAGCCCCTGCCAACTGCATCAAATCCAAGGTTTGCCGCACCAAACGATATTCATTCTCAAATTCACACAAAGTCTGCCAATCTGGCTGATTTCGCCAAAGATTAGTGGCTAATTCCTGTTCGGTTTCGGGACGCAATCTCAGGGGAAACTGAGCTTTAAAGTTTAGCTGCTCGAAAATTAAGGGGAAAAACAACATCACCTCATCGGTAATAAAACCGACAGGGGTTTTGCATACTATGGGATAAGTCCCTTCAACCGCAGCCGTAAGGCGATCGCTTAACTTGCGTCTATTTTGATTATTGGCAGCAAATACTAGAGCCGCAGAAGCCAACTTTTGTGGCTGGACTATGCTCGATTCAAATAGCTGTTTTCTGACCCAATGAGAAAACTCAGTGATTAAGCCAGAAGTTTTTCCCGTTTGAGATGCTCCCGTAAGCCATAGAGATGAAGTAGACACGATTAGTTTTTTGGAATCTATTTATAAATATCGCCTGGATACTTCAGTATGATAGAGGTCAGAATAAATCGCTCTCATGGGCGAAGTTTTTTCTGTCTTCAATTCACGGTTATAATTTTGCCTTTATCTCTATCAAATAAAAATTTAATCTCATCAATTGATGGTGTCATTTAAAATTAATGAAATTTCTAGATATTTTTAATTTTGGGAGACGCTGGCTGTCTGCAACCCCCGAACGAGCCTTAGATGCTGCCTATCGTGCAGCTATCAAAATAAAAGCGATCGAAGACGATCATTTTGAAGGCAGAATTGTTGCGGCAAGCTCGATGGAGTATTCCGAGAGCGTAGTCAAGGTATTTAAAAATGATGTCAACAGTTATCTCAACACGATCAAAGCAAGGCTGGCAGAGTTTAGACTGAGTCGAGGTTTGCTAATCTTCTCCGACACGCAACCAAATGATTCTAGTCAAAGCATTGTTCGCTATACCAATGGTTTTGATGACTCGCGAGAACTGACAATTATAGAAAAACTGGCATTTATCGATGCGGTTACTGAAAAATACAATAATCCTCAGTACGATGAAGTAGAACTCTTGCCGACTCGCCGTTTAGAACGGGGGAATAAAGGCGATCGCCTCGCGATCAACAAAAACAATCGTACTCTGGCTTTAAACGGAACCGCAAAGGACAGTAGAACCAAAGAGCCAAACACGGAAACTATTACCGACAAAACCAGCGTCCTCCCGCGCTCATTTATGCGCACCCTCAACCGCATTCGACAAGAAATCGACCCCAAAGCAGAAAATACGGAAGAAGAAGTAGTCAAAAAGTTTCGTAAAAGTCGCAACAAGACCGCAATTTCGATCCGCTTTTTATTAATTTTGCTGATCGTACCTCTACTAACTCACCAAGCCAGCAAAAGTCTGGTTATCACTCCTTTGGTACAAAGGTATTTTGACAATCGCGAACAAGAAGTTTTGTTTATTAATCATGACATGGAAGAAGAAGCTTTTATGGAGCTACATCGTTATGAAGAACAGCTCCATTTTAGAAGCATGATCGGTACAATGCCTCCTATTTCTCAGGAAGAAGAAGAAGCCGCCATCAAGCTCAAAGCCGAGGAACTATCAGCAGAATTTCAGGCACGGGGCATCAATGCGATTGGAAACGTATTTGCCGATTTCTTTTCTCTAATTGCTTTTGCGGGAATTATCGCCTTTTGTAAGCGAGAAATCCAGGTAATCAAGTCGTTTTTAGACGAGATAGCGTACGGACTGAGCGATAGTGCCAAGGCTTTTTTGATTATTTTGCTGACCGATATGTTTGTTGGCTATCACTCTCCCCATGGATGGGAGATTATACTAGAGGGGATTGCTCGCCATCTGGGACTGCCAGAAAATCGAGAGTTCAACTTTTTGTTTATTGCCACTTTTCCCGTGATTCTCGATACAGTATTAAAATACTGGATTTTCCGCTATTTAAATCGTATTTCTCCTTCCTCTGTTGCTACCTATAAAAATATGAACGAATAGCAGCTGAAAAAGTCAAGAAACAAAGATTTAGTTTGGATTCGAAGCTGTTTATTTGCTGACTTATTGCTTAGATTAGATTTATTGATTGCAGTATGAAATATCAAAGACGACCGCGCTATCACCTTAATTGTCGTCCAACCGCCTTGTTGTAATTATTGACATCAATTAGCTTATTCTTCGCTACACATTGTTCGTTTAACACGCGCATTGACGGGGG
>JBCDCO010000445.1:0-2812 GCA_039181635.1 Cyanobacteria bacterium P01_G01_bin.19 | reverse complement strand
TGATGGAGATAAGAGAAGTGCTGTATATTAAAAATTTATAGTTTAGTACGGCTACAGTTTGTTACTTCCAAGTAATTTTCTATGACTTCCAATTCTCCCACTCCAGAAATCCTGACGGCAATTACCGATCGCGATCTTCAGGATGTCGATCTTAATAATTGCGATCGCGAACCGATTCATATTCCCAATTTAATTCAGCCTCATGGGGTATTACTCACAGTCTCGGCTGCCGAATATCGGATTTTGCAGGTTAGCCTCAATACTCTAGAAATGTTGGGCATAGAGCCTCAAGAGCTATTGGATGTTCCTTTATCGGAACTATTGGGTGAAACCCAGGTAGGGAAAATTCAATTATGTTTATCTCAAGACTTTGATAGCGTCAATCCGCTCAAAATAAACATCACCAAGGGCGATTGCGTTTTGACCTTTGATGGCATCATTCACCGTGTTGGGGAGACAATTGTTCTAGAGTTAGAACCAATCAAAAATACTGAGGAAGAAGTTAACTTCTTTAATTTTTATCATCTAGTTAAAAGTCCGATTACTCGCATCCAAAACACGAAGACTTTAGATGAATTGTGTAATGCCATTGTTAGAGAAGTACGACAGGTTACGGGATTTGCTCGCGTGATGGTTTATCGCTTTGATGAAGAAGGGGCGGGGACTGTTATTGCCGAAGCTGCCAACGAAGATTTAGAGCCATTTTTGGGGCTAAGATATCCTGATACCGATATTCCCAAACAGGCAAAATATCTCTATACTCTCAATTTACTGCGCTTGATTCCCGATGCGACTTACCAACCTGTCGGGCTAATTCCCCAACTCAATCCTCAAACCAATGAGCCTTTGGATATGAGGTATTCGGTACTGCGTAGTGTCTCTCCCCTGCATCTGGAGTATTTGCAAAACATGGGGGTATCTGCTTCGATGTCTATCTCTTTGGTTAAAAATAATCAGCTGTGGGGGCTAATTGCCTGCCATCACAATAGTCCCAAGCAGATTTCTTATGAAATTCGTACCGTATGTGAATTTATCGGACAGATAATTTCTTTTGAACTAGCAGCCAAAGAAGACAATCAAGACTTAGATTATAAAGTGAATCTCAAGTCCATTCAGACTCAATTTATCGAAGATATTTCAGAAGCGGAAGATTTAGAACTTGGCTTAACCCAAAATACCCAACATTTATTGGATTTAGTCGGTGCGGAGGGGGTGGCATTAACTTTTGGCGAAGATATTACCCTCATTGGTAAGACTCCCCAAAGAGAAGAAATTACCAATATGCTGCCCTGGTTAGAAACACAATTTGGTGAAGAGGTGATTTATGAAACCACTACCTTATCCCAGGTTTACGAACCAGCCCAAGCTTATCAAGACGTGGCTAGTGGATTAATTGCCTTGCTAATTTCGCGGGTACAAAAGACCCTAATTATTTGGTTTCGCCCTGAGGTGGTTCAAACTGTCAACTGGGGAGGCAACCCTTATAAGCCAATGGAAATCGATGAAGACGGAACGATCCGACTGTCTCCCCGCAAATCTTTTGCTAAGTGGCAAGAAACGGTACGGGCAAGGTCGCTACCTTGGAAACCCTGTGAAGTAGAAGCTGCTTTAGAATTACGTAGCTCAATTATCGGCATCGTGCTACGCAAAGCCGACGAACTTTCTGAGGTAAACAAAGAATTAGCCCGTAGCAACATCGAGCTAGATTCTTTTGCCTATATTGCCTCCCACGACCTTAAAGAACCACTGCGGGGAATATATAACTATTCTAGTTTTTTAATCGAAGACTATCAAGAAATACTCGATCGAGAAGGAGTCAGCAAACTAGAAACCCTAATGCGTCTGACTCATCGCATGGAGGATTTAATTAATTCTCTGCTACATTATTCCCGTTTGGGTAGGGCAGAACTACGGATGAATGCTGTAGATCTAAATAGATTGGTTGCTGATGTGTTAGATGTTTTAAAAGTTAGTGCTAGAGATAAAAAAGTAGAATTTAATCTTCCTCGCCCTCTGCCGACAATCAGATGCGATCGCACTCAGGTCAACGAACTATTTACCAATTTAATTAGCAACGGCATCAAATATAACCAAAAACCTGAAAAAACCATTGAAATTGGCTATTTAGACCCAGGCGACCCAGAAGCTCAGGAAAAATTTCAGGAAAATTTACCTAAAGGCGAATTACCTACTATTTTCTATATCCGCGACAATGGTATTGGTATCCGCGCCAAGCACTTAGAGTCTATCTTCCGTATCTTCAAACGGTTACACGGTCAAAATAAATACGGTGGTGGTACGGGGGCTGGGTTGACCATCGCCAAAAAAATTGTCGAACGGCATGGGGGCGAAATTTGGGTAAAATCAATCTACCAGGAAGGTAGCACTTTTTACTTTACGTTGCAGAATTTATTAAAGGGAACGACCTAGTTATTGATCGCCGTTGATTGTTATAGTCGTTTCAATTGATTCTGATACATTCTAATTTCTTCGTTCGGGGGATTGGGGATTAGGGATTAGGGGGAATTTATACCAACTTAATTTGTCTCATTCCTATTTGAAACAAATATATTAGACCTATTGCATAAATGCATTTCTTTAGAAGCAAACCCTAATTTATGACTTCTGACTTCTGACTTAACTATCAACTGATAATTTTGATTCGTGCAAGAGGTCTAATGTTTGTGGAGAGCTAAAAGGGCTTAATGGGATTAATTTATCTGTAGTGACAGTTTGGTTGAAACGACAAAGTGACGGAAAATTTCAATTTATAACTTTAAAACCAGGAGATTGAACGCGATATGAATTTAGA
>JBCDCO010000444.1:0-2814 GCA_039181635.1 Cyanobacteria bacterium P01_G01_bin.19 | reverse complement strand
TATAAAAATCCCCCTTCTTCCACAATCAAGCGGCGAGTATTGAGGCTAGGGGCATAACGACAATACCATCCCAAAGGGCGATCGCCTGTAAGCTTAGTTAAGGATGCGACAGCTTTTTGGATATGTTCTCTTTCTTCAGCTTCATCCAATAGGTGATAGCCAATCCAGCGCCAGCCATGACAGCAAATATCGTACCCTGCATCTACAATAGCTTCGACTGCTGCGGGGTTTCTTTCTAACGCTAAGGCTGCACCAAAGATGGTGATGGGTATATCTTTAGCTTTAAACAAGCGCATCAAACGCCAAAAGCCAGCCCTGCTGCCATATTCATAGACAGACTCTACCTGTAAGTCTCGCATTCCCTTGCCCATAGAAGAACCAGGAACTTCTCGCAAGTAGATTTCTGAAGTTTCATCTCCGTCAGGAATTGAGTACTCAGAGCCTTCTTCGTAGTTGAGGACTATCTGCAAAGCGATTTTGGCATCTCCCTGCCATTGAGGATGGGGTGGGTTTGCACCATAACCGACTAAATCTCTGAACATTTAATATTTAACATTGAGCATTTATCATTCAGGATAATCATTGATCGCCTTTCAATTTGGAGTAGCTGTATACAGTATTCAACAATCGATACCAGCATTTTTCTCGATATTTACAGAAAGCGATCGCCTTAATCTCGGCAATTCATGCAAATTTCTTGGAGTTTGGCTTCATCTTTGACACAGCTACTCACAATTTCTATACGCACTTTTATGTCTGATGTGGAAGCTGTTTGCTCGACTGCAGCCAGTAGTTCTTTGGCTTTTGTCAGAGAAACAAAATGACTTTTATGAGAATGAAGCGTGTCGCAGTCGTCTATTTCATCGTAGGTAAAACCATTTATTTTTTCGGTAGATAGAATCGTTTCGCTGAGTTTTTCAGGATTTTTGCCCGCTTTTTCTACGACTAACTTTTCTCGTCGAACAGGTATGGCAACCATCTTGGTTTCTACCTCTTTACGCACGATAACCTCGCCAACTTTTTGTTTTTGACGAGTAACGTGCAATTTTTCCTCTAGTAAAGATATTTGATAAGCTTCTGGCGTATTTAATTCGGCGTGCTGGTCATTGCTTAAAGTCATAAGATTAATTATTTTAGTAAAAATATAAAAATAGGCGCAGGCAGAGAACTTCTCTACCTGCATCAGTCAATCTCTCAATCGAATACTTTTAGTTTAGCGATCGCGATCTACAATTGCTTCGCCTTCTGTTTCGATATCTAGTTCTTCGCGACGTACTGTTTCTCTAGCAGATACAGTATCTTTTTCTACTTCTTTTCTGACGCTGACTTCTTCTCTCACAAAAGCCTGCTTTTCAATATCAGCAGATTCCTCAAAAACTTCAATTCTCGCCACTTCTCCTTCGTTAAAGACAGTTTCTCCTGGAGTCACTGCTGTGCTATCGGTTGGCGTAGTTCGTTCTACGACAATTCTTTCTTTCTCTACAGGAACAGATACAGTTGCAGTTTCTGTTTCTACTCTTTTGCCGACAGTAACTGTGCCAGTAAGGAAACGATCTTTATTAGCGACTAGACGCTCTTCATATAGTTTAAGGCTTTCACGACCATCAGCTTCTACTTCTTGGTAGTCATACAGACTGGGTTCGCGATCATAGCTATAGCTATCTTGGTTATAGGCTCCACTATCGTAGCCTTCAGTTTTTCCTTCGTTCAAGCATACTGTGTTGTCGTCGTCGTATTCTACTCCTCGATAAACCATTCTGACTCTTTCTTCATAGTCATAATCAATGGTCATGTCTTCACTGTACTCAGGGAGCTTCTCTGCCTGCTCTTTTGCCAACCCTCTGGCGTACACTCGCTCTTGTGCGTAGTCGATGCTAGCTCTACCTACTGGTAACAAAACTTTCTTACCAAATATCCAAAAACCAGTATCGATAACTAAGTAGCGAAATCTACCAGAGTCATCAACTATAATGTCGTGAACGGAACCAATTTTATCGTTTGTATAGTCATAAACGGAAAAACTCTTGATATCATTGCCACCAAAAATTTTGTCTTTGTAGTCGGGATATAAATCTGCAATTTTTAATAAAGCCATAATTGATTGTTTTCTCTATTGTAATTTCTTGTTTCTAGGTTATTAATTTTGCAGTTTAATTTCATCTTACTTCTGAGATAGATGCTTATTATGCTATGAAACCTAAGATGTAAATCTTTTAGCTAATATAAGATTTCACTTGTATTTTTTGCTTTATTTGTGAGACGTAAATTACTATATATTGACTATATTTTTAAATTTTTAAAGCTACTCTATGTGTATTAGTTTTTTCTATCTTTAGATAGTCTTCATTTAGATATTTTTCTCAAATAATAATGAGAGTAAATACAAAAATATAACTTACAAATCATGAATAATACCCCCAAAAACGAGCAAGGAACTCCCGTCGCTGATGGAGGAAAGCAAACTCCTATCGATCCCACACAACGCAAAACAGGACAAGGTGCAAGCCAAGACATTAGTTCTGGTGCAGAAGCTGATGCTCCTGGAACTAAAAACGCGGCTACTCCTGGCGATCCTAACCAAGGCACAGAAGCTCGATAAGGCGAGCAGTTTGCTGGGCTAGATTTTTCCTAAAGGCTGATAATAAAGCTGTCCTGATGATGAAAATCTGCTGTGGTTGCGGGATGAGTTAGCGCCCAGTAACTGAGCTTTTCGGTTTTATCTTCAATTACCGCAGTAATAGCAAGATCCAGTTTGCGATCGCCGATATCGATCTTTTCTAGATCGACGATCGCTTCAACAGTTAAAGATTCTGG
>JBCDCO010000443.1:0-2819 GCA_039181635.1 Cyanobacteria bacterium P01_G01_bin.19 | reverse complement strand
TACCCATGTTGAAACCACTTCTGCTCCTATCACTGATGACCAAGCAACTCCAGCAATTCACGAATCACTAAAATCTCAAGACTTGTTACCCAGTCAGCACATTAATGAATTCGCCAGCAGTATCAAAACTGTGCAAGACCCCAAAATTAATTGAAACGACTATACCTCGCCTGCATCGGATTTTAGTTTTCAAAGAACTAGGATTTTCTTCGGAACAAATTGGCTGTTTGCTGGATGAAAATGTCTCTTTGACAGAGATTCGCGGCATGTTGCGCTTGGAACAGACAGAAATTCAACAACGAATAGAACAGGATACTGCCCGTCTAAATAGATTGCAAATTCGCATACAAGAAATAGAACTGGAGAAAACCATGACCAACTACGAAGTACTCGTCAAACCTATTCCATCTCAGTTAGTTGCTGCCACGTTGAGAGTAATTCCTAATTTCGACGATTGCGCCCCCGTTATAAAAGAATCTTTTGATTTAGTTTATGGCTACACTTTTTTTAAGTTACTTAAATTACTTATAGAACCTATTGTTATTTTTTTTACTTCAAAGAATCTCACAAATCTTTTGATTTAGGCGATGAGTAAAGTGCAAAAATAGTGGTTATTGCCTCAGTCAACCACTTAGACGATCAGAACTCATACAAAAATTAATGGTTGTGTTTTGAGAAATTGTTGTGTTGTTTATTAAAATCACCAAGCCAAAAATAGTGAACAAATCTCAGATAAAGTCGCTCCGCTATCCATTTGGATTAAGATACTTTTTCAATGGCAAGGATCGAACAAGCACGGCAATAGTGTTTCATACCGCTGCCGTACTTGCTTCTCTGCTGGGTTGTCAAAATTATACTCGCGCCCAAATATCCTCAGACGGCACTGTTTCTACCGAGGTGAATAACTCTGGCAATGATTCTACGATCGAGGGAGGTACAGCTCAAGGTTCAAATTTATTTCATAGTTTTCAGGAATTTTCAGTTCCGACTGGAAACACGGCATATTTTAATAACGCAGCTGAAATTGAGAACATAATTGGTAGAGTTACGGGAAATTCAAGCTCGACTATCGACGGCTTATTACGAGCTAACGGTAACGCCAATTTGATTTTGCTCAATCCTAATGGGATTGATTTTGGTGATAATACCCGTTTGGACATTGGCGGCTCTTTTTTGGGCAGCACAGCCGAGAGCCTAATTTTTGAGGATGGAACTATATTCGATGCTAGAGATCCAAGCGTATCTCCTTTATTAACAGTCAGTACTCCCGTGGGCTTGCAGCTAGGGCAAAATTCAGGTGCGATTGATGTTGGGGGAGTCGGACACGATCTTGGAGTAGAAGTTCCAGTTTTTTCGCCCTTTAGTCGCGGTGAGGTATCGGGTTTAGAACTTGAGTCGGGCAATACTCTGGGGTTAGTAGGCAACGGTCTTTCTTTCACTGGAGGGGTAGTAGTTTCCGAGACAGGAAGAGTTGAATTAGGCAGCGTAGCTGAAGGAATTGTAGATATTAACTGGAACGAACAAAGCTTTTTTCTAAGCTACCAAGAGATAACTGCTTTTAGAGATATTGAGCTAAATGAGCGATCGCTGATCGATACCAGCGGCAACAACAGTGGTTCTGTGAATATTCAGGGTAGCCAAGTTACGATCGCCGACGCTTCGGTTGTCTTGGTGCAAAACCAAGGAGCGGAAAATTCGGGCAATTTGACGGTTAATGCAACTTCTTCTTTCTCTTTAAGCGACATCAGCGAAGATAGAGTTGTTGCTAGCGGTATATACACAGAAGCATTAGGCAGCGGTAAAGGAGGCAACATCAACGTTACAACCCCGAATTTGTCAATTACAGATGGAGCGTCTATTTTTGCTGATAGCTTTGGTTCTGCAGCCTCAGGCGATATTAACATCAATGTCAGTGACTCGATAGAAATTATTGGTTTTGCTGCGAACGATCCCAGAAAGTTTAGTATCATAACGGCGCAGGTCTTCAGCACTGGCGATGCAGGAACTATTACAATTAACACTAATTCTCTGACAGCTTTAAACGGAGGGAATGTAGCCTCAGTAACGGGAAATCAGAATGCTACTGGTTCGGGAGGAGATGTAATTATCAATGCTGGCGAATCTATTTTATTATCAGGAGTCACTCCCATTACTGCACCCAGTCAGATTACAGCAGGCAGCGGTAGTGCGGGAAATGCAGGTAATGTGCAGCTAAATACTAAGGTTCTAACTTTAGAGAACGGCGGGCGGGTTGATGCCTCCGCTACAGCATCGGGAAATGCAGGTAACGTCAATATCAATGCGACAGAATCGATTATGGTGACGGGAACAGTGCCAGATTCTCTCAATCCCAGTTTAATTATTGCTTCAGCTAATATTCTCGACCTAGAGTTACGAGAGTTGTTCAATTTGCCCCCAATCCCCAGCGGTAATTCGGGTAGCGTCACAATTAGTACTCCTCAACTGCAGATTATGGATGGAGGGCAAGTTACCGTCAGAAATGATGGTACGGGTAATGCAGGTAATCTAAAAATTACTGCTGACAGTATTAATTTGGCAAGCAACGGCGGAATTACTGCCGCAGTTGAATCGGGGGAAGGAGGAACGATCAACCTCGAAGTGGCAAATGCCATTAATCTGACTGGAGGCAGTCAAATTGCTAGCGATAACAATGGTGTGGGAGATGGAGGAGAAATTGCGATCGCCGCTAGTAGCCTATCGATTAGCGACAGTTCCTTTATTACTACTACTACTTTTGGTGCGGGACAGGGGGGTGATATTATGCTCAGCCTGACAGACTCTTTAAACATTACAGGTAC
>JBCDCO010000442.1:0-2819 GCA_039181635.1 Cyanobacteria bacterium P01_G01_bin.19 | reverse complement strand
TAAGTTAGATGGCAGTGCCAAAGGTGGCGTTGCTTTGGCGGTAAGTCAACAGCTAAATTTACCGATTCGCTTTATTGGTGCTGGGGAAGGTATTGAAGATTTACGACCTTTTTCTAGTTATGAATTTGTCGAGGCTTTACTTAATGGTTAAACAAAATACATAGATCTTAATCTTTAATTTTGTTTGATCGCTTTAAGTTTCAATTTACCTTCTTGGCGTATTAGCTATTTCGAGTTATCATAAATCAACCAAATATTCAGATAAATAAAATATTGGTGCTGTTTTAATTGATCGGATCGCCAGATAGCGATTAATTGAACTAGTCTACAAATTGCTTTAATACTATTTGCTGAAATATTTTATTATTGCTGTACTTTGACCCTAATTTTATGACCGATGAATTGAAAAACTAATGTCTAAATTTGTAGAGGCAATGACTGTCGTACCTTCTCATAGCCATCCCTCTCAAGAAAATAGTAGTGTTAGCCAGTCCGTTAATGGAAAAGCTAATCCTATTGTGGCACTAAAAGAATTAGTGGCTAACTTACAAAGGGAACAAAATAAAGTTCAAGATTTACTAAGCTCTCTTGGGTTTGCACTGCGCAGCTTTAGTAACTTGAATCAGTTTTTAGAATTGACTCCTTTGATGGCGGCTAGAGTTACTGATTCTATTGGTGGTGTCCTAGTTTTATATAAAGAAAGTAAAGTACATTTAGAACAAATTCACTGTCAAGATAATAAAATTGGTTTAGAAGTCAAACAGGTTTTTAATCGAGTAAGTCTTAAGGTAAATCAGTTAGCATTCGATCGCGAGCAAAACAGCAAAAACTCACCTCGATTGACGGAAATTCTTGACGAACAAATCAGCCTCGAATCAGATTCCTCCGTGCGATTTTTTGGCACGCCAATATTGGTCAAAAATGTTGATCGAGGTCGTCTTTATATCTTTAGTACGGAAGCTGACTATGCTTGGACGCCCACTAGAAGAAAATTGACTCAGCTCGTTGCCGATCAAACTGCAGTTGCGATCGCCAATCACGAACTTACGGTAGAGTTACGTTCAAAAGAAAGACAAGATCGAGAGCTAGAAATCGCTTCAGAAATTCAACTGCGTCTTTTACCTACCAAATGTCCTCAAATTAAAGGATTAGCGATCGCCGCAAAATGCGAGACTGCCAATCGAGTAGGCGGGGACTACTATGACTTTATTCCCACCAATTACGATCGCTTAGAAAATGGTCGCCAAGAGCTGGCATCTGACGTTCCTTGGAGTATCGTAATTGGAGATGTGATGGGCAAAGGCGTTCCCGCAGGATTGATTATGACCATGACTAGGGGAATGCTGAGGGCAGAAGTGTTAAATCGCCATTCCCCTGCTCAAATTATGCGGCATCTCAATCGAGTAATGTATGCCGATCTGGAAAACTCTCATCGCTTTGTGAGTATGTTTTATTCGGAGTATAACCCGCAAGATCGGACTCTATCTTTTACCAACGCCGCCCATAACCCACCTTTACTATGGCGTAAAGCAACCAATACTATAGAGAAACTAGATAGCTGGGGGATGTTGATCGGTTTAGATATGGAATCGGAATACGAGGATGCGACGGTACAGCTTTCCCCAGGAGATACGATCATTTATTACACTGACGGCTTTACCGATGCCGCTAACGAAGCAGGCGATCGCTTTGACGAAGAAAATCTCTGTCTTTCCTTTAAATGGGCTTGTCAGCATCTAGAGACTCCTGAAGAAATCTTAGACCATGTTTTTTATCAGGTAAAACAGTTTAGCGGTGCTAACAATCAGTGCGGTGATGACATGACTTCAATCGTAATGCAGATTAAGCCAACTGAATCTGAATAGCTCATTTAGATAAAACAATAGACATAAGTAGGTGGGTGTAATTAAATATAAAATGGTCTAGCTTGGGATTGGGGACTGGGGATTGGGAATTAGAAAATAAAATTTCACCATCAAGTCTTATATGCGAAGCGGTATCTTTTAGGGTAAATTATTTTGCCTACCTACTTATGGCACTAAAAAATAATAAACGAATTGCAGGTATCTTAACTCTAGCAGATAAAATAACCCTGAAATGATAAGAGTAAGATAGAACATTAATATGGTGTCTACTAATCAGATTGGAGTAGCTGTAGTTGGTACGGGATTTGGGCAGAAAATACACATTCCAGGTTTTCAACATCATCCTCGTACGGAAGTAGTAGCAGTATACAATCGAGATCTGAGCAAAGCCAAAGAGATTGCAGATGCCAACAAAATTTATTATGCCTACAACGATCTAGATAAAATTTTATCTCTTCCAGAGGTAGATGCCGTTAGTATCTCCACCCCGCCATTTTTACACTACGATATGGCAAAAAAAGTTTTAGAAGCTAAAAAACATCTGCTGTTGGAAAAACCCATGGCAATGAACGCCCAAGAAGTTAAGGAACTATATCATCTAGCAGTAAGACAGGGAGTAGTGGCGATCGCCGATTTTGAGTTTCGCTATGTACCTGCCTGGCAATTGCTAGCCGAACATCTCAAAGATGACTATGTGGGAAAAAAAAGGTTGATTAAAATTGACTGGCTGGTGACTAGCCGCGCCAACCCTAAGCGAGATTGGAATTGGTATTCTCAGCAAGATGCAGGGGGAGGTGCTTTAGGGGCGGTTGCTTCTCATGCTTTCGACTACATTAGCTGGCTGTTTGGTTCGGTGTCGCGTTTATCAGGCTATCTTAATTGTGCCATCCCAGAACGTCCCGACCACAACGATGGTGGCGTTATGAAACCTGTTGACGCGGACGATACCTGTCT
>JBCDCO010000441.1:0-2841 GCA_039181635.1 Cyanobacteria bacterium P01_G01_bin.19 | reverse complement strand
CTTAGTTCCTGGAACTGCAATTAAACGTTCTCCCACCTCTTTTTGAACTAGCAAGACTATCGACTGATATTGCCATGGCGAGGGAGCGGCAATCTTTCCCAATAATTTAGCGATAATTGGACCTGTAATATTGTAGGGAATGTTGGCAACAACCTTGTTCGGTTTTTGAAATCGAGGAAAATCTTGGAGAACTTCTGCCAAATCCAAATCTAAGAAGTCATTTTGGACTAGTAAAAAATTATCCTGATCGCCATATTTATGCACTAACTTTTTACACAAGTCGCGGTCTATTTCTACCGAAACTAGAGCGTCAACTTCCGATAGCAATCTTGTTGTCAATGCTCCTGTACCTGGTCCAATTTCAAGAAGGCGATCGCCTTTGTTTAACTCCGCAGCCAGAATTATTCGAGCCAACACTGTTTCGTCTTTCAACCAATGCTGACCAAACTGTTTGCGGGGACGAAAACTTTTTCGGCGCGTTGTTTTTTTGCTAGCTGTCATAAAAAATTGTAGTTCTAATCAGTAAATTTGCTCTAAGCTTGCGATTGAGAAACTACCAATAACTATTTGACTCTAGATTGCAGAGGTATCGGCTTTGGCATCTTCAAATACAGGCTTTCTAAACTTAATTACCCTAACAGGATTGCCCACTGAGGTTGCATAGTCGGGAATATCTCGAATCACCACTGCACCCGCACCAATAGTACACCACTTACCAATACGAATCGAAGAAATTACTTTGTTTATTACAGTTGCCGATCTATATACAAGATGTAGACCATAATTAAGATGATTGACACGCGATCAAAAAAATCATCATGACAGACTCTGCTAAACCGATATCTCCTATTACATTACCTGGCATACAATATCCTCAACAAGAAGAAGAATGGCTAAAACAATCTTTGCACGAATGGTTGGATAAAGAATTCTTACCAGAACCAGTCAACGAAAAAATCGCCCAAAGAGCGGCTAAAATTTTCGTGCGTCAGCGTATGGAAGGTGAAAATGATTTGGGTTCTCTAGTTATTGCCATCGTTGCAGAAATGCGAGCTTTCGACTTCAGCCGTAGTTTTTATAGCGAGTTTGCCGTGGCAAATGCAGTGAGCGACCTAATTTTAGATAGCTTGGGGATAGATCGCTGCTGCGGTGGATAGTTTTAGCAATTGAAGAGCAATGAGTAAATTTTCCTGGATCGAGAATTGGCGAGATACTGTATCTAAAAACATTGACAATGCTACTCTACGATTTAAAAAATTACTGCCTCCAAACAGTATTGCTCAAAAGGCAAGTGAATTGTTTGGAGTCAGCGACGAAAGAATAGTAGAAATCATCACTACCGTTAGAGAGAAGTTGCCAACCACAGAAGCCTTACTGATTGGCAAACCTCAAGCAGGAAAAAGTTCTATTATTAGAGGCTTGACAGGAGTCTCTGCCGAAATTATCGGTCAGGGTTTTCGTCCTCATACTCAAAACACCGAAAGATATGCCTATCCTTCGGAAGAATTACCCTTATTAATTTTCACTGATACTGTTGGTTTGGGAGACATTAACCAAAACACTCAAGACATCATTGAGGAGTTAGAAACAGAATTAAAACATCAAACCAAACGAGCCCGAATCTTAGTCCTAACGATAAAAATCAGCGATTTTGCTACTGAAACTCTACAAAAAGTCGCACAACAGCTCAGAGTCAATTATCCAAATGTTCCTTGTTTGCTAGTCGTTACCTGTTTACACGAGGTTTATCCCCAAGCTGCGGCAAATCATCCAGAATATCCTCCTCACTATGAGTCGGTAACAAAAGCCTTTAATGCCATAAAAAAGGATTTTGCAACGTTATGCGATCGTTCGGTGTTAATTGACTTTACTCTAGAAGAAGACGGTTACGATCCTACTTTCTACGGTCTCAATGCTTTGACAGATGCTTTGGCAGAACTACTTCCAGAAGCAGAGTCCAAGACAATATATCAACTATTGAACCAAGATGTCAGCAGTGAGTTAGGTAATTTGTACCGTAATGCAGCAAGGCGTTATCTTATTGCTTTTGCCACCATAGCCGCTACCATAGCTGCCGTTCCGCTACCCTTTGCTACTATGCCTGTCTTGACTGCGCTGCAAATTTCTTTAGTTGGTTTATTAGGAAAATTGTACGGACAAAATTTGACCCCCTCTCAAGCAGGAGGAATTGTTAGCGCGATCGCAGGCGGTTTTTTTGCTCAAGCGGTTGGCAGAGAGCTAATTAAATTCATTCCAGGCTTTGGTAGCGTAGTGGCAGCATCCTGGGCAGCCGCCTATACCTGGTCTTTAGGAGAAGGAGCTTGTGTCTACTTTGGCGATCTGATGGGAGGAAAGACTCCCGATCCCAATAAAATTCAGCTAGTTATGAAGGAATCTTTCGCCAAAGCAAAAGAACAATTCAAAAATGTTCGATAAAAATAGTCCCTCTTTGATCTAATTGAAACCAAGTCAAAGCCGACAACTATTGTGATTTGAAAAAAACTAGACTTCACAACCCTTACCAGTAAATACATGTAGAGTTTTAGATTCAAGTCAAGAAAATATTTTATTGAAATAGGGGTTGACTTTTAGAAATAGGTTATTTATATTGGTAGATGCGCGGTTGAGAGACAAAAGTCGCTCTTCAGCGGTCAGAACCTAGACAAATCAATAGTTTGACGGTTTTTTTAAACACAGCTTTTTGGATGAGAAAATAATTAAAATCCATCCCGTTAAAGAAACTTAATCTAGAATTAGTTTTAGATTAAGTTAATTGACAATGGTAACAAGAAAAGAGCGAAAAATCAATCATCGAATTGATGGAGTAAGTTCATCATGGAG
>JBCDCO010000440.1:0-2843 GCA_039181635.1 Cyanobacteria bacterium P01_G01_bin.19 | reverse complement strand
TTATTGGGACTTTCACCAGAAGAACAACCCAGCGCAACTAAGGTCAAGGAACTCTCTGAGGAGATCAAATCGAAGGGTATTCCCACTGTTTTTGCCGAGTTAACGGCTAATGACAAAGTATTAGAAGTAGTTGCCAAAGAAGCAGGGGTTGAAGTCACACCAAACCCCTTAATTGCTGACGGTATTGGTGCCAAAGGAACTCCATCAGGAAGTTACACTGGTATGATTGAACACAATACTTGCATTATCGTCGAAAGTCTTAGCGATAGTGAATGTCAACCGTTTGAGGAATCTTAAGGCTGTACCAAGGACTTCGAATAGATAGAATACCCTACCATCGGTTCAGTCTGCAAGGCTGAACCGATGGTAGTTACTGCCAAATAGTAACAATCCCTAATTTGTTCCTTCTGCGGAACTTGAACCTTAGAATGGTCGATTAAATTAATCGTGCCATTGAGAGCAAAGGTGCTGTGGGCTGCCAAAAGTTGATATTATATATAGAACATTGTAAATAAATATTACGGTTTTCTTAATGTACTTATATTACGCTCTTGGATTTATAGTATCTCTCGTGGCGATCGGCATTGTTGTCTATTTAATCACTCCCCGCAGCTATGAATCGTCTGATACTGTAGCTAACTCCTATGACGAATGGACTCAGGACGGTATTTTAGAATTTTACTGGGGCGAACATATCCACTTAGGTCACTATGGCTCACCACCACGACGCAAGGATTTTTTGCAAGCCAAAGCTGACTTTGTTCGCGAAATGGTCAAATGGGGTGGCTTAGATAAATTACCTCGTGGTACTACTGTTTTAGATGTCGGTTGTGGAATCGGTGGTAGCAGCCGTATTTTAGCCAGAGAATATGGGTTTGAGGCGACAGGTATTACCATTAGCCCCAAACAAGTACAACGGGCAACAGAATTAACTCCTGAAGGAGTTACTGCTAAATTCCAGGTAGATGATGCTTTGGCGCTATCTTTCCCCGACAATAGTTTTGACGTGGTTTGGTCGATTGAAGCTGGTCCTCATATGCCAGATAAAGCTAAGTATGCTCAAGAAATGATGCGTGTCTTAAAACCTGGCGGTATTTTAGTTGTAGCTGATTGGAATCAACGGGATGACCGTCAAAAACCCCTGAATTTTTGGGAAAAACCTGTAATGCGCCAACTATTAGATCAGTGGTCGCATCCTGCCTTTTCTAGTATCGAAGGCTTTTCCGAACAAATAGCGGAAACTGGGTTAGTCGAAGGAGAAGTTGTTACCGCAGATTGGACTCAAGAAACTCTCCCTTCCTGGTTAGAATCAATTTGGCAAGGTATAGTTAGACCCGAAGGATTGATTAAGTTTGGCTTTTCAGGGTTTATTAAATCTCTTAGAGAAGTACCTACCATGTTGTTGATGCGATTGGGATTTGGTGCTGGACTGTGCCGATTTGGAATGTTCCGTGCTGTTAAGTCTAACTCAGTAGCCCAATCGTCAGAATCTTCTACAACTGAAACTGTCAACGCATAGGAGATTAAAACGCTTCGCGTTTAGCTATTAGCTATTGGCCGTTAGCTTTTAGCTTAATTAAAAGTAGATTTAAACTACTTTTTATCCAGCACGCAAAGCGTGAAAGCTTTGCTGGCGCGCCTTGAAACCGTTTTGTTGAGAGCGGGTGTATAAAAGCTAAGAGCTAATAGTTAGGGCGTAGTCCGTCGAATATTAGTTTCAGCAAATATTTGCTACAGATTACTAGCTTTGCTTTTCATCTGTAGCATTCTTGATTGAGAAAAAACCAAATGCAAGAAGAAATCATTATAGTTGGTGCTGGTATTGGTGGTTTAACTTTAGCTCGTGCTTTAGAACAAAAAGGCATTGATTTTCAACTATACGAACAAGCAGATTCCTTTGAAGCTTTGGGATACGGGATTCAAGTAAGCCCTAATGTGGTTCGAGTGTTGAGGGAATTAGATGTCGCCAAACAGCTAGAGGAAGTTTCACATCTTTGTCTAGGTTTTGAATTGCGCTCTTTTAACTCCAACAAAGTTTTAGCGAAATGGAAACTTGACAACGATACTCCTTATTATCAATGTCGACGGGCAGATTTACACTCTCTATTATTTAATTCGATTCAAGATAAAAGTAAAATTCATTTCTCCCGACGTTTGGAGTCTTACGAAGAAAAGAATAACCAACTATCTCTCTACTGGCAAGATTCTGAACCTACAGCAGCAAAAGTGTTGGTAGCAGCAGACGGTGTTCGTTCTATCGTCAGGCGATCGCTTTTTCCGCAACATCAAGCTCAATACGCTGGCTATGCTGCATACAGGGCGATTTTACCTTTTCAAGACAAATATCGTTCTTTATGGGGTAAAGCAACTGTTTGGATGGGCAAAAATCATCACGTTGTGGTCTACCCTAATGGTAACGAACAGAACTCAACATCTTGGCTTAACTTAGTATTAGTCGTCAAAGATAAAAACTGGAACCAGCAAGGTTGGACAATTCCTGCGGATAAAAAAGCCGTAGCTCAAGATTTTGCCAACCAATCTGAGGAACTCAATGAGATTTTAGAAGATATGGTAGCAAGTCCCAAACCTTGCTTTAAATGGGGCTTATTTATCCATCAACCACTACCATATTGGTCGCGAGGTAACATAACATTACTGGGGGATTCCGCCCACCCAATGCTTCCGTTTCAGGCACAAGGGGCAGCTATGGCAATAGAAGATGCTTATGTCTTAGCCGACTATCTAGCTAGTGAAAGGGATATAGAAACTGCCTTTGTCAAGTATCAACAAGCCCGAATCAAACGCACGACAAAAGTACAGCAAGTATCGAGAAATAACGCTAA
>JBCDCO010000439.1:0-2898 GCA_039181635.1 Cyanobacteria bacterium P01_G01_bin.19 | reverse complement strand
GACAGACTTATTTGGCGAAGAGTTTATGACCGTTATTTGTCTTGACGACTATCATAGTCTTGATCGCAAGGGGAGAAAAGCAGCAGGTGTTACAGCTTTAAATCCCAAAGCCAACAATTTTGACTTGATGTACGAACAAATTAAGTCTCTCAAAGAAGGTAACGCGATCGACAAACCAATTTACAACCACGAAACTGGAGAACTAGATCCTCCAGAGAGAATTGAACCCAACAAGGTAGTTGTGATTGAAGGATTACATCCTTTATACGATGAAAGAGTCCGCGAACTGGTAGATTTCGGCGTTTATTTAGACATCAGCGATGAAGTTAAGATCCAGTGGAAAATTCAGCGCGACATGGCAGAACGCGGTCATACTTACGAAGATATTTTAGCGTCTATCAAAGCTCGCGAACCCGATTTTAAAGCCTACATCGAAGTACAAAGAGAATTTGCTGATGTGGTCATCCAAGTATTGCCAACTGAATTACCAGCACCTGAAGATAACGGATTGTTGAGAGTTCGTCTGATTCAGAAAGAAGGGGTAGAGAACTTCAACACTGTTTATCTATTCGATGAAGGTTCGACAATTCACTGGAGACCTTGCGGACGTAAACTTGAGTGTCCCGTACCAGGTATCAAAATGTACTACGGTCCTGACAGCTTCTACAACAATGAAGTATCAATACTAGAAGTAGATGGTGAATTTGGCAATCTAGAACAGATGATTTACATCGAAAGCCACCTCAGCAACACTGGTACAGATCATTATGGTGAAATGACTGAACTACTGCTAAAACACAAAGATTACCCTGGTTCTAATAACGGAACGGGTTTATTCCAAGTGTTAGTTGGTTTAAAAATGCGTGAAACCTACGAAAAGCTAATGGCTACTACCGCCGAAACAGCTAACGTATAGTTTTTCTAAGCCAGGCTAAATTGAATAGAGATAAATAGGTTTTTAAAAGTCGCGGACAATTATGTATTGGGTTCGCGGCTTTTTGTTATGTAAAATCTTACGAATTAAGAAATGTTTTGACGACTGGCTTTTGTCCAGTCTTCCAAGATGGTGTAGATTACGGGAACGACGATTAAGCTGAGTAGAGAAGAAGTAATTAAGCCGCCAATAATTCCCACTGCCATTGGCTGACGTAACTCTGCACCCGCACCCCAACCCATAGCGATGGGCAGCATGCCTAAAATGGTAGAAAAGGTAGTCATAACAATGGGACGCAGGCGCAAGACTCCTGTCTGGAGAATTGCTTCGGTGCGACTCATTCCCGATCTGCGTAATTGATTGGCATAGTCGAGTAGAAGAATGGCATTTTTATCTAACAGTCCTAAAAGGAAAATCAAACCAATCAGAGAAATCATGCCAAAATCGCTCTGAGTAATTAATAAAGCGAGCATTGCCCCTACTATAGATAATGGTAGAGACAAGCCAATTACTGACGGTTCTAACCAACGGCGAAAAGGTAGATATAGAACTACGAGCATACAAATAACTGCCAAAGTTAAAGTGATGGCAAACTCGCCCAATATCTTTTGGGAACGAGCAGAATCTCCTTCCAAATCGAATTTGATATCGGGAGGGAGAATCTTATCGGCGATCGCTCTTGCCTGTGCTGTGGCATCTCCAATACCTTTTTCGGCAGTTAAATTAGCGTTTATGTATGTTACCCGTTGGCGATCTAAATGAATAATTTTAGTTAGGGGTTCGTCTACTCCATCCAAGCGAACGTCTGCAAATCCTGGCAACTGCTCAATTTCGGTTTTAAAAGCGATCGCACTTTTTCTCAATAGACTCAAGTCATCTCCTTCTAGGGAAACTTTAAAGGAAGGATCTTCGCCAGTTTCAACAAAAGGAATATCTTCGACACTGATAATTACCCCAGGAATAGCGGGTAGCTGCTGTCTGATCTCTGTTTGTACTCCTGCGGTGGTAAGAGAGCGATCGCTTTTTAGCTTGATATAGATCTGACCCTTATTTAATTCTCCTCTGATTCCTGCAATAGTATAAACAGATTCAATATCGGGATGAGTTAAAAGGGCAGATTCGATCTGTTCTCCTACCCCAATTGTTCTGCGTAACAAAATCTTTTCAGGCGATCGCGCTATACTTTTTAGCCAGCTAAAATTAGATGAATTTTGGTTTGCTGTGGAAGAGGAATCATTGTTGTTTAGAGCAGGATCGATACGATTGGCTATTTTGGGTAAGGGAGTGGTGTAAACAATCTTAAATTCGCCCCGATCTAACTTAGGCACGAAACCCTGGGGAATTAGAGGAATGAGAGCAATTCCTGCAACAAAACTAGCTATGGCAATACCAACAACAGCCTGGCGATGGTTCAACGCCCAATGTAGTAAGTTGCGATAGATATCAGTAATAGAACCCGTATCCTGATTTTTTTGCCCCTCGACTTTACTTCCTTTTAACCAATACACTGCTAACACAGGAGATAAAGTTCTTGCTGCCAATAGTGAAGTAAGCACCGCAGCGGAAATGGTCAACCCAAAGGGACGAAAAAACTGCCCTAAAGTGCCTCCCATCAAACCAATCGGTAAAAATACAGCCACAATAGTCAAGGTAGAGATAGATGCCGTTAAACCGATCTCGCGTGTAGCCGATAAAGCCGCTTGTCGGGGTGTCTCTCCTTCCTCAACATGACGCATGATGTTTTCTACTTCTACAATGGCATCGTCAACGATAATACCGATTGCTAAGGCTAAAGCCAGCAGAGTCAGGGTTTCTAGATTAAATCCCAATCCTGCCATGACAATAAAAGTACCCAGCAAGGATATGGGAATGGCGATCGCCGTAATTAAAGTCGCTCTAAAATTTCTCAGGAAAGGAAATATAATCAGAACTGCCAGGGCTACCGCGCTTAACAAGGCTTCGAT
>JBCDCO010000438.1:0-2929 GCA_039181635.1 Cyanobacteria bacterium P01_G01_bin.19 | reverse complement strand
CTAAAACAGCTAAAGACAAAGCTTTAGGTTAAATCACGAAAATGACGACGTTATCAGCGGACAAAAGACCAAAAAAAAGGCACAAGTAGATCTCATAGATAAAGAGAGCAATATCTTGTGCCGAAAGCCATCCATTTATATCAAAAAAAAGCCTATATGAACGCGAGAGAGTTAGGACTCACGCAGCGGGAATCGTCATCGATTGCTGAAATATCAGAACGAACTGGCCAACGAATAGATGAAGGATTACAGAATGCGACGCGGACGCTGTATTGACTACCGTCATGTCATAGAAGCTCTCAGGAAGAAGCCCAGAGCCTTTCTCTTCTGCCAGTGGCAAGCAGACTTACTACCGATAGTGGAGTTCCGCCAAATATGGGAGCAGTTGAAGCAACAGTTGGAGCGGGATCTGGCCGCCAGACTAATTGTGGAAGCACTCTACATTGCAGCGACCTACGACGAAGAATCAGCGGTTGCGGAATACCTCCTTCAAACACTGAAAACAGGCGAACTTACCTTAGCAAAATTGCAACAGAAGTAAATAAAATATTGGGAGTGGGAGGAATACAAAGATAAGCCCTTTGAACCCCCTGCATGGCTAGATTTAAGTCAGCAGTGTTGGATAAATCGCCGATAAATAACTCTGCTCCTAATCGTTCGAGGTTAATAGCTCGATGATTACGACGACGTACAAAAGCCCGAACGTAGTATTCAGCTTCTAAGAGTTGCTCAACAGTAGCAAAACCTGTTTTTCCAGTAGCATTGGTTACGAGAATTGTGGATTTTGACATGGTTCAATTTCTTCATTTAGACTTACGAAAAATTTAGTGTGCTTTCTAATTGATAACCAAAGGCATTTTCGCTCTTGTGCGTTGCTGACCAAGGTGCATAATCTAAACTCAATTTCGGCTCGCGAAGCAATACATGAGATTGATTTTGCTCGTACTTATCTAAATCGGGAGTGGAAGTTAGCAAAATCTTGCCAAAAAGCGAGATCGCTTTTAATTTATTAGCTAAAGTTGGCTTAGTTACTGAACTATGGTTTACATAGTGTTGTATGGTAGTTTCAAAATCCTCTGGTTCTTGTCCCCCAACTTCTAGCACAGCGTTGTTTGGTGCGCCTACCTCAAAACCACCACGTCGGTATTCTTCTAGGTAGTAACGAAGCTGGCTTTGGAGTCTTGATTCAATGCCCATCGATTTTGTAGCTTTGAAAAACATTTCCTCAGAAATATT
Source organism: Cyanobacteria bacterium P01_G01_bin.19 (assembly GCA_039181635.1). Lineage (GTDB taxonomy): Bacteria > Cyanobacteriota > Cyanobacteriia > Cyanobacteriales > Xenococcaceae > Waterburya. Next base: position 1,693 of record JBCDCO010000438.1, on the reverse strand, counting down.
TTGATAGCGCACGGGACGATTTAATACTCGTGCAAAACTATCGGCTACCTCATAGGGGTCGAGTATCTTTGCTCCAGTTGGGCGATAGGTTTTACCAATATGAGGTGCAGGATTAGTTAAGGTAGCAACTACTACCTTGGCAATATCTTTATTCGATACTGGTGCAGTTTTCCCTTCTCCTAAAGGCATGGGAAAGATTCCCAGTTGGGAAATCGGTTCTAACAGAGCCATATAGTTATCGGCAAACCAGCCTGGATTAACTAAAACCAAATCTACTCCAGGCATCCAACTAAGTATTTGTTCGGTCAGATAACTCTCACGAGTGGCAACAGAAGGATGTTGGGGATGCGCTAACCACTGGGTAATACCTACTACTACTTCTAATTTTGCTTCAGCAGCAGCAACGGCAAAAGCGATCGCTTTATATAATTGTCCTGGGTTAAAAGGAGCAACAAAATAGGCTCTTTGTATTCCTTTCATGGCTCGACTCAGATCGCTCATTTCTACCATATCGCCGACAAAAATCTCTGCCCCAGCCTGACGCAATTGCTGCGATCGCCAATCTTCTACTCTGACCAAGGCTCGCACGGGAAACCCCTTTGCTAATAACCCTAATGTCACCTCCTTTCCCGTCTTACCCACTGCACCCATGACCAATATTTTGGGTTTCATTATTATCTCTCCTGATTTATATAAAACCGTATAAGTTACAGTTACAAAAAAAGCCGAAACCTACTATATAACCTGGTTAAAATCTAATACTGCCTTTTGAGACACATCTTGTAAGGTTTTGGCTGCAAGCTGCCGTTCCATTGCTGTTTGAGCGCGAGCGAATACCTGCTGTAAATCGGTTTTAACTCCCTTGGCTAAAGGACAATGAGGATGAGGTTCGTGCATGTGAAATATTTCCCTTTGTTCTACCGCCTGATAAATATCTAACAACGATAGCTGGTTCGGCTCGACTTCCAATTTTGCACCTCCTTTGCTACCAGCTAGAGAACTAACAAACCCCGCTTTGACTAACATTCCCAAAATTTTCCTCACTGCCACAGGATTGGTAGCAACGCTTTTGGCGATCGCTTCTGAACTGACGTACTTTCCTGGATGGGCAGATAAAAACGTCAGAATGTGAACGGCAACGGGAAATCGGGTGCTTTTAGTCATTCATTTTATCTTTTTGTAACTGTACCTATATCATATACATTTAATCTCGTAGATGTCAACTCAAGCTCGATCCAGTTTTAAGCAAACATACTGAAAAACTCAAATATAATTAGCACAAGAGGTATTGAGTTTGCATTGTGAATAATTCTGCCATCCATTTATCTAGCCCAAGTCAACGCCAGAAAAACATACAGCTTCAACACCTGCAAAATCCTGCTGGGGAAGGTAGTTGTTGTTTTGAAAAGGAACATACACTTTTTATATCTCTTGCTCCCCGTCCAATTGAATACGTGCAAGTTCAAGATGGTAAAACTCATACGGGTTTGTATCAAAGAGGAGAAATTTTAATTACTCCTGTCAACACTCCTCTATTTGTGCGTTGGAAGGGTATTAAATGTCAATTACTTTGACCGAGAAACGACAATTAAGTTGTCCCCTCAGAATCAGAATGAGATGAGCGATTTTGAGCAGCCTTTTGACGAAAACTATCAGCCTTGATTTCTAAAATGACGGCATGATGAACCAGGCG
>JBCDCO010000437.1:0-2944 GCA_039181635.1 Cyanobacteria bacterium P01_G01_bin.19 | reverse complement strand
TCGAACAAGAAGAATTATTAGAAGTTCGTCAACAACATCAAGCATTTTACCGCCAGATTACTTGGACTGTTATTTGTGGATCGGCGATCTCTGGAACAATGGGGGCATTGTTGGCTATTCTTTTGTTCTTGCAGCTAGAAAGAGAATTGAGAGAACGAGAAACTAAGCTGCAAAATACCAATCAAAAACTGGAGTCAGCCTGTGCTCAGTTAGATCGCTTTACTGCCAATGCTTCCCACGAATTACGCGCTCCTTTAGCCGCTGTATTAAGCAACGCTCAGGTGGGACTGATGGAGCTTGAGGATTTGACAGAAGATAGTACTTTCCTGCATCAACGTTTAGAAAAGATTGTCTATCTAACCAAAGGCATGAGTACCCTTGTCGGTGATTTGTTGTTTTTAGCACGACAGGAGAGCTTGTTATCTCTTGAATCTTTAGAACCACTTAATATATTAGATTTGCTGCGCGCTCTAATCTCTCAATGGCAAACTCAAGCGCGATCGCAACATCTTACTCTTACCGCCGATCTACCCGATCAACCCATTATGGTAAAAGCAGACGCTAATCTGTTGCGTCAGGCTATTGATAATCTCCTGAGTAATGCCTGTCGCTATACTCCTGCAAAGGGGAATATTTCGGTGCGACTCAATTCTGACAGCGATCGAGTATCAATAGAGGTAGAAGATACAGGAATTGGTATTTTCCCCCAGTCTTTGCCTCATATCTTCGAGCGGTTCTATCGAGTTAATCAGACGCGAACTAAAGCTAAGGGCAGCTTTGGCTTGGGGTTGAACATTGCCCAACAAATCATTCGAGCCCATGGTGGAAAGATTACAGTTACCAGCCAAGTAGATCGGGGAACGACGTTTCGGATAATTTTCCCCTTGGCAAATGAGATATAAGTTTTTTTCTTTGTCTTCCGTCATTTATATCAACGACTAACAACTAACAACTAATTAGGGCTTACTGAAAAAGTCTGATGATAAAATTGAATCAAGCAAAGGAGAGAAAAATCCTTCTCGATTCCCAAGTCGTAAAAGAAAAACTTGCTGAAATCAACAAAATAGCGGAATCTAGCAAAAAAGAAAATAAGAAACTGCTTCAATAACAGTTCTAAATTCATTACCAACAAAGTAATGGCAATAGAAGATTCAGCAGTCAGAGAAAGCTTAGCCATAATTCTTCCCAAACTGAAACGCCGTTTTGCCTGACCAAACTTACCCTCAATAGCATTGCGAAACCGCTCATCTTGAAGTTGCTGCTGAATAATCGCTGGATCTTGATTAAGAGCAGGTCTTCCCAGAGGAGGGGCACTAATTCTAATTCCTCTTTTTTTCTGAGAGGGGCGACGCTGCTTAGTAATTGCTAGATAATCTTTGCGAGCTTTTTGACGATAAGTTTGAGGTTTGCGAGAAAATTGCTCTCTGACTTGTTCGTACAATCTGTCTAGGATTTTTTCTGTCTGCTCTCTAGCCTGGTTGAGAAGATTGATATCTGTGGGGTAAGCAATATCGGCAGGGGTACAGGTGGCATCAAAGATTAATTTTCCCTGGTTTTTGATGAGTAGCGGTTCGCTTTCTTCAATTCCAGTGGTCATTTTTTGGTCATTTTTTTTATTTAGTATCAATACCAAGAAGCATACAATTGAAATTCAAAACTTAGCAAAACGATGAAGACCATTAAGCAATCGACTGTTTTCGGAATTACCTTGGCGGGAATCGCGATCGCCATTCCTACTTTCTATTCAGCCGCTCATGCTCGAGACTATATATTTATCGGTACTGTGGAGCGAGTTTGGGAAGATGGCTTTCGTCTGAATACAGGCGATCGCACTTTTAGAGTAGATTCCTGGGATATCTGTGGGGACAATACTACAAAACATCTGTCAGCAGATCGAGAAATTAGTGTATTGGGCGAGTTTTCAGGATTCGAGTTTGATGCTTCATCCATCACAGATCGAGAAGGAAATACAGTTTGTGCTTTATCCAAATCAAAATAGCAAACTATCCGCCTATGAAATTATTAAATAATTTTGGTCAGATTCAATTCATAACAAACGCATAATTTCCAGAGAAAAAACAATGGTTACTAATATTAGCGATTTAGTTCCAGGTGATGATAATATTCAAACTATTTTTGGTACGATAACGAGCGTATCTGATGATGAGTTTGTTTTAGAAGATTCGACAGGAGAGGTTTTAGTTGATGTTTTTGACCTAGAGGAGAGTGAGGGAGAGTTAGACTTAAGTGTAGGTCAAGAAGTTACCGTCGTCGGGGATTTGGATGATGAAGACTTCGATGCTCTTAGCATTACTTTTAATCCTCTAAATGATGAAGATTCAGCAAACACTATCTATCGCTTTTTTAATACCGATACAGGAGTCCATTTCTATACTGGGGATGACAATGAGCGAGATACTATCGAGGATTTAGATAATTTCATTTTTGAAGGTGCTTCCTATGAAAGCATCGATCCTTTATCGGGACAAAGCACGCCAGTTTATCGGTTTCTTAATGAGGACACGGGAGTTCATTTATATACAGTTTCGGAAACCGAGCGAGATGCAGTTGAGAATTTAGATAATTTCGTTTTTTAAGGAGAGGTATTCTCAGCCTATGAAACTGAAGTAGAAGGCTCAATTCCCATTTATCGCTTTTTTAATTCCACCACAGGAGCGCACTTTTATACTCCTTCTGCTGTAGAAAGGGATAGCGTAGAAAACAACCTGCCTGAGTTTCAATCTGAGGGAATTGCTTATTACGCTTTGCCCATAGACTATTCCTAAATACAATTTCTCTTTAAATTGATGGAATATCGATATTCAACTTAAGGGCGGGGTTATTTTCCCAGCGATCTGCGACGTGAGCGTAAATCGAGGTAGTGCGGGGATCTTTATGTCCCAATAAATCTTGTACTTGGCGTAAGTCTGCTCCAGATCGCAAT
>JBCDCO010000436.1:0-2945 GCA_039181635.1 Cyanobacteria bacterium P01_G01_bin.19 | reverse complement strand
TGAGTGGATGATTAACATTAGTATTGTCTGTTTGGTAGGTAAATATTGGAATGTTTTTGTCGATGGCAATACGGGAAAGATTTCACCAGACTGCGAGTTTAATTCAGACTGCCAAGACTTTAATGAACCTCATCAATATTCCCATCTACCTAAGAATTTTGACCGTAAGGCGATCAAGTAATCGGTTCAAATATTCGGGTAGATGGGAATATTGATGAGGTTCATTACAGTCTTGGCAGTCTGAATTAAACTCGCAGTCTGGTGAAATCTGTCCCGTATTGCCATCGACAAAAACATTCCAATATTTACCTACCAAACCGACAATACTAATGTTAATCATCCACTCATTATTATCAAAACAGGTTGCACCGACAACCTCAAATAAGTGACGATGTTCTGGAAATACTTCCAGATTGGACAAGAGATAATCGAGGGCTGTTTGTTTGATAGTGGTTGGTTCTAACATACAAGTATAATCTTCAAGTGTTTACATAGACACTATGATTAACTTTAAGCCAATCACAGAGGAAGCGATCCTCCAAAATTGGTCTTGCTGACTCGCTGATATAAATTTCTAATACCGCTTCGGGTAAAGCTTCAAATAAAAGCAATTCCCTAGGGAAAACAACTCGTTCAAAATACCAATTAGGGATATTAGTAATCCGAATAATTTGCACAGTTGGAGTTTTATTCTTATAGCTACAGAGAATATGTAGACCGCATTTATCTGGTAAACGGTTCGGAAATCGATCCATGATTAGCTTTCTATTGATATTTTATAAAGGTATTTAAAAAGAGCAAAACTTATTACCTACTACCTACTACCTAATTAATAATCCTCCCCAAGCAAGTAACCAAGAAAAAAACACCCCAGCGATCGCCTGTCTACTTAACAGCAATAAGGCAAATCGAGGAGACTGTTCTCGCGTAATAGTTAACAGAGTAACTAAACAAGGTAGCAAGACTCCTGCTAGATACACCCCAGTCAAAACTTGCAAGGGAGTTAACATAGCTAAGGTTTCTGGTTCGGCAAATAATAGCAGTCCGTCCTTGCGAATAGAAGCCAAAACAATCGGCAATGAGGCGACCGGGGGTAGATTAAACCATCCCATCAAAGGGTTAATAATATTGGCTAAAGTTGCGATCGCTCCTAACCAATTCAATACGGAAGCAATAACGCTAATAACTAAAAAGATGGGAATTGCATTCAACAAAAATTGATTAATAGTTGACTTAGCTTCGCGCCAAATTACCGACCAACGGGGAAATTCTAAAAATGCTCTTCCTTCAATTACTAAGGGATTCTGATTCGATTTAGCTGTAGGGTCAGAAATGATGCGAGTATATATTAAGGTGGTTGCGGTTAGATAAAGGAGATATGGAATTACCAAATAAGGAAACTTAGCAGCACTAAACACCCCTAAAGTTGCGCCAAACTGATAAGAACAAGCCGAACCAAAAGCGATCGCCGAAATACAAGTTCCCCTAGAACAACTAGAACAGGCACGGGTGCTAATCACCGCAGGAACATTACACCCCATACCCATAATCACTCGTACTAAATCCCGTCCCGATAACCCAAATGGGCGGAGTAAAGGATCGAGAGCAATGGTAATTCGTTCGATTAAACCACTAGCTTTATATGCGCCCAAGAATAGAGCATAGAGAATTACTGTGGGCATCGCCCAAATAAACAGCAACGGACTCATAGTTATCAGTCCATATTGACCTATCAGTATTTCTCTCAACCAGATTGGAAGTTGGGATAAAGATTTAATAACGGGAGCGATGCCTTTATGCGTAGCGGTATCCTTTAGGACGGCTAGCTTCGCAATCGCACTTTGTACTATAGGATCTGCTAAGGTCGCAAAGGAGTTAGCACCCCAGACAGCAATAATCGCAGGAATAAGTAATAAAGCGATCGCCAATAACCAGCCCAGGTTCGGATGTTCTAATAGTGTTGGGTGGGGTTGAATGTGCCAGCCAGCCCTTCTCGGAATCCATTGGGCGGGAAAAGGATGAGGTTCTTGCAGAGAAGCCAAAATATAGTCTTTTTGTTCTGTAGTAATGTGGCGGGCATCTACAGTGACAATGTTCAGGTTAGAAGTTTCCGTCCATTCTCGAATGACTTGCTGAGTTTTAGCTGTTGAGAATATCTTATCCCAGAAAGTAATCACTACAATGCCCTTTTTATCTGCTACTAAAGGTAGTAGATCTGCTAAATCTCGATCTACGTCGGTTGCCTTGACTACCAATAGCACGGTGTCATTTTCTTGTAGCTGTCTTAAAGCTTTCTTAGTAGTTACGCTGTCGGAACGATAGAGAATTCCAGGAGTATCGATCAAGGTATAGGCTTCAGATTGATAAGTGTCACAAGTCACTGTAGAACCGCGAAAATTTGCACTGTAGGCAGTCTGTCCTGTAAGAGAAGCAATTAGTTGGGACTTGCCCGTACTCTCTTTACCAATGACCACAATACAATCACGCTCTAATTTGGACGGCGTAAAGATGTTCATTACTATTTGTTTACCATCGTTTTGCGTAACGTCAATTTTTTAACGGCTGCGCCGTAGCTAAAGGCTAAAAGCTAAAAGCTAAAAGCTTTTTAACAAACACAATCGTTACTACAGCAAGAAAGGTCGTCTAAGAACAAACCTTCTCGGCGATAGGCTTCCAAGGGAGTTGGATCGATTCCCAGACGTTGAGCGATCGCATTACCGACTACAGCAAATCGCTGCCGAAATTTATAAATGAAACAAAAAATCAAGTCGCCGTGACGTACAGAAGGACCGACGACAAATAACCCTGGAGTTAGGGTAGACTCATCTTCTTGAGTCAGGGCTGCATAGCCATTTGACCAGTCAAATAGAGGTGCGATTTGTTTTAAACTGCTATCAAACCCCGTACAGAGAATTGGCGGTGTAGAACTAAACCACTGTTCGTAC
>JBCDCO010000435.1:0-2972 GCA_039181635.1 Cyanobacteria bacterium P01_G01_bin.19 | reverse complement strand
CAAGCTTTTTCTCGCTTTGAATTTGGCTATGCAGCAGCAGCAGCAACTATTTTGCTGGCGATCGCTTTTATCCTAGTTTATTTTTATCTGCGTGTTTGGAACGAGCAGTAAATTAGCCGAAAACGGCTCATATTAATACCTGATGGATAATTAACTTCTGAACGACTAGAATATACAGCACTCATTGCCAAGTTCTAGATTAGATCGAAGATTTTTAAATATGTTATCCATAAAAACCACTGCTGCCAGTATACTTAGTGCTTTTATCTTGTTATTTTCTCCTTTGGCAAAAGCTGAAGCTCAAGAAATCAGAACCCTCAAAGATTATCTCGATAACTGTATTCAAGAAGACGAGGATAATATTCCAGAAGAATGCAAGCGGCTCAAAAAAGCTAATGAGATCGAAGAAAATGAAGCAGAAGAGGAAGAGGAGGAAGAAGAAAAGTCTGGAGGAATTGGCGGCTATGCAGGAGTTTCTCTTGGGGTTGCTTTTCCCGATATTGATGAGGATCGTCCTATTTTTCAGGGTGACGATGTAGACATCGATGCGGGTTTTAGCAGCAGTCTGTATGCAGGGATTAGATTTAGTCGCTTTTTGGGAGCAGATTTGGAATTTGCTGGAGTTGTGGGAGAACTGGATTCGGATCTAGATGAAGATCAAAACTATTTTATATCTGGCGTATTTCTCAATTCCCGATTTACCTTGCCATTGAACAACAATAAAAACAGCTTGTCTTTATTTCTCAGCCCTGGTATTGGCGTATCTCAGCTTTCTTCTAGCCTAGAAGACGAAATAGACTCGGATATACCAGGAGATGATGATGACTTCGATCGCACTACATTTATTGAAGATGATACTCGTTTTACCTGGCAGATCAAGGGCGGCATTTCAATTCCTATCAGCAGCAAATTTAGTATCATTCCTCAATTAAGATACGTCAGCCAAACTGGAGACAATGCCGTTGACTATTTTGGTACTGATGTGGGAGTAAAGTTTGACTTTTAGTTGATGACACACTCTAGGCACGAAACGAAATAGTCTGATTCACTTCTTCCAAGTTCATTGCCACCTCAAGATCTTCTCCTGGGTGACAGCTAAATTCTAGCTGCATCCAGTCGTCTGTATCTTTTGTTTGTGCGGATCGGGGATGGTTTCAATCAGATCAATTTCTCGATCTTCCCCTACAGTAGGATATACACGACGAGGATCGTAACTGCGATCGCTGGTATACAAGTCGCGAACTCGCCATTTCAAGTAGTGATTGTCGGCGAATCAAAGATATTTCTTGCTCGATCTAATTCTTGGGTTAGTTCGACAAATGGAGCAATATTTTCATCTCTTTCCAAGACAATTCCTTTTACCTGAGTTTTGGCGATCGCTTGTTCCATCAATTTCCAAATCTCTTCGGAAGTATCGCTAGAATGGCTGTCAATTAAAATATCGTTGTGCCAGTGTCCCCCCGCAAAATGAGCTGAACTTTACGTCTTAAAAAATAATCGGGTTAGACAAAATAAACGCCCAGTCACTTGGAGACTAGACGCTTTACTTAGAATTTAATTTATTTGATACTGTATGGCAAAAAGCAAGCCAGTTAGTTTGATTAGTTACCGAAATCGCTCCATAAAGTAGCTTGGTGAGGTATGACAAAATCAGTGCTTTCAACACTTACAGATGTGCCTTGAGGTTGGCTGAGAAAAGCGCGAGTTGCAGTGTAACCGACAACAAACATAGAGAAAGCTGCCAAAGTAAATCCCAATGCTCTATCTACGCTTGATAGACCTTCATTAGATACTTGAGATCTCATATACTTAAACCTCTAAAATCATTTAATCTTATGCAGATTATTATCTCTGGATTTTTGTAGCTATAGCTACTTTTTAAGTAAGATTTAATATTTTGATTTAAATACTTAATATTAAGCAGATGCACTTAAAGAGGGCAAAAAGTTAACGATCTGAGGAAAAGTGATAATCAAAACCAGGATAAAGAGCTGTAGCAAAATGAACGGAATTGCACCACGATATATTTCTTCGGTTTTTAACTCTGGAGGAGCAACGCCGCGTAGATAGAAAAGAGCAAAGCCAAATGGTGGAGTTAAGAAGGAGGTTTGTAAATTTGCGCCGATAATTACGCCATACCAGACTAAATCGATGCCCAACTGTTGAGCTACGGGGGCAAAGATGGGAATAACGATAAAAGCAATTTCAAAAAAGTCAATAAAAAAGCCCAAAAGAAAAATTACCAGCATGTTAACCAGCAGAAAGCCAATTTTTCCGCCTGGGATATCGATTAGGAGATCGGACATAAAGCGATCGCCTCCCAAGCCTCGAAATACTAAGCTAAACGCCGTCGAACCAAGCAAAATAAACATAACCATGGTGGTGATTCGCATCGTTGCATCACACACTTCTCTGAGCGCAGCCCAGCTTAGTTGACGATTGACAGCAGCCAAAATAATTGCTCCTACCGAACCCAACGCACCTGCTTCTGTAGGCGTGGCAATACCAAAGAAGATGCTGCCCAACACGACAATAATCAGCAGCAACGGGGGAAACATGACGGTCAAAACCCGAACCAGAAGCTTTTTGCCACTTACCCGAACGTTTGCGGGCAAAGCAGGGGCGACTTCAGGTTTGAGAAATGCCACGATCAGCACGTGAAGGGCAAAGGCTGTTGCCATCATCAGCCCAGGAATTAACGAGCCAATAAACAGATCTCCGACAGGTATACCCAACTGATCCCCTAAGACAACCAACACCACGCTCGGAGGAATAATTTGTCCTAACGTTCCCGAAGCGACAATAACCCCCGCTGCTAACTCTTTGCTGTAGCCATAACGCAGCATAATGGGCAGAGAAATCAAGCCCATCGCTACCACTGTCGCGGCTACCACTCCCGTAGATGCTGCCAACAAAGCCCCAACTACAACTACTGCTAAAGCCAAACCACCTCGCACCCTACCAAAGAGGAT
>JBCDCO010000434.1:0-3016 GCA_039181635.1 Cyanobacteria bacterium P01_G01_bin.19 | reverse complement strand
TTCAAGACAAGTTTGATTTAGGAACTCGTGCTCATGCTAATCATTATGTTTTGACTCTTGCTCGTTCTCTTTTTGATGCTGCTGAGCGTCTTGATATTTCTCCTGAAAATCTGATCGAGCGTCTTGATTCTGTTGCCACTGTTTCTCCTCCTGAAGTTCTTAATACTACAATAAAGTCTGATGACGTTGAAGATAATCAAGATAATCTGGCTGCGGATTCGGATGATGATGATTCTGCTACCGAGCAAAATCTAACTCCATCTGTGACGACCACTGATGTGCTGTTCGAGAAGATGGATCGGCAATTAGATCAAATGAATAAACAACAACAGTCTTTGGCTGATTTGACTCGGGCTGTTGGCGACTTGGTTCTCACTCTTTCTTCTCAACCTCAACCTCAACCTCAATCTTCTTCTCCACCAAAAAGTACCAAGGTTCGACCAGCTAAATCAGCACTCCTGCCTCAAAAAACTGCCACTAAACCTCCGTCTGAAGTTTCTGGACGTAAATTACACTCTCATATAGTTCGCCAAAGAGTCAATCAGTATATCGATGCCATTATGGCTTTTAACGATGTCCTCGATCGCCCTCATGGGGAAAAATGGGCGATTAGTGTTGCTGGCTTGAAGCGTTTGGCTGGTTGCGGTCAACATCCTGTCTATGCCGTCCTCCAACAACGTCAACCAGAAATTGACGAACATCACCGTAAACATCAACTCTCCTCCACTCACAATAAAAAAGATAGTTCTTTTCCCACCATTGAAAAAGTTATCTCTCTTTGATTTTTTTTCCTAAATTTACATAATTCAGCTTGAAAAACACTAGTGTTTTTCAAGCTGGAAAGCTATAATTTTCATAGGTGCCATACACCTAAAACAATCATCACACTTTCACTTTTAACCATGACTGAACCAAAAGAACAGAATAAAAGAATTAACCAGCACAAACGGTTAATTGATAATCTCCGAGAAAGAATACAATCTGTGGAGTTAGACATCGAACCTGATGGCAGAATTAGCAATGGATTTGATGCCATCGAGGTGCATCTCGAAGAATTAGAATCTAAGCTTACCAAAAGATTAGATAATCATGAAAAGCGATTCGACCGCCTCGAACATAAATCTAATCAGCTCGCTGCTAAATTAGACATTATCATCGAGCATTTAACCAATATTAACGATTTACCTGAAGAATAAACCCAAGCCTCTGGCTTGTTTGGAACAATCATCACAAAGTCCAGACCAGACAGAGGCAATAATTATCCTAACATGACTAAAATTAACAATTCTTGGGGTGGCAAACGTCCTAATTCTGGCAGAAAATCCAAAAGAGAAGGTTACCAGAAAATGGAAACTTTTCTTTCTCCTGAAATCAAACAACAAGCTGCTGCTAAAGCAAAGCAAATGAATCTTTCTCAAAGCGACTATCTTAAAAGATTAATCGAAATTGATCTTTTAAGATAGTCTTTATTCCGCTTCATTATCTTTTTCAAGTAATCCAAGGAGTAACCTCGTTTCATCGCATCCTCCCACTTCTCCCAACTTCCTGAAAGACACACCTACTGCTCCCCTTCTTTAATTTCCTGCCCAGAACAATAGCCAAGCTCTTTGGCTAAATCGTACCAATGACGGAATATTGCACCCTCATCTACTTCGCCATCGCTCGACTTTTCCGACACTAAACTTTTATTCCCCCAATCGCCTTTGAGTGCAGATACAAAATACCCTGATGGATTTGGAATATGCTGCTCTCTCTTCCTCGCCCTTACTAATGCGATCGCACCTTCTACCTTTTCTGCTGGATACAGTTTCAGTAAGTCCTTAATCGTTCTATTTATTCGTACTCCCACACTATCCAATAACGGAATTAACTCACTCCAATCCTTATTGACTAGCGGACGCATTCGCGTCCCAGTCGTCGAAGACGACGATCTGCGCATACGCGCTGCGTCAACTCTGGCGATTCTCTTTTCTTCATTAAGGTTTGACTTATTTTGCGTTGATTCTTGTTTTATTTGGCTAGTAGAGGCAGTTAACCTCTCTGAATGATGTTTTCTATTTGATTGGTTTTCTTCTTCTTCTAAAGCCATTTTTGGCGAGGCAGCAGCAAATAAGGAATTTTGATTTATGAGATCGCTTTTTTGCTTTGTTGTTTCATCTTTAGTAGTAATCTTTGATTCATATAATGAGACTTCACTAGAGCGCAACTCAAGAGTTTGGTATCTCTCATCTTGAGATGAGCTATTGCACATCTCCACCATTTCAATACTTTCAGCTATTTGATGGCGCGTAGTTCCGAGGCTTCCTCGGAACGTTGACCGCGCCGTCTGACCGTTTTGATTATTCAGATAATCGTTTAGGCGATCTCTATCTAAGGTATAGTAATTGGTCTGATTCCACTCTCTCGATCTATATCTCACTACCTTCACAATATCGAGCGATCGCAGTAAATTCATCGCTTTTCTGAATTGCCACACTGAAAGCCATTTGAATTGACTGTTTACCCACTCGACAAAGGTGTTGTAAACGTACTTCACTCCTTCGATAGTTACTCCTACACCTTCCTTACGCATCCAGTAATCTAGCTGTTGAACTATCACTGCCGCATTGATATCTCCCAAAGCGGCAGCTATGTTCATGTCGAAATGTCTTGCCGCTGTGGGGGAGGTCGATAAGATACTCATTTCACTCCTCCTGCCATTTCTTCGATGTCCTGTGTGAAAAATTCTGAGGCACCGCAACTTGATAGCACAGCCCCTACCAGTGCCCGTTTTTGTGCCATTTTTACGATCGTGTTCGTTAGGTCATAAATCTTGTAACTTTGTTTCTCGTATTTCTTTTCCTTTGAGTTACATGAGCCATCGCCCTGCCCTACCACTTCTCCCTGTCTGACTAGCGTACAGCGAAAATGATAGTGAAATATTGGCTTCTCAAAATCGGTTATGAAATGGATTAATTCATAGCTTGGGCGAAGACTGAAAAGACGACAAAGCTTCTCTGCTCCTGGTTTAAGTAAT
>JBCDCO010000433.1:0-3060 GCA_039181635.1 Cyanobacteria bacterium P01_G01_bin.19 | reverse complement strand
GTGCTTTATGTCCTCTGCTTATCGTTTGCGATTCTCATGGGATCGGAGTGCAGCCTGAGAAAAGATATGTTTTACTGGGACGAATCAAATAGACTTACTGCAAATTATGACTCGCAACAGTTGGATAGCAATTTGCCTAGCATACATTGTTGGCTTGCTATGCACTAATTTGTTTACTGTTTCAGGATCTACTTTTACAACTCACGAACTATTTATGGCGATCGCCTTAGCTTGTTCGATCGCTTTAACTGCCAGAATTGCTTTACATCAGCTCAGAATCCCCTCAAAGGTTTGGTTTAGTGCAGCCATAGTTGCGGTCTTGGCAATCCTCTATTTCCAGCTTCGCATTCCACAGCCAGATATTCAGGATATTGTTTATCAAGTTTCTCCCGTAGAACGAGAAATGGTTGTTGTCAGGGGAAAAGTTGTAACCGAACCAAGATTAAACGCCAGTGGAAAAATTAAGTTTTTGCTCAAAGCGGAAAAGTTCAATCGCCAGCAAACAGTATCGGGCAAACTATACGCGACTCTTCCTTTACTAGAAGGTACGGGAATTAACTTGGGGTCTGATGTCGAACTGCAAGGATTCTTATACACGCCTCAAACTGCAATAGCTGGAGGATTTGATTTTAAAGCTTACCTTGCCCGTCAGGGAATCTTTGCAGGGATGCAGGCATTAAAAGTAACCTCCGATCGCAATACTGAAACTAACTGGGGATTTTGGCAGTTGCGCAGACGTATAGTACGCAGTCAGCTTCAAGGTTTGGGTAGCCCCATCGGACAGCTAGTTAGCTCGATGGTTTTGGGGCGCAAAGCTGTAGACTTGCCCTTAGATATGCGCGATCGCTTTATCCAAGCTGGATTAGCTCATGTCCTTGCCGCTTCGGGATTTCACGTATCTTTGCTTTTAGGCTTAATTCTCAGATTTACCAGTCGCATGTCTGCCAAACCCAAGTCAATTGTTGGCGTTGTTACTTTGGCAGTTTATTTAGGCTTAACAGGAGTTCAAGCTTCGGTGTTGCGAGCCTGTCTGATGGGTACTGCAGTACTGCTTGCGATCGCCATGGAAACAAAAGTCAGACCTTTGGGTTCTCTTTTACTAGCCGCTACGTTGATTTTACTGTTCGATCCTTTGTTAATCGGCGACTTGGGATTCCAGCTAAGTTTTTTGGCAACCTTTGGCTTGATTGTAACCATGCCAGGATTAAAAGCCAGGCTAGACTGGCTGCCCCCCACAATTGCCACTTTAGTTGCCGTCCCCCTGGCTGCATCGATTTGGGTACTGCCTTTACTCTGCTATCAATTCAATCTGGTTGCCACCTACAGCATTGTCGTCAATATACTCTGCACCCCTTTAATCATGGCAATTAGCATTGGGGGAATGGTAAGCGCGATCGCTGCTTTAATTTTACCCATCGCAGGTAGCGCGATCGCCTGGCTGTTGTTGTATCCAACTCTATTTTTAATTGCCATAATCGACTTTTTTATCAACTTACCAGGAAGTTCGTGGGCGATCGGCAATATATCTTTGGGCGTCTTGCTGATTATCTACGCTTTGTTGACTGCAATCTGGCTCCAGCCAAAATGGGGCAAATACTGGCGACGGGCTTTTTTGTTTATCTTGACGATAATTATCGTTCCCATCGGTTACAGACATTTTAATCTCACTCAGATCGCGATATTGCCCACCAAACCAGAACCAGCGATTGTGATTCAAGATCGAGGCAAGGTGATTTTGATCGATAGCGGTACGCCAAAAACTTTCCAGTACACAGTTTTACCTTTTCTGATCCGACAAGGAATCAATCACTTAGATTACCACATCGCTTTAGATCCAAAGTCCCAATCAAACATCAAAGAGATAGCAGCAAGTATACCCACAGATAAATTCATTACTCAATCGGAAATCTCTACAGAAGATTCGAGCGTAGATTGTGCGATCGCTACCAGTAATTTTCGCCTGACTTGCGATCGCAACTTGCCACTTATAAATTTAGAAACAGCTAGCGAAACTTGGGCGATCTTATTCCCCACCAAATCTAAGAATTTACAAATCCAAGATTACATAGAAAAACAAAACTCAAGCGATAAACCTCTAACCATAGTCGCTTCATCAATACCATCAGACTGGATGGAGTTAAATCCTCAGAATATAATTACTTTATTCGTTCCAAAACCAGAAATCTCTCGACGAAATATCTACCAACCAAATATTTTTGACCTCAAACAAGACGGTTTAGTTATTTGGACTCCTAAAACTGAAATCAATCAAACTTCCCAGCGATCGGCTTTCAACAGCATTTTTTAAGAATTCATCGCCCATTTGTTGCCAATTCTAAGTAAAATTGTTTCTGTAGACTAAAAAGCTATCTGGAGAGGTGGCAGAGCGGTTGAATGCGGTAGTCTCGAAAACTATTTTAGGGTAAAACCTAACGGGGGTTCGAATCCCCCCCTCTCCGTGCTGTACATTTGTATGTATCCTAAAATCTTCTTTTCTGCTCTGGCTCGAACTTCGCTATTGGTGATTTCTCGAATCTGCTTAATTTCAGGCAGAACGATACTACTGGCTTGAAAAGAGCGAGCTAGTTCAATAATGGCATCGGCAAATAAACGATCTATGTGTTTACCTAAATTAGACTCTCCAAAATTATTGAGTGCATTTCGTTTCTGTGCTTTATGTCGTTTGATTGATAACCTGATCTTTTCTTGTCTTTGACGATTTAACAACTTATGATTCTTACCCAATAATTGCTTGGCACTTCGATAGGTTAAAACTTGACCGCTTACTACATCAACCACGGCTGCTGTTATGGGTTTTTCCAGACCTAGAGATATTCCAAGGATAATTGATGGGTTACTTTTATATAAATAGGGTTTGCTGAAAAACTTAGATTTGATAATGTATCTGCTTAAAAGCTCCTAGCTCTTAGCTTTCAGCTCTTAGCTTTTAAAAAATTAGGTTGTATATGTTGTTATGTGCAAGGAAATTTCCCCAATTGACTCAAAAACCTTGCACTTTAGGATTTTAATAACGCTTGAAAAGCTTTTTAATATTGCGTT
>JBCDCO010000432.1:0-3083 GCA_039181635.1 Cyanobacteria bacterium P01_G01_bin.19 | reverse complement strand
GGGCGGCAATTTTTAATAATTTGGGATCGTTTTCTAGTTTGGCGATCGCGGGAGCACGAGTTCTAATGTCAGTGTAAGTTCCATGAACAAAAGTATTGTCGTCGTCTGTTACTGCCACTAGGTGGCGGCTTTCATAAGTAAAGCACAAGTTAGGACAATTGCGAGCTTGAATTTCGCTTGAATAAGCCACATCGGCTATCTCATTACAGATATCTGTAGGCAACTTGATGTCCAGACAATAACCATGCTCTTGAATTTCTTCCACAACGCGATCTACTTCTAGATCTTTAAATAAGGAATCTTTTTCCTTATATCGATCTAAGTCTTTAGCTTGATAAAAGAAACTCACCAAACTGCGGATCAAATTGAGTCTACCCAGCAAAAACATTAAGAGCCAAGCAGGATTTTTGATAGTGTATTTGTAGTATCTAAGAAACCTGAAATGTACTCTCGATATCCAACTAGCGCTTGCTCTCCAGAAGCCGAGAAACAAGAAAATAAATTGAATCACGATTGAACCTATTTAATTAGAGGTGGGCTTAACAAATGATCGAAAATTGAAAATTGAAAATTTCTACCGATTACCACACCTTCCAAGGTGCGCTGCCTTTTTGCCAAAGACTTTCTAAATAACGCTTGTCTCGTAAGGTATCCATTGGCTGCCAAAATCCCTGATGCTTATAAGCTGCCAGCTGTTCTAAATGAGCCAATTTCTTTAAAGGTTCTTGTTCCCAAACCGTAGTGTCGTCAGCGATAAAATCAATTACCTCTGGTTCGAGAACAAAATAACCACCGTTGATCCAAGCTCCGTCTCCTTCGGGCTTTTCTTGAAAGCTAGTAATTTTTGTCTGTTCCTGTCCCAGACAAATCGCTCCAAAACGTCCTGGTGGCTGAGTTGCGGTCAGAGTTGCCAAGGTTTTTTGCTCTTTGTGGAAAGCGATTAATTCTCGGATATTTACATTGGCAACCCCATCGCCATAGGTAAAGCAAAAGGTTTCATTAATATGATCGCCAACTCTCTTGAGCCTGCCACCAGTCATGGTGGACTCTCCTGTATCGACTAGGGTAACTCGCCAAGGTTCTGCCTTACCGTGATGGACATTCATCTGATTGAACCGCATATCAAACGTGACGTCCGATCTGTGCAGAAAGTAATTGGCAAAATATTCTTTGATGACGTAGCCCTTGTAGCCACAGCAAATGATAAAGTCCTCTATGCCGTGGGCAGAATAGGTTTTCATAATGTGCCATAGAATCGGCATGCCCCCGATCTCTACCATGGGTTTTGGTCGAATGCTGGTTTCTTCACTTAAGCGAGTTCCCAGTCCACCAGCCAATATTACTGCTTTCATTGTTTGGACTCCTAAATTAGCTTTTAATTACTTCAACTGACGTAGGTTGTTTGGTTGGTTTCCAACTGACTTTTAATAGCAGTCTGAGGATCGGCCACAGGATAGCCTTAAGTAGATCTTTAGCCAACCAAATGCTGTTCCAGATCAGCCACTGCACCATCTGCAGATCGCACTTAACTTTTTCTTGCCAGCTGAGAGAGGAAGTATGAATTGCTCTCATATATTCCCCCAACCACTTCCACCTGGTTAGGTGTAGCTTATCTTTTTTGGTCGGATCGTACCAGGCAATGCGATCGCGAAAAGCATTGTGAGCCCGAACGGAAGTTTGAGCATGATCTCGTTTCCAAAATAGATGACTGGAAACTTCATAAAATTTGCCATAAAGACTCAGTTTGCCGAGAAAAACTAAGTCTGAAGAGGGATAGCTCCCTAGCGGTAACAGTCGCGTCAGTACATCCCGTCGAATCAGACCGTGAAAGGGATGACATTGATTTCCGTAACGAACTAGGTGATGATAGGCTTTAAATCTCTGACTGGCTAGAGCGGATTGCAAATGAAACCGATCTTCGTACTTTTCAATTTCTGCTTCGTTCTCATCGATAATTAGTGTCTTGGGATAGGCTAAAACGGTCTTAGAGTCTTGCTCTAGAACATCGACACACTGCTGAAGAAATTCGAGGGCGCAAAGATCGTCATGGCAAGCCCATTTAAAATACTTGCCTCTGGCTAATTCTGCCACGCGGTCGAAATTCCAACCAGCACCTAAGTTTTGTTGGCTACGGAAATAGCGAATACGTCCGTCTTCTCGGGCATAGGTACGGCAAATTTCTTCGGTTTTATCTGTCGAGCCATTATCAGAAATAATTAGCTCAAAATCTGTAAAGGTTTGCGCCAGAATAGAATTTAAAGCATTTTCTAAAAAACGCTCGCCATTATAGACAGGCATGCCAATACTAACCAAGGGTTTATTTTGGTTCATGGTTTTTGGTGGTTTAATAATAAAGATTTAGCTATATCTAGCTACGCATTTTGACGACACGAGCGGGAATGCCCACGGCGATCGCATTTGCAGGTATATCTTGAGTTACGACAGAACCTGCCCCAATCACAGCCCCACGACCAATACGCACCCCATCGAGAACAATGGTTCGATAACCCAACCACACATCATCTTCGATCTTGATGCCGCCTTTAGTAGTCAATGGCTGTTCCTTGATTGGTTTTCCTGGTGCAATACCGTGAGCATAAGGATAAAAAGCGCACTCAGGAGCAATTTGCACTTGAGAACCAATGTCAATCGACGCTTTGTAGCCAGAAAATTGGCAACGGGGTTGAATATGAGTATCGCTACCGATGTTGATCGTGCCACCGTCTCCAGTTTGCAGATAGATCTCACCATAGAGATGGACGCGATCGCCCAAAACTATTTTGCCCCCGTCGCGGTCTTGAAAAACAGTCGTGCGATCGCCAATAAACACATTTGCTCCTAGCTCTAGTAGCTGATGATATATCGTTGCACTGGGGGCAACATAGCCACGGGGATGATAGCGGGCAAGACGGCGACGGGCATAGTATGGGGGAGCCAGCCAGGTGGCGATCGCCGTGCTGATTTTTCCCAGATAGCCCCAGTCAGAGCCTTGCATCCAGAACCACATCCAGCCAGTGGCGAACAGACCCGACAATCCAGAAACCTGAATTTTAGTCTGTAATTTGCTCCAGCTAGCTGCCGAT
>JBCDCO010000431.1:0-3106 GCA_039181635.1 Cyanobacteria bacterium P01_G01_bin.19 | reverse complement strand
TGGTAAATGGTAAATGGTAAATGTCAAAGCTGCTGCGGTACAGATTTCTCCCGTACTGTATAGCCGTGAGGGAACGACGGAGAAGGTATTGCAGGCGATCGCCGATGCTGCGAAAGAAGGAGTGCAGTTAATTGTTTTTCCCGAAACTTTTGTTCCCTACTATCCTTACTTCTCTTTCATCCAACCTCCCGTGTTGATGGGTAAGGAACACATGAAGCTATACGAGGAAGCGGTAACTGTACCTAGTCCCGTTACTGATGCTGTCAGTAAAGCAGCTAAAGCCAGTGAAATGGTTGTGGTATTAGGAGTGAACGAAAGAGAAGGGGGTTCTTTATACAATACTCAGTTGATCTTCGATGCAGATGGTACTTTATTGCTGAAACGTCGTAAGATTACCCCCACCTATCACGAACGAATGGTTTGGGGACAGGGAGACGGATCGGGACTGCAAGTATTAGATACGGCTGTAGGTAAATTGGGGGCGTTAGCCTGTTGGGAACACTATAACCCCTTGGCTAGATATAGCCTAATGGCACAAGGAGAAGAGATCCATTGCGCCCAGTTTCCTGGTTCGATGGTAGGACAAATCTTTGCCGATCAGACAGAGGTGACTGTTAGGCATCACGCCCTGGAAGCTGGTTGTTTTGTGGTTAACTCGACGGGTTGGCTAACCTCCGAACAGATAGCCGAAATTTGTCCCAACGAAAGTTTACAAAGAGTCTTAACAGGTGGTTGTTACACCGCAATCATCTCCCCCGAAGGCGTACCCTTGTGCGAACCCATTACGGAAGGGGAAGGTATGGCGATCGCAGAATTAGACTTCTCCTTAATTACCAAACGCAAGCGCATGATGGACTCGGTGGGACACTATTCCCGTCCCGATCTTTTGCAACTTCAGGTAAACCAAGATGCCCGTACTGTCTGGCAACAAGCCCCAATAAATAATCCCGTAATTTTGGAAAATACTTGCTCCGCAAACGGTAATTCAATAGATCGAGAATTGAAGAAAGCGATCGAAGAGTAAAAAATAAGCATTTTGTTGGGTTACGCGATCGCAGTTATGGGCGATGCTTTTAAACAGAATACTGCTAACCCAACCTACAAAAATATAAATGAGACCAACAGTCTACTGTTCGATGATAACTGCTCAATGTTAAATGAAATGACTAATGACGATAAACAAAAATTAATTACTAAATTACAATCCCAAGGCTTAAAACTAATTGATCGCAATCCTGGTGCAGCATCGAGAAAAGGTGGTGCGGGACCTTCCGATCATAAGGCAGTAACCATTGACGGCACAACGGTAATGATTCCCATTCATAATGACATTGCTGCCAAATCGTCATACACGGTAGAGACAAAACATGCCTTGTCTCTACGGGAAAACGATCGCGCCATTGCCACAATCCAATTTCCCCCACAACCAAAATTTTATAATCTCAAAACTTCTGAGGGTATACCCTACAACCAGATCGCCCTCCTCCACAGTCATAACGTATTAGCCACAACTGTTTTACAAAACTGCATTCGTTACAGCAACCGCAATACTGCCTGTCAATTTTGCGCGATCGAACAGTCTTTAGTAGCAGGTAAAACCATTGCCCGAAAAACCCCAGAACAGCTTGCAGAAGTAGCGGAAGCAGCAGTCAGACTGGATGGTATCGAACAATTAGTCATGACTACGGGTACACCGAACACTACTGACAGGGGGGCAGCCTACTTAATTGAATGTGCTAGAGCAGTCAAAGCCAGAGTTAACTTACCAATTCAGGCACAGTGCGAACCTCCTAACGATTTTGCTTGGTTTGCCAAGATGAAAGATGCGGGGATAGATAGCTTGGGAATGCATATTGAAGTTATTCAACCAGAAGTGCGCGATCGCATTATGCCAGGCAAAGCCAAAGTCTCTTTAGATTATTATTTCCAAGCATTTGAGGCAGCAGTAAAAGTATTTGGTTGGGGGCAAGTTAGCACCTATATCCTGGCAGGTTTGGGAGATAGTTTAGAGACAATTGTTAGTACCTGCGATCGCCTGATTCAAATTGGTGTCTATCCTTTTGTGGTTCCCTTTGTTCCCATTACAGGTACGCCTTTAAGTAACCACAAACCCCCCAGTAGCGATTATATGTATGCCATCTATCAACAGGTGGGTGATTTATTAAATGCTGCGAAGATGAATTCCCAAGACATCAAAGCTGGCTGTGCTAAATGCGGGGCTTGTTCGGCACTATCAACATTTGAAACTAAATAAATTTTGTCCTTCGTTACCAATGACTCAATTCGTAAGGTGGGCAAAATAACTTATGGTTAATCGGTTTCTAGTAACTTTGTTGGTTTGCCCACCCTACCAACTTTGAACAATGAATATTGATAAATGTTAAATGCTAAATGTTAAATGAAACAAACCTACCAATTCAAACTAGCCCTATCCCCAAACCATATAGAAGCTTATTTCTTATTGAGACAACAAATATTTTGCCAAGAACAAGGCATCTTCCAAACAAGCGATCGCGATGAACATGACTCAATTGCTTATCCTATTGTTGCAGTTAATAACGATAACAAAGTTGTCGGAGTTGTCAGAATTTACGAGGCACAACCCAGGCTTTGGTATGGCGGAAGACTGGGGACACATCCAGATTATCGACGGGGCTGGAAAATTGGCAAAGGACTAATCGAAAAAGCCGTCACTAGCGCCAATACCTGGGGCTGCGATCGCTTTTTGGCAACGGTTCAACTACCCAACGTCCGATTTTTTCAACGATTGCATTGGAATTCCATCGAAGAGCTTAGCATTTGCAGCCAACCCCATCACCTCATGGAAGCCGATTTAGATTTCTATCCCCCCACAAATCAAACTCGTCCTGTATTGCCTAGACAATTACAAAAGTTGTCGGCATCATGAAAAACTTATCAGTCATTAGTTTTTAGTTGTTAGTTCTTAGTTTCCCAATGCCTATTCCCCATCGGTGACAAGTTAAGGGACTACGTTGTTTGTCAAATTGTTCGTAGCTCTAAGCTCTAAGCTTTAAGCTATAAGCTTTAGAAATATTTCAAGGTCAATCTCTTTTTAAATAAGCGATCGCGTCCAAAGTTGAACTTA
>JBCDCO010000430.1:0-3115 GCA_039181635.1 Cyanobacteria bacterium P01_G01_bin.19 | reverse complement strand
TTTTCCTCTTCTCATACCGTTTTTACGGATATGTTCCGACTTACACTTTGGACATTTCATTCGATTTTCTTCAAACTAATTGCGATCCTATAATTCTGCAATTCCTCCCCTATTTATGCAACGCCGAACTATGAACACGGGTACTTATCGAATTACAAATCGGACAAAATGCTTGTGTATTGTGAGTTTTGACTTGTATAGTTAGTTTATTTTCTGTTTCATTAATTGACCAAGATGTTATCTTGAGGCAAAAAAATCAGGAAGTAAATATTGTAGTAAAAAAGAATTGCTTAGGGATTGGTTTTCTGACATAAATAACCGCTTTTTTAGCTCTCATTCTATTTACTCACAAAATCTTTCGTTCTTGCTATTTTTGCTCATAGCGATCGCCCGTTCTTCGGATCACCAAAAGCGTGCAAGACCCCACTTATCTCTGAAAGTTACATCTCAGTTTCAAATAATGTGGGTCGAAGCTAAATTATAGTTTCATTTAATGTGGGCTGAAAACGCCGATGATTTCGGGTCGGAGTGATTATAATTTCAGTCCCTTACATCTAGTTATGCTTTGTATCTGTTTATTTCTGATTGATAAAGTTCCTTTTGATGCTGACTTTTTTGTCTTTCTAGTTCTAGCTCTTGCTTAAGTCTAATAACTTCTTTGGTTAGCTTTAGCTGTTGCTGTTGTAGTTTCTTGATACTAGCCGTGTTAGTTTCTGTGGTTTTGGTCAAAGCTAGAACTTTTTGACCTAATTGCCAAATATCTTGCCAAATTGCCATTAGCTCGCTTTATATTCCAATTCTTCTAACAATTCATCGGTTTCTTTGGCTAAAGATTGAATCTCTTGTTGGTCTTCAGTGATTTGAGTTTGAATTAAATCTATGCAATGAATAATTTCTTTTGTCTTAGTCTGATATTCAGTTTCAGTCATTTCTAGACTATCTTTTTTCAAAAGACCGTTCATAATTGAATTTAAGCTTATGGGTATAGCAAATAACGCCATTTTTAAAACCTCAATAATTTATTTGGACTAATCTAAAGAATAATAATTTCACTAATAGGTTGGCGATCGCTATCGGCAATCATCAGCTTTTCACCCTGTTTTTGAGCTTTTGTCACTACCTTATAAAGAGATACTGCTTTACGGAAAGCATCAGCTTTGGAAGTAGCACCAGTTGACTCTACTAATTCGTTAAACTCTTGACTAAATTGGTCGTCAACATCAAATGCAAGTCTGGGCATTTTTTTACAATGTTTGTGTTACTGTCAATATTTTACCAATTTTTGACAGATACTCAGATCTAAATTCATTCTCAAATCTATCGGAATCTGTTAGTCCGACAGTTTGAAACTGACAGACTGACAGACAAGAGGAATATTGGCTTTAGACTTTGTGTAGTTTACTTTTTAGTCTTTCGGACTGGGTAAGAAGTAAATCGATCGCGGATCTGATTAGGGTATTTTCGGTAATTCTGTCTCCACCCTGCTGCTGTTTGTTGAGTCTGCGGGATAGTTTGGTTAGTCGATCTAGTTGTTCTTCGGTGAGTCGGGTTTCTTTGCGATTGAAGGATAGGTAATTGGGTTGGTTGCTGGGGGCTGGGTTATGTGTGGGAGGTTCGAGGAAACTGAGGTTATTAAGTTCTTGGGGATTGTTGAGGAGCAGATCGACGGCAACACGAATTAGGGTGTTCTCGGTAATGCGTTCTCCTTTACCTTTGCGCTGGCGGTTGAGCTTTCGTGCCAAAATGGTTAGCTGTTCTAGTTGGTAGTCGGTGAGGCGGGCTTCTTTACGAACAAAGGTTTGATAGTGGGGTTTGGGTTTGGATTCTGTTTCTGTTGGGGTTTCTAAGGCTGGAGGAAGGTTGATCGCTTGAGGGGCTGGAGTCGGGGAGAATTCGCTATCAATTAGTTCTCGCAGATCTTCTAGTTTGTTGAGACAGTCATTAAGAATGCTGCCCTGTTCGTGCATGGCTTTGTGGACTACTCGATTGATGTTTTTACTGACTATGGGTTGGTCGGTGATGTTGTGGGCGGTGTGGCGGAATAGTCGAGCGTGATTTATCTGATATTCGATTTGGTCGAGAAGTTGGAGAGCATCGGGTTTGTTTTTTATGGTTGCGTTGGCTGTTGCTTGCGATCTCTGAATGGGATTTTTGCCTGTAGTCATCCATTCAAACACCCAGCTACTTACTAAAGCTGCAAATTTGGCACTGCACCATTGACCGCAGTTAATCGCCACCTGTGGATGTCCCCAAGTACCTTGAGTGTTTTTATCATTACCACCTTTACGAATCTGAATCAGCCCATTTTTTCCCGATACGGGAATTCCCGTAACGGTGGAAAGCTCATCTGTAAAAGCTTTGGTGGTTTCTAATCGCAAATAGTCATTAATTTTTTTGTTATTGGCTTTCGCCATTTTAGTCAAATTTATGTATCCGTCTTCGATGCGTTGACCGATCTGTAATCCGTTCGCTTGATGAATTATCATTTTCATTGTGAACCTGTGTATGAGGTTTGCCGTGTTCGGGGTGTTGGTAGCACTGCCGAACTTTGCTGTAATTCTATCAAGTTTTGGTCATCTGGCGATCGCTGGGAATTGATGTGGTTTTACCTCTCCCCCAGCCCCTCTCCTAAAAGGCGAGGGGAGTAAGTTTGTCGATCTATGTTGGATTGGGAAATAAAGACTTGAGTTTATGGCGATCGCTTTAACGGCAACCGTATACTTTGCAAAACTTATGTTAGAAATGAGCAGTATATAGTTATCTCAAAAGTGTTTGTGGATATCACTTCTAGCTATAAAAGTTAAATAAATATGAATGATACTGAGATTCAGGAAAAAGCAAAGGAAATTGCAACCAAGTATAACGCAATGAAATATATTGGTTTGGGAAATGCAAATGCTAAAAAATACTCTCTAATTGAGTGGAGAGAAGAATTAGATAGACTCTTAACGCCTATCGATAAATATTACCATAGGACTACCCCTGTTAAGGTGAGCAATTGTACTAGTCAAAACTGCCAGAAATGCGATGCCTTCGGCTAGCTCCGCAATCGCGATCGATGGCATTCTAAAAGAAACTTGGTAATCAGAGATTTCGTTTCATGATTAATGCTATC
>JBCDCO010000429.1:0-3126 GCA_039181635.1 Cyanobacteria bacterium P01_G01_bin.19 | reverse complement strand
TGGGAATTTTTACCGAACGCGATCTTTTGCGGTTAACTGCTAAAGAGAGAACTCTAGCAGAAATGACCATAGGCGACGTAATGACCAAGCCCGTAAAGACTTTCCAGAAAGCTCAGATTAAAGAATTATTTGATGTTTTGAGTTTGAATCGTTTGTATGGAATTCGCCATTTCCCGATTGTTGACAACCATAACCAGTTCTTAGGAGTAATAACTTTGGAAGCAATACAAAGTTTGCTTGAACCTATGGATTGGCTTAGATTTCAGCGCGTGGAAGAAGTGATGAGTAGCATCTCTCTCTCCGTTTTACCCACAGCATCAGCGAGACGAGTAATACAATCAATGTTTGAGCATCAGCTAAGTTCTGTCGTTATTGCAGAACCGTTCGAATCTCAGAACAATTCTGAGTTAAAAACTTCAGTTGAAAATTCAAATCTCAGAGGTCTTGGCATTATTACCGAACGAGATATCATTCAGTTCCAGTACTTGGAATTAAACTTAGACAATATTCAAGCACAAACTCTAATGAGCAAACCTCTGTTCTTAGTGAGTCCAGAAAATTCTCTGTGGGAGGCACATCAGCAGATGCAGCAGCATCGAGTGCGAAGGTTAATCGTAGTTGGAGAACAGGGTGAATTGAAAGGTATTATCACCCAGAATAGATTACTACAAGCACTCGATCCCAAGGAAATGTATGCGGTAATTGAAGTATTACAACGTCAAGTTAACGAGTTAAAGACTGAAAAAGCGAAATTGTTACAGAATCGTGCCCAGGAATTGGAAGGGCAAGTTAGAAAACGTAACTTTGAGCTTGAGACTGCTAACCAACAGCTCCAGCAGGAAATTACTAAACGTCTTCAAATCGAAAAACAGCTAGTTCACGATGCTCTTCATGATCGACTCACAGGCTTGCCAAATCGAGCACTACTAATGGAAAGAATTGAGTTTACAATTCAACACGCCAAACGCAATTCAGACTATTTATTTGCTTTGCTATTTATCGATCTAGATCGCTTTAAAGTAATTAACGATAGTCTGGGTCATTTGATAGGGGATCGACTATTAATTGAAGTTAGCAAATTACTACAAAAATCCTTGCGAGATAACGATATGGTAGCTCGTCTAGGAGGAGATGAGTTTGTCATTTTGCTAGATGGTATCCACAAGCTTCAAGATGCCACTCAAATTAGCGAGCGAATTCAAAATCTGCTCGCTCCACCATTTTATTTGGAAGGTCAAGCTATTTACACTAGTGCCAGTATAGGAATTGCTCTCAGTTCCAGTAATAATTATGACCACAGAGAGGAGCTATTGCGTGACGCAGATATTGCTATGTATCGCGCTAAGAAAAAGGGCAAGGGTTGTTATGAAGTATTTGATCAAGATATGTATCTGGAAACGTTTAAATTTGTGCAGTTGGAAAATAATTTGCGTCTTGCTCTAGAACAGGAGCAGTTAATTTTACACTATCAACCAATTGTTTCTTTGTCGAATCGCCAACTGGTTGGATTTGAAGCTTTAGTTCGTTGGCAACATTCCCAGAGAGGTTTGATCCCACCCTCAGAATTTATTCCCATTGCCGAAGATACGGGTTTGATCGTCCCTATTGGTGAGTGGTTGCTGGCAGAGGCTTGTCGACAACTCAAGATTTGGCAACAAAAATTTGTTTCTATTCCCCAAATAGAAACTCTAAAAATAAGTATTAACGTAGCCTCCCAACAATTTCAACATCCTCAATTCATTAATAAGCTAGATGAAGTCTTACTAGCAACTGGTTTAAATGGTAGTTGTCTGCGACTTGAAATTACGGAAAGTATTTTAATGGAATCAGGTGGTACTATTCAAAATATCCTGGCACAGATTAAAAAAAGAAATGTAAAACTTAGTATCGATGATTTTGGCACAGGCTATTCTTGTCTTAGTTATTTAAGCCGTTTTCCCATCGATAATTTAAAAATTGATCGCTCTTTCATCGAGCGCTTAAGTTTTGATGCAGAAAATTTTGAAATCGTGCGCACAATTATTACTTTAGCCAAAAGTTTAGGTATGGATGCTATTTCTGAAGGAATAGAAACCATTGAACAATTGACTCAATTGAAAAATTTGGGTTGTGAATTTGGTCAGGGCTATCTGTTTGCCCAACCTTTAGATGTCCAAGAGATAGAATCAGTGTTGGTTGATCAACTGGATGCGGGTTTTGAATTTTGTTGAGGAAAAATATTAGAGATCAAAAGCAAATCAAGAATAACAGAAGCGAAAAAGTTCTATTTTGATATTTTCCTTACAATTACAGAATAGAAAACAAGAGAGTTCCTAGCTTTTAAAATATTGCTGGGCTTACATAATCTTGCTGCCAGTTTTTTTCTCTATGACAAATGGTTAACTCAGCATCTCAAACCACCAAGGAAATACCATCACCAATTATTACCAGTTCCGATTTAGGCTGGAAATCGATAATCGTTGCTGAGTTCAAACTACCACCAAATAACAGCAAATTTGCGCCTCAGCTTGAACATACGATCGCTTTATGTCTGGCAACCAAGCCTTATCGTATATGGCAAGCTATTGGCGAGCGCAACTATAGTGGAATCTATTCTAAGGGTGATATCTCTCTCGCTCCAGCCAAACTACCCTGTGCTTATAAGGTTTATGGTGATGATCATTACTTAGAGATTAAAATTCCTACCTCTATACTTGAACAAGTAGCCGCAGAGGTGATGAACTACGATTTAACTCGTCTGGAATTACGGACAGAATTTCGCGATCGCAATCCCCAAATAGAACAGCTAGCCATGATGTTGCGTAGCGAACTATATCGGGGTCAAAATGGCGCGGGACAGCTATATATCGATTCTCTAGTTAATGCGTTGACGGTTCATGTTTTGCGAGACTATGGCATGAGCAAACCGCAAATTACGATTCATCCAGGGGGATTGAGCGATCGGCAAATACTTAAGGTTACAGAATTTATCTTTTCTTCTGGTTGAAGACCCTCTTGCTATACGTTTTAGAAACTACAGACTCGAATTTACGCCACACCGTCTTTGATGATGTGGCTTTTAAATTGGCTATCAAGCTGCTTAATAGCTTGTGTGGTGGATATGACACGAGCAAATGGCAATGGTCG
>JBCDCO010000428.1:0-3130 GCA_039181635.1 Cyanobacteria bacterium P01_G01_bin.19 | reverse complement strand
TATTGATGCCGAGTTTGTAATTGCTTTTGCACCAGAGGTAGAAGGTAATGATATTATCGCCAACGCTATAGAAGGTGCGGGGGGTAGAATCGACATCACGGCTCAAGAAATTTTTGGCTTGCAGGAGGGCAAATCTGAACCAGGAAATGCTCGTAACGATCTAGACGTCAGTTCGGAGTTTGGGTTTGATGGCAGTATCTCAATTAATGCTCCCGATCTTGAGGCTAAGGCTGGCATCAGAGACTTACCTACCAGTACTATTAATCCAGCCAACAGCGTTCAGCAAGCTTGCTCTGTTAATAATGCGATCGGCTCTAGCAGTCTCAGCCTCCAGGGTAGAGGAGGAATACCAGCGGCGGCGGCTAGTACTCTATCATCAGATAATATTTTGTTTGATGGTCAATTCTCCGAAGCAGAACGAATTAATTTTGACGAAACTAATGTCGTATCGCAACAGGAACAGCCCATCGATAATCTAGCCGTAGAAACCGCCCGAGGTAAGCTCTATCCCGCCAGAGGTATCATAACTAATGGTAATGGTGAAATTATTCTTACCAGATCGGATAATCAGAATATCCAGAGGGCGCAATCTGTCTTCAAACCTCATTGTTTAACTAATAAAGGTTAAATCTATTGTTTGTGGGCGGATTGGAGCGTTTTAGTAAAACTCTGTACGACTACAAAAAAATAGGGCGTTGGTAAATCAAGGTATGATTTCATAACCTTAGTTATTAAACAGATAAACTTAAAAGCTAAAAGCTAAAAGCTAAAAGCTAAGAGCTACGAATAGAAACATTCTGCAAGTCATACATCAAATTATCAACGCCAAAAATGGTAAACCGCCAATCTCAACCAAATTCCCCAGCTCAAAACGCCATTGTTCAATCATTTCTGGCAGGGGAAGCTCGTAGTTCGGATTGGACGATCGCCGATAGTGCTAAACTTTACAATGTCGAGGGCTGGGGCGAACCTTATTTTGGCATTAATCATCGCGGTAATTTGACTGTCTGTGTCAGCAGCCAAAGTAAAAATTCTATAGACTTAGCCGAGCTGGTAACATCCCTCAAACAAGAAGGTCTAAATCTACCTTTATTAATTCGCTTCTCCGATATTTTAGGGGATCGAATGAAACGACTGCACCACTGTATGGCACAGGCGATCGCTCGCTACGGCTATGAAGGGAAATACCAAGGAGTTTTTCCCGTTAAGTGCAATCAAAATCGCCAGGCGATCGAGGCAATTGTAGAATATGGCAGAGCTTATCGATTTGGTTTGGAAGTAGGTTCAAAACCAGAATTGGCGATCGCTTTAGCCAGCTTGGATTCGAATATCGACCCCGCACCCCTATTAATGTGCAATGGTTATAAAGACCGCGAATATATTGAAACTGCCCTGCTAGCAACCAAATTAGGTCAAAAACCGATTATCGTTATCGAGCAACTCCAAGAGTTGGATTTAGTTTTAGCGGTGAGTCGAGAATTAGAGATCGAGCCTGTATTGGGAGTTAGGGCAAAACTCGGTACTAGAGGAATTGGTAGATGGGGTGACTCGACGGGAGATCGCGCCAAATTTGGCTTGACTATTGCCGAAATCTTGCAGGTATTGCGCCGCTTAGAAAGCGATCGCCAACTGGATTATTTACAGCTATTACATTTTCATATTGGCTCGCAAATTTCCGCGATCAGAGCGATCAAAAATGCGATCCGCGAAGCCAGTCAAATTTACGTCCAGCTAGCCAAACTGGGGGCAAAAATGCAGTATCTGAATGTGGGTGGAGGTTTAGCGGTAGACTATGACGGTTCTAAAACTAATTTTCCCGCTTCCAAAAACTACAATATGCAAAATTATGCCAACGATATTGTGGCTCAGGTAAAAGATGCCTGCGAACAAGGTGACGTAAGAGAACCTACCCTAATTAGTGAAAGCGGTAGAGCGATCGCGGCACATCAATCGGTACTAATTTTTGATGTATTGGGCACAAATAAAGTATCTCGTCCTCATCTATCCCCGCCCAAAAAAGGATCGCCTTTGGTGATTCGTAACTTTTGGCAAACCTATCAGGCGCTCGAGCCGACTAATTTACAAGAAAGCTATCATGATGCGATTCAGTTCAAACAAGAAGCCTTGAGCCTGTTTAATTTTGGCTACTTAACCTTAGCGCAAAGAGCAGAAGCAGAAGAATTGTACTGGGCTTGCTGCTGTAAAATTGCCGATATTTGCGATCGCTGTGGCTACATTCCCGATGAACTAGAAAACTTCGCCGAAACGATGGCATCGATCTACTACGTCAATCTTTCTATTTTTCAGTCTGTTCCCGATGCCTGGGCGATCGAGCAGCTATTTCCCGTTATGCCGATTCATCGCCTGAACGAACAGCCGATTGTTAAAGCAACCTTAGCCGATATTACCTGCGATAGCGATGGCAAAATCGATCGCTTTATTAACCCCAAAAAACCCAAAAAACTTCTCGAACTACATCCGTTTAGCGATCGCCAACCTTACTATCTGGGCATGTTTTTAGTCGGTGCGTATCAAGAAATCATGGGCAATTTCCACAATCTATTTGGCAGAACTGACACGGTACAGATTCAAATCGACGAACGAGGAAACCCAACCAAGTCTATAATTCGAGGCGATACCATTTCAGAAGTATTGCAATACGTCCAGTATGACAGTGAGAAATTGAGTCAAAAAATGCGCGATCGCATTGCCAAGGCGTTAGCGAACCAAACTATTAGCTCAGATGAAGCGCAAAAGCTACTACAAAACTACACAATGACCCTAAATAATTCAACTTATTTAAAATGAGTGCATTATGGGTTTTGACTTAAAAGCCATTTAAAAGCTAAAAGACGTGAGTTCGAAGTTCGTGCAGGGGCGCGTCAGTTGCGGCTAAAGCCTTACTTTGCGTCTCACGCCGAACAGGGCTTTGCCCTAACATCATGCTTCGCATGATTTAAGACGCTGAAAGCGTCTGTGGTTCGCACCTGAATTCGGAGTCCTAAAGGACATTGTGCCCTTGTCCCAAGGGATACCGCTTCGCATATGGTATACCGCTCCGCATATTAGGAGTTATGTTATTCATAACGAAAGAATCAGGAATTCAAACCTTTAAAAATTAAAGAGTTAC
>JBCDCO010000427.1:0-3133 GCA_039181635.1 Cyanobacteria bacterium P01_G01_bin.19 | reverse complement strand
TAGCAATTAGAAGCAGAATCAAAGCGATCGCGATTAATGGAACTTCTTCTACCGTATTACTATGCGATGCAGCGGGAAAATCTATCGCCGCCCCCATACTTTACAATGACGATCGTGGTAAAAAAGTATTAGAAAAAGTAAAAGCTATTGCACCTCCCAACCACGTAGTAGTTGGCGCGACATCAAGTTTAGCCAAGCTGCTATGGTGGCAAGAACAGCCTTACTTCGAGGGAGCGAGTTTCTTTCTCCATCAAGCTGATTGGTTAGGGTGGTTGCTACATGGCAAACTCGGCGTCAGCGACTATCATAACTCTCTCAAGCTGGGATACGATGTAGAGAATTTGTGCTATCCAAACTGGTTGCGCGATCGAGCCTATAGTCATCTATATCCGCAAGTACTAACTCCTGGTGAAACAGTAAGCGCAATATCTGCCGAAAATTGCGATCGCCTTAACCTAGCTCCCGACTGCAAAATCAAAGCGGGTACGACTGATAGTATTGCTGCATTTCTAGCTAGTGGTGTAACCAAACCAGGAGAAGCAGTTACCTCCCTCGGTTCTACATTAGTTTTAAAATTACTCAGCCAGACCAAAATCGTTGCTGCCGAGTATGGTATTTACAGCCACAGATTGGGCAACCTTTGGCTAGCTGGGGGAGCCTCCAATACGGGTGGTGCAGTCTTGCAACATTTCTTCGAGCGCGAACAACTGGAGAGTCTTTCAGCTCAGATCGATCCTGCGATCGCTAGCCCGTTAGACTATTATCCCCTCTTAACTCCAGGTGATCGCTTTCCCTTCAACGATCCCAATTTGCAACCACGACTATCTCCTCGCCCCAAAGATCCAGCAAAATTTCTACATGGTTTGTTGGAAGGGATAGCTAAGATTGAAGCATTGGGATATCAAAAATTACAAGATTTGGGCGCAGATAAAGTGATACGAGTACAGACTGCGGGTGGTGGTGCCAAAAACATGGTTTGGCAAAAAATTCGCCAGCGTCATCTCAGTCTACCTGTAAGTCAAGCGAAGAACGCTGAGGCTGCTTATGGTACAGCGTTATTGGCAGCAAAACATTGAGCATTAAACATTAAACATTAAACATTTTACAAGCCTACTTCCATGCTATTTGATAAATGATAAATGCTAAATG
Source organism: Cyanobacteria bacterium P01_G01_bin.19 (assembly GCA_039181635.1). Lineage (GTDB taxonomy): Bacteria > Cyanobacteriota > Cyanobacteriia > Cyanobacteriales > Xenococcaceae > Waterburya. The sequence continues at coordinate 1,984 of JBCDCO010000427.1, read as the reverse complement.
AAATGACTGACCTACAGTTTCTATTTAAAGAAATAGATCGGGTAAAAAACAAATCAGAAATGCGATCGCACCTCGCACCACAAATTGGCACATATTTCACTGCCACGCGATCGGGAGTATTTTTCTTTGAATCCCTCTTAAGCGATCCTAGATTTAAAAATATCCTCAATCTTGCCCTATCCATCGAGCATAATCCCGTAGCGCGTTACCTAGCCGAACGCCATGCTCCCGTTCATGAAGAAATGGTAACATCACCCAAGGCTTGGAGGCTCATTTGTCCCCGTTCTGACCATTGGCATGTGATGGCGGGACCAATTGTTAATCGCGGTCAGTTGGTGGGTGTAGTGGGTTGCACTCGCGAAAGATCGATGCCTGCTTTCAATCCTGAAAATTTAGCCGATCTTAGTGCTGTCTGTTTGCATTTATCAGTTTGGTCGGCGACGGTAAAATCTTTTCAATATGGCAATCTAGCCTCGCTTTTAACGCCTCGCGAATTAGAAATTGCTGAATTAGTTGCCCAGGGAAAAACTAATGCAGAAATCGGTCGCGAGCTTTGGATTACAATTAATTCTGTCAAACAAGCCCTCAAAAGAATGTTTCGCAAGCTTGAGGTTTCTTCTCGCACAGAAATGGTGGCGAAGCTTTTTTACCATAATTGACATACTCACCGTCCTACGCTGACGCTGAATAACGGTGATTCTGGGGTCGAACAGCAATAGCTTCCAACGGAAGTCTGACATCGCCTAACCCAAGAGTTGATGCCCCAACTCTTAGCAAATTAACTGAAGCGTTCCAATCCCTTGGAATATCCTTGGTTTTGCAGCTTGGGCAGTCCCAAAATCTATCTTTCAAACTCAATTTTTTATGGATATATCCACAGTGAGAACAGGTTTTAGAACTCGAATAGTAGCGGTCTACAAAGTGAACTACTTTCCCTTTATTAATAGCAACAGTTTGAAGTATTTCTAAGAAAGTAGCAAAACTTATATCGCTAACCTTTCGACCCCACAACCGTTTCATACCATCTAAGTTTAAGTCCTCAAATATCAGTACATCGTATTTATTAGTTAAATCATGAGCCAATTTCCAGAACCAATCGCGACGTTTATTAGAAATATCTTCATAAACTCGATTGAGATGTATGAGAGCTTTGTACCAATTGTTTGAACCTTTCTTTTTACTAGATAGATTTCTGCTAGCTGCTTTCAACCTATTTCTAGATTGATTGAAAAACAGAGGAGATTTAATAGTTGTTCCATCACTTACTGTTAAAAATGTCTTTAATCCATAGTCAAAGCCTGCGATTTTACCCGTCACGACCCCGAAAGATTCATCCACATAGTCAGTCACAACCAAGATGAATAGTTCACCTAAATTGTTTCTCTTAACAGTTAAGGTTTTAACTTTCCCTTGTATTTCTCTGCTTTTTGAAAACTTATAAACTCTATTGCTAATGCGTATTTTATTGCCAGACAAAAACTTATACCCAGCTTGTTTAAGCGTGAAAGATTTGTACTTTCTAGTTTTCTTAAAACTAGGCGGTCTAGTTCCTCTTTTGTGCTGTTTGAAGAAAAGCTTATACGCTTTTTCTATTCGCTGGCAAATATCCTGTACAGCCTGTGAACCTACTTGTTGCCAATATTTAATACGTTTCCGCAGCTTGGCAATATGCTTCATGAGCTTGTACGCATTCAAGTGCTTACCAAATATTTTGTAGTATCGCTTATGCAAAGCAATACAGTGATTATAGATCGACCCACTGGCGTTTATCTGCCAATGAATACACCTATTTTGTTTGGTTCTGTACCAGAAATGTTGAATGCTAATACAAAACTTTACATTTTAAGTTAGATCGACTCTATCTAGGCCAAATTCACCAAGAAAAACTCATCCTTCTAAACCAATGCATATAGCTGACTTTTTCATTCATAAATGATTGAAGATAGCGCAGTTTATCTAATGTCTTAGAGCCTATCTCTTGAGG
>JBCDCO010000426.1:0-3147 GCA_039181635.1 Cyanobacteria bacterium P01_G01_bin.19 | reverse complement strand
TTTAGTCGCATCCATAGACTCAGGAGAATCCCTTATTCCATCTTTAAAAGAAGGAGTTTACTCTCAATTGTTGATGGATTTAACTCATGTATCCCATCGTCAAACTTCCTGGGTACATGTACCTAAAATAGAAGATTATCTTTTATTGTAAATATTCTTAATTTTAAGTAATAGAAAAAAGTTTCAAAAAAGCATATTCTAAAATATGTACTTTGCAAAGCGAAGATGATAACAATTTGGACACTCTCGATTCAGTAACATATTTGACTTTTAAAATAAAAATCTTACTTTAGATAGAGAAATACCTGTCCTAAGTTCTTTTGATATTTGTCTCACCTTGCTAATAACTATACAAGACATTAGATTTCATCTTTTGGTATGGAGTGCTGCACATTATGATATCCACCGCATCGACCAAACGCTATTCTATAAGCACAATTCGAGAAGAAGCTTTCAATTTAGTAGAAATGGGTACTATATCTTTAGATCAGCCGCTAAGAATTTTGTGTGATTACCTTCCATCGCAGTACTGGCATAGAATCGAACAAGAGTTAGAAAGAAACGATTATCTGTTGCGCGATCGCATCATAGATCTAGTCGGCGCACTACGTTGGGATAACGATTAAACCGTTTTTTAGAATCAATATCTTTTTTGTTTACAGCGGGATTACAAGCTAGATGATAAGTTATTCTGATTGAGAAAAGAGCTAAATCGGATACCAACCGATCAATGAGTAATAACAATGTAGACTGGCATAATTTGGCTACTTGGTATCGACGAAGGTATCAAAACAATCTATTAAGAGAAAAATCATCAAGCTATCAATACAGTAACTTAGGAACTCCCGTCTTTCCTCAAGATTTAATCCTGAGAGAATACCAACATCAAGCGATCGCCAATTGGCTAGAAAATAAAGGTAGAGGAACCCTAAAAATGGCGACGGGTAGCGGGAAAACTATCATTGCTTTGGCGATCGCTACAGAACTGTATCGGCAGATTGGACTACAGGTATTGATAATAGTTTGTCCCTATCGCCATCTCGTCAATCAATGGGCTAAAGAATGTAGGAAGTTTAATCTCGAACCGATCGCTGCTATGAAAGCAGCAAATGATTGGCAAGGAGAACTATCAAATCAGCTATATAACCTGAACGTAAAACCCAATTCATTTATTACCATAATCACAACTAACTCGACGTTGATTAGTAATAAACTCCAGTCACAGTTTAAATATTTTCCCGCTAAAACTCTGATTGTTGGTGACGAGGCACACAATTTGGGTTCGACTCGTATAGAGGCTAGTCTGCCCAGAAATATTGGTTTGCGTTTGGCTTTGTCTGCAACTCCCGAGCGACAATATGATGATATTGGCACAAACGCTTTGCTGAGCTATTTTGGTGACATAATCCAGCCTGAATTCACCTTGGCTGATGCGATCAAACAGGGTGCTTTAGCTCGCTATTTATACTATCCAATCTTTGTCGAGCTGACTAATTCTGAAGCTTCATCCTATGCCAAACTTACCAAGCGTATTGGTTGGCTTTTGAGTAAAAATAATAGCTTTCAAGATAACGATACTCTAACCTCTTTGCTAGCCAGGCGATCGCGTCTCATAGCCACCGCCAAAAATAAACTAGAAAGCCTGAGAGAATTAATGTTATCTCGACTGGATACCAGCCATACCATTTTCTATTGCGGGGATGGATATGTAGATCAAGAAGTGCGCCAGATAGATGCGGTAACTCACCTGCTGGGTAAAGAGCTAGGCTACAGAGTCAATACCTACACCACAGATACTCCCATAGAAATTAGAGAAAAGCTACAGCATCAATTTGAGTCTGGAGCCTTACAAGGTTTGGTGGCTATCCGCTGCTTGGATGAAGGAGTAGACATCCCGACAATTAAGACAGCTATAATCTTAGCCAGCACTAGCAACCCACGCCAGTTTATTCAACGTCGAGGCAGGATTTTGCGCCCTCATCCGAGTAAAAAGCAGGCTACTCTGTTTGATACGATTGTTATTCCGCCAAACTTAGATCGAGAAACTTGGGAAGTAGAGAAAAATCTTTTGCGTAAAGAGTTGATGAGATTTATTACCTTTGCCAAGTTAGCCGATAACGCCATTCAAGCCACCAGCAAATTAATGGAGCTTCAGAAACGATATAAGCTCTAGTTCAATGCTTCTTTGTTTTAAACAAGTTGCTATTACACTTTTGTTTCTTCTTCATTAAGGCATTGCAATATATGTATAGTTATAAGTAGACTTGTAAACTTAAATTAAGCAACGAGTAAATAGAGAGGAGAATGAGCAACTTAAGAGCATCGATACAGCCAATAGCAGATTGGTTCAACAGCTTAGGTACGCCAGAACCAATTATCCACTGGGGGCATCCATTAATGATGGCGATTGTAGCTTTTGTTATGGGTGGTGCGGCTGCCATAGCAGGATGGAAAGGTAGAACCTTGGCTACTACTAACACCAAAGTGGCAATTAAAAATAAGGCAGATCACCGTAAAATTGCACCGTTGATGTACGTCTTTTTACTATCTGGCTACACTGGAGGGGTTTTATCTTTAGTTATGCAAGGGCAACCTATTCTAGAAAGCCCTCACTTTGTAACAGGTACAATAGTAATTTCTTTATTGACTATCAACGCTTTACTAGCGGCGACTGGCTTTATTGGCAACAAAGAAACTGCCAGAACAATTCATGCTTATGTGGGCAGTGCAGCACTAATTGTATTGGTAGCTCATGCTGCGTTTGGCTTGAAGTTAGGTTTGTCAATCTAAGATTGAATCAAATCAAAAATAAATCAATATTGGTTACTGAGACAACTATTTTCTAGTTGTCTTTTTTGTTGGCGATCGCTGTTTTTTTTTCGACTTGGTAATTACAGAATACAAAATATATAGTTATTTCAAATAAGAATGATACAAATCAAGCTTGTACAAATTCTCCCCAATTCCCACCCTCGACAATAACCTTATGCTTGCGGTATCCCTTCGGGACAACGGGGGGAACCCCCGCAACGGTTTTGCAGCACATGGGAATAACATCTCGAAATCCCTATTCCCTATTCCCCCGAACAAATAGATTAGGATATCTCAAAATTAATTGAAACGACTATATTTCTAACAAGCCATTTT
>JBCDCO010000425.1:0-3191 GCA_039181635.1 Cyanobacteria bacterium P01_G01_bin.19 | reverse complement strand
TAATTCTTTAAATCTGACAAATAAAGATTTAATGTACATATGGCGGGAGGCAGACTTGAACTGCCGACACGAGGATTTTCAGTCCTCTGCTCTACCACCTGAGCTATCCTGCCTTATTGTTTTTTACAACTTTACCAATATAGCAAATGATGGTTTTTTTACGCAATACCCTCAGCAAGAATAATTATTAGGCAAGAAAAGATAAGTTTCCTTTATAAATTTATTCTCAAACGGGCTGGCATTTTCCTCATAATCCCAAAACGATAGAACTGGTGTTGTCAGAAATCCGCTTCAACTGTTGATAAGGTCTTGTTGCAATGTCTATTAATCTAGAACAGAAACGCCCAGAATTTTTCTGGGCGTTTCTGTTTTTGAAACATTAGCTATAAATTTACTTAAATCCCACCGCTGCTTGCCAAACAAATGCCAAAGCAAGAAAAAACACGGGAATAAGAGGTAGAACATCAACCAAAGGCTTGAACATAGCATAAGCTTCTGGCAAATCAGCCAAGATTGTTAAAGCTTCCATATATTTTTATACCTTCCAACAATTTTATAAAAAGAAGCAGAGACTTTGGCTCATCAAAAAACACAAGTAGTCTCTCAGGTTTATGGTAAAAATACTATCATAATTTGGTTCTAAGATTATGAACTGCAGCACTTAAGCTGTATGAGATTGAGATAAGTCAACTAGAACTTTCGTTTACAGCCCAGAAACTCTCATCAGTTCTTCTACTGTGGAGCAATAATTTTCCAAGCCAAAGCTTGCAGGAGTTACGGGATTGGTATAAACAAAATGGCGGTAGTCTAGAGAAAATCGACTCCAAGAGTCCATTTGAATGCGAAAAATCTTAATAAAGATATTAGCGAGCCAAATATACAGAGGAAAACGAAGATAAACTCCTTTATTAAAATACTTACTTATACCAGAGATCGCTTCGTCGACGGAAATCGCTGGATTTCCCAGTACCAAACAGTCTATTCCTTCAGTGGGTTCTTGTGGTGGAGAGAAATTGGGATTATCTACTAAATAATTAATGACACCTGCAATATCTTTTGCGTGAATAAAGTGAAAGCTGCCATCTACTTTGAACCAGCGAATCAGACTAATCCACTGGGTAACATCGGTGATACCAGAACTTAGATGAGAATATGGTTTATTTTTGTCTCCACCAAAAACCAGGGTAGGGAAAACGGCAATAATTTTTTTGGCAATACTAGTTTTATGAAGCTGAGAAAAGCATTGATATTTAGTGCGAATGTAATCGTGACCAAACTGACTGGCTGGTAATAACAATCGATTGTGGCGATCTAAAATACTGGCAGTAGAAAAATATATGACTCTCTCGCAAATTGTAGGATTGAGTAGCTCGATCAGGCTTAGGGTTTTGACTACGTTAATATCATAGGTTTCTCCTTGTCCTCCCCAAGCGGTAGCTGCCAAAATTGCAATATTAATTCGCTTTAGCAGCAGATCGCTATATTCTTCAATTCGGGACATATCCCCCTTTAAGATATGAATCCCTGGACGAGCATTGTAGTCAAACTGAAGCTTATCGGGATTTCTTACTAGCAAATAAAGTTCGTGGTTTGTGTTTTGAATCAGCGACTCCGTCATGTAGTGACCAATACAACCACTCGCGCCAGTAATAAAAATCCGTTTCATCTAATGTTAGTGTGCCTGTTTTGAATTAGCTTAATATTTGTCTGAGAACTCTTAGCTGTCTAGTCAATTGATAAGGGGTAAAAAGCTATAAGCTCCCTTACTTATAGCTTTGGAAAATCTACTGTAATCTTCTTTACTTAATTCCATCCCCATAACGATTTGCTGCTACCCTCCAAGAATCCCATAATTGCGATCGCACGATGGAACTACGAGGGTAAACAGAACGCTAAAAAGGAATTTCATCCCAATCTTCATTGCCATCACCAGCAGATGAGGTGGAATCGGGAGCAGGACTAGAAACAGCAGCAGAGGTAGATACGGGTTGAGTTGGTGCTGGTGCGAAGTCTACTACATTGGTTGCTGCTGTTGTGGGATAGCCATCATTTTGGTTGCTGGCTATCGGGGTTACACTGCTGCTATCTGCCGAGCCACCTACTGGATAAATACGGGAAGCAACCAAAGCCGCGCGCTTTTCTTTGTAGCCATCGCGTTCGATTAGATTCATCGACAATCGACCTTCAATGATAATGCGATCGCCTACGGTGTAGGAATTTTTCATTTCTTCGGCTAAATTGCCCCATCCTTCTACTTTTAGAGTTCCTGGTGGATCTTCTTGCCTGGTAGATGGAAATTCAACCAACATAGAAGATACATTAGCTCCATCTTGAGTAGAACGTAATTGAGCATCCGCAACGATTGTTGCCATCAAAACACAGCTATTCATGGTCTACCACTCCCTTAGCATCTTAATTACTAACACAATTGTACTATTTATTATTCTGACTTTTGTCTTTTGGTCATTTTAAAGGCATTTTAGCTTTTGGTTGAATTCTGCTAATTTTGTTCGCGATCGACAAAATCTTGAACTCGCTGACGATATTCTGCCAGTTGTCGATCAACCCATTGGCGATCTTTACTATTGGCATATATATGAACTAAAGGTTCTCCTGCATCGGGCAAAATTAGTACCCAGTTATCGTTTTGTGGATTGACTATTTTAACTCCATCGATCAATTCCAAATTTTCAGTTGGATGAATTTCGACTAAGTGACGCATTAAGGAACCCTTTACTTTCCAAGGGCAGCGAATCGAGCAAAACTTGTGGCAGATGTTGGGTAAATCGTTGCGAATGTCGGCAAGGGATCGCTCCTGTATGGTCAGCATTTCAATTAGTTTGGCAATGCTAAACATACCGTCAAATCCTGGATGAAGACTGGGAAAAATAAAGCCCATATCGCTACTGCCACCCAACACTACATTAGCATTCTCTTGAGAAGCCTCCATCAAAGCCGTTGGGTTGACCTTGGTGCGAACTACATTACCATCGTGACGACGCGCAATTTCTTCCACCGCACTAGAAGCATGAACGGGTACTACTACAGTACTACGGGGGTTGGCTGTAAAAATAGTATTGACCATCAAGGCAGTCAAAGTTTCACCTCGAATTGGCAACCCAGCTTCATCAACTAAGATAAATTGCTCTCCGTTTGCCGATACCTGTACCCCAAAATTAGCTCTTAATGCT
>JBCDCO010000424.1:0-3206 GCA_039181635.1 Cyanobacteria bacterium P01_G01_bin.19 | reverse complement strand
GTCGGGTGCCTGTTCCAGGCGATCGAGTAGGGGGTGTCCCACCCAAGTAACGTCGAGATTTTTGTCCCTAAAATATTTAGCTTCTTGAGGAAAGATCGCTAACAGTTTATCTACTACCTGAGTTATCTTGGGTACGTTGTTTAACATCGGTACTGCCCAATCTTGCGGTGCAATATAATAAACCACAGGTATTTGCGGAAACTGCTTTTTCATATAGCTAGCTAAAGCTAAATTAGGCGTAGGGTAGTCGATAATGACCAAGATATCGGGAGGATTTTGTTTTAAATATTGCTTGGCTAGACTTTGAATTTTTATTGTCGGCATCACAAAAGGAATTCCTTCCACAAAACCCATCGAACCAATAACTGCGGTGTTGGCAATAATCTTTGCTCCCGTAGCTTTCATGCGATCGCCACCCAATCCAGCAATTTCTAGCTTTATATCTCGTTCTCGAGCGATTTTGTACAGAGATTCGATTAACATTCCCGCTTGTAAATCTCCAGACACTTCCCCCGTACTAATAAATATCTTCACAGTAAATTACTACTAATTATTGTTCCACGACCAAAATCTCGTTGCAGTAAGAATTAATTTATGAGCGATCGCAAACCAAATATCAATACAGAACTAGCAAAAGAGCGCAATCGTGCTGCTGCCGAACGGACACTCATGGCTTGGATCAGGACTTGCCTGGCTCTGATCAGTTTTGGCTTTGGGGTCGATCGTATTGTTACTGCTTTGCAGCAATCATCAGTATACGAGTATATTGACGATCCCCTACATTTAACCAGGATTTTGGGTCTTTCTTTTATTGGTATCGGTACTAGTGCTATTGTCCTAGCAGCTTTGGAACATCGCCGAGAATTGCGCCATATTCAGAGAGATAATTATATTTATCAACCCCGCTCTTCTCTGGCATTTACTGTCGCTATTTCAATCTCAATAACTGGGTTATTCGCTTTTATGGGCATTTTAATTAAGTCTTATGGAAACTAGCTCGACACGAACTAATCTTATTCGACAGTATGTCCCGCAGCAGTAATAATTTGCTTAATCGATTCCTCTGAAGCCCCAGTATCCACTTTTACTTCTTTAGTGTCTAGATTAATGTCCACCTTTGCCTCTGGTTCGTGAGTTAGTATGGCTGATTCGACTGTGGAAACGCAGCCATCACAAACCATACTGGGTACTTTAAAGTTTAAAGTCATAAAATAACATTCCTAGTTTTTATTCCTAAACTATTCTACGCCTTATTCTTATCAAACAGATGTAGGTACGGGTAAATCTAAAATTTTGAATAGTCTATCTAAGTCGAAATGTTGCGCCATCAGACTCTGGATCTGCTTTATTTTGATTTCTTCATAAATTGGGGTTTTACCAAAGGCACTATCGACTACTTCTACTGTTGTTAAAGTATCTGTGTCTACGGATAAAATTGGTATGTCTAGACTTTCCGCACGCTCAATAATTAAGTCTTTAGGAGGTATATGACCAGTTAAAATCAGGCAGTGAGTGGAGGTTTCGAGAGCTGCCATTTGTAACTCCGCGCGATCGCCTCCCGTTACTACCGCCATGTTGTCTCTTTGACGAAAATAACCCAAAGCCGAGTTGACGTTCATCGCCCCAATACTGAGACTTTCTACCATCCAATCTAAATGTTCTTCACAGCACAAGACTTTTGCATCGAGCCTCGTAGCTATTTCCTTAACGCTAACGCTGTTTAAGATTCTATCTTTGGGTAAAATCCCCAAAACTGGAATACCCTTATCTTCTAGGTAAGGTTTTACTGTCTGAGTTGTGGAATCTAATTCTGCTGGAGGAACATCGTTGATTAAAATTCCAATCAGGCGATCGCCCAAAAACTTTTTAGCAGTTATTAAACTTCCTACCATCATCAAAGGATGATAGCGAGTAACTAGCAAAATTGAAGCATCTACCGATTCAGCAATTTCTGGAACGGATAGGTTAAAGACGCTTCCTTCCCATAAATTATTTGGTCCCTCTAGCAACACCAAATCGCCTTCTATCTGCTCGACATAATCTTTTAATGCCTTGCTGTAGTCTTTTGGATTCTCCCCTCGTAAGCGTCGATTTATAGTCTGACGATTTAGATGTAACAGGGGAGACTTTACTTGATTTGCCGATAACTTGAGCGCGGTAGCTATATAACTAACATCTTCTGCCTGTTTTTCTTCACTGACGTTATTTTCGGAATCTGTTGCTAAAGGCTGCCCGTAGCCGATAGATAGTTCTTTATCTAGAGACATATGACTCAAGCCTAAAATAGTTGCAGATTTGCCGCTGTACGCTTCGGTTGAAGCTACTAGAAGATGTTTAGCAGATTTAGCCACACTCGCACTCCTTTTCGATTTCTGTTATTATTACATGCTCATTCTAGGCGCAACAGCTTTCGGTAAAAACCTCGAGGAAAATCTGTTGTTTTAGAACGTTTAAAGTTCATGATGACATCAATTAGGTAATCAATAAACTCTGAATTAGACAATGTTACCTCATAACTCAATTCAGCATTACCATCAAACTGCAAACGACAACGAGTCAACTCTGAAGGTAATTTAGATACATACCAACTAGCTACAAAAGGAATTGCCTCTCCTCCTTCTACCTGTCTCTCTCCTTCTAAAGATGCTTGGCGATATAAAGCGATCGCGTGGGGTAGCCAGCTATGCTTGTTTTTAGAATAGTAAGGCACGTAAATAATTACATCTGCTCGACTAGCAGGCTTTATTTGTTCGATGGTAGACATATATAAAATAGTTAACTTGAATATCTTTAAGTTTTTAGGACGTTCCTACTTTATAACATCTGTTTTCTCAGACTACCGCCTATTTAGAAGTAGAATTTGTGCACAAAGGGAATAAAAAAGCAATAAAAAACGCCCCCCATCGCTGAGGAGCGTTTCTTTAAATTCTACTTACAAGGAAGTAAGTCAACTATCTTCTAGCCGTTGATGGAAGGAGCGCTTATTGCTACAGGAGCTTGCTCGCCACTTGCCAAGTCTAGGGGGAAGTTGTGTGCATTACGCTCGTGCATTACTTCGAAACCAAGGTTAGCTCGGTTTAAGATGTCTGCCCAAGTGTTTACTACACGTCCTTGAGAGTCCATGATGGACTGGTTGAAGTTGAATCCGTTTAGGTTGAACGCCATAGTGGAAATACCCATAGCTGTAAACCAGATTCCGATTACAG
>JBCDCO010000423.1:0-3211 GCA_039181635.1 Cyanobacteria bacterium P01_G01_bin.19 | reverse complement strand
TTGGCTCGTTTACATCGCAAAACTCTTTGTTACTCCAAATCCGAGAAAATGTTGAAGCATTCAATCAGATTGTTGATTTACTATTTGAAGTTTGAGGATGTGCCTATTCCTTATCGATTCCTCCCTTAATTCAGCAACGCCGATTAATTTTGTTCCGACACACATCCCCAATAAGAGCGAAGCGATCTCCTGTAGCGATCGCACAAAAATCATTCTAATTTGACATTCAAGACAATCGCTACGGTCGATCTTAAACCGCTAGATTGGTTTCCACGACGTTCACCAATTTCTCAGTCCAGTGGCTAGTTAACTCGCGATCTTCGGCTTCTACCATTACTCTAATTAGAGGCTCTGTACCCGAAGCACGGACTAAAATACGTCCTCGATCGCCCATAGCATTTTCGGCTTGAGCGATCGCCTGCTGTAAGGCGTCGCATTCTTGCCATTTACTACGGCGTTCGCGGTCTTCCACGCGGACATTTTGTAAAATTTGGGGATAGGTACGGAAACTGTTGTTTACCAGTTCGGATAGAGAACTTCCTGACTGGCATACCAAAGAAGTTAAATGCAGCGCGGTCTGAATACCATCTCCCGAAACCCCATGGTGATGGCATAAAATATGTCCTGACTGTTCTCCGCCGAGCATTGCTCCTGTATTCCACATCGCAGCCTGCACGTGACGATCGCCCACTTTAGTACGCTGCATTTTGCCGCCCTTAGCTTCCCAAGCACGCTCGAAGCCTAAGTTTGCCATTACTGTCGCTACGATTAAATCGTCGGGTAGCTGCCGTTCTTGTTTTAAGCGATCGCCCCAAAGATAAAGGATATAGTCGCCGTCAATTACTCTACCCTGACTATCAATTGCCATGACTCGATCGGCATCGCCATCAAAACCAAACCCCAAGTCTGCTTTGTGTTCTCTAACTGCTGCTTGAAGGGTTTCTAGGTGAGTCGAACCACAGTTGACGTTAATGCGATCGCCATCCGCCAATTGATGTAGGCTGATTACTTCTGCTCCCAGTGCTGCAAAAACCGCAGGAGCAACTTGGACTGATGCGCCCCAAGCTAAGTCTAAAACAATCCGCATCCCTGCAAAACTTGTATTCTGTGGCAGTGAACTTTCCAGCATTTGGCTGTACTGCTCGATTAGCTCGGGACGATGGTAGCACTTGCCCCAACCTCTGCCCAATTCCTGTTGTTTTGCGCTATTTCTGAGGCGGTACTCTATTTTCTGCGATAGAGAATCTGCTATTTTTGTTCCCTGATGACCAAAAAATTTGATGCCATTGTCTTCGGGTGGGTTGTGGCTGGCAGAAATCATAATGCCGCCGATCGCCTCACTCTCGCTAGCAATAGAAGCCACACAAGGGGTAGGACACAAGCCTAAATTCCACACTTCTAAACCTGCAGAAGTTAGCCCTGCAGCGATCGCTAAAGACAGCATGTCGCTAGAGTTGCGAGAATCCTGCCCGATGATTATGGGTCCAAGCTTGTCGCTAGCTGCTTCTGACAAAACTTTTCCCGCCCAATAGCCTAGTTCTAGACTAAAGGACGCATTCAAAATATCTCCCGCTTTGCCGCGAATGCCATCTGTACCAAACAATGGAGTTTTCGGTAATTTGCCTGCATCAAAGGTAGTTGCTAGATTACTCACACCAACATGCTCCTAACTTAAAAATAATCGGCTCCAAATAGTACTTGTGTTCTATTGGTTTTTTTAATAAGATTGCAAGAATTGTACTATCAAATTGGATTTTTGCTGCAATTTTCAACACATCTACCCAATAAGTTAAGCCATAAATTTAAATTTTGGGAAAAGACAGGTAATTTCACGCTGGTGCATTTACTTGGTATTCTTTTTGGCAGAATCTCTAACGCTCAGGTAGCGGCCGAGTCGAATATCTTGAATGGCGATCGCTACTTTGGTTTCGTTTTCCCCCAAAGTGCTTAAAATCTGCCTGCCCATTTCTAACGCCGCTTCAAATTCTGGCTGTACCACTTCCGCTGCACCCAACTGGGTTAATAAATCGATTTCTTTATCACTATGGGAGCGAGCCACGATATCTATGTTGGGATTGATCTCGATTGCCGACTTGAGCAAGATACGAGTGCTGGAAGGATCGGGGAGAGCGATGGCGATCGCTGTTGCCTTGGTAAGATGAGCTTTTTCCAAGACTAGTTCGGAGTCTGCATCGCCAAAGATGTAGGGTATATTTTCTTGACGCAGTCCTCGAATAGCTGCTTCACTATTCTCAATTACCAATACAGTGTAGCCGCGATCGTGCAGCATCTTGACTAAAACTCGTCCTACTCTACCGTAGCCTGCTACAACAATATGGTCGCAAATAGTTTGAGGGACTGCAATACTTCTATTTTTTTGATTTTTTTTGAGGAAGGCAGCGACCCGTGGTATTTTTACCAGCCTATTGGCAATTACGGGTGAAAACTTCATGCCTACAGGAGTCAAAACCAAAGTAATTGCGGTAGTACCGATTAACAGATCGTACTGCTCTTGAGCAATAAAACCCAGATTTTCGCCCAATACCGCCAAAACAAACGAAAATTCTCCAATTTGATTCAAACCCAAACCGCTAATAAGAGCAGTTTTAAAAGAATAGCCGAATTTCCAGATAATCGGGAAAATAATCCCAGCTTTGCCAATCATCACCAATGTCACCAAGCCAACAATTACCCCCGTATTCTGCAACAGAGTCTCAGGATTGATTAGCATGCCAATCGAGGCAAAAAACAAACAGGCAAAGGTATCTCTCAAAGGAATCATTTTGGCTAAAGCTTGATCGGCATAGTCGATCTCGGAAATGGTCAATCCTGCGACAAATGCCCCCATTTCGATGGACAAACCTAATTTTGCTGTAGTTAAAGCAATGCCCAAACACAGGGCAATTACCGTTAACAAAAACAGCTCGCTATTGTTGGTTCTGGCGACAGTAGTCATTAGCCGAGGGATTACCCATACCCCTGCTGCGATCGCACCAGCAAAAAAGAGTACTGCTTTGATAACTGCAACAATCAACGCGGGTAAAAGATTATCGGGGCGATTGAGGGCAGGTAATACCGCCAACATCACTCCCAAAGCCAAATCTTGAGCGATCAGAATTGCCAGCATCACCTGACCGTGAATAGTGGTAACTTCACCTCTTTCTGTTAAAGTTTTTAACACCACAGCAGTAGAAGAAAGAGATAGTACTGC
>JBCDCO010000422.1:0-3213 GCA_039181635.1 Cyanobacteria bacterium P01_G01_bin.19 | reverse complement strand
GCTGCATACAGTGAGCCGCCATGCTATCGGTGATTACGGTTACAGGGATATTTTCTTGAACACATTCCCAAGCAGTCAATTTTGCCCCCTGAAGACGAGGACGAGTCTCGTCAGCATAAACCCTCTCTAAACGTCCATCACGCCAAGCAGAACGGATTACCCCTAATGCCGTACCATAGCCTGCTGTAGCTAAAGCTCCTGCATTACAGTGGGTTAAAATTCTCAATTTTTCGGGACTAGAAGGCAGAACTTCAACACCGCGATCGCCAATTGCCTGACAGGTTTGCAAATCTTCTTGCTGTATGGCTTGGGCTGTTTTTAGTAAAACTGCTTGGATCTCTTGTACCGAGCCAGTTTCTTCGTAAGCAGTTCTGAGCATTCTCGCGATCGCCCAAAATAGATTGACTGCCGTGGGACGAGTTTGACGGAGCAGATCGGCTACTCGATCTAAATGCTGCAGAAATTTAGTTACATCATCGGTCTTTATTTCCATTGCACCCAAGTACATACCATAGGCTGCGGCAACTCCGATCGCTGGCGCCCCCCGCACGATCATTGTTCTAATTGCTTTTGCCATATCGTCGCTACGGCTAATCAACACCCTGTTATATTCTTCGGGCAAGCGAGTTTGGTCGATTAAGGATACGCGACCGTTTTGCCAAATAACGGGATAAATTGGCTGGGGGTTTGAGTTCATACTGAGGCTGCGAATTGTTAAATGCAATTTAATACATTCTATAGCCAAGAGAAGCCAATCGTTTTAGCAATTGATAATTATCGTTTTCGTTAGAATCAATTTGAGCAGGATAGACAACAATTGCCAGTTGCCCAAAATGAAAACAATTCCCACTATCGAGAGTACATCAGGTTGGTTGAGAACAGTTCGTCAAATCAACGCTCTATTTCGTCCGCTAGGATTAACCGAACAACGCAGTCGAAAATACGGTGATTTTTATCAGATAACCTTTAAAAATGCTCCACCAACGATCGTTACGAGCAACCCCAAGGCGATCGCCGATGTCTTTACAGCTTCTCCAACTAAGTTTGAGGTGGGCAGAGGCAATCGGATTTTAAGCTTGTTGGTGGGAGATAATTCTTTATTGTTATTAGATGGCTCTCAACATAAAAATCGGCGACGTTTGTTGATGCCTCCTTTTCATGGCGAATCTCTCAAGGAATGCAAACACAAGATAGTCGAGATAACGCAAAAGGTTAGCGATCGCTTACAGGTCAATCGGACATTTAATGTGCGCGCTTTAACCCAAGAGATTACCATGCGAGTGATTTTGAGCGTGGTGTTTGGGATAGATTCTGGTGATAGATGCGATCACCTGAGAAGGCTATTGACTAATCTCTTAGAAACGTTCAATAATCCGCTAAATTCCAGTCTGATATTTTTTCCCATTCTCCAAAAAGATTGGGGCAAATTTAGTCCGTGGGGTAGATTTTTACTATTGCAGCAAGAAATTAGAGCTTTAATTTATGCAGAGATAAAAGATAGAAGAGAACTATTGGCTGCAGGAAAATTAAATAGCAAAGATATATTTAGTCTATTACTGCTAGCTAAAGACGAACAAGGTGTGGGAATGACCGATGACGAACTGCACGATGAGCTAATTACTTTGTTGTTTGCTGGACACGAAACGACAGCTTCAGCTTTATCCTGGGTCTTTTATTGGGTTCACTATTTGCCTGAAGTTCGAGAAAGTTTAAACGCAGAATTGAACAACAATCGCACTGAATTACAGCAAGGTAATACGAACAACTTGCCTTATCTCAATGCCGTAATTTCTGAAACCCTAAGAATTTATCCCATCGCAGCCAGTACTTTCCCTCGCATATTCAATCAAGATATTAATATTATGGGATACGATATAGATCCTCAAACCTGGCTGATTGTCTCGATTTACGCCCTGCACCATCGAGAAGATTTATATCCCAATCCCAAACAGTTCGATCCTCAAAGATTTTTAGATCGAACTTATTCCAGCTATGAATACGTTCCTTTTGGTGGCGGAAACCGTCGTTGTATCGGTTCGGCTTTGGCACTACAAGAAATGAAGTTAGTCACTGCCACTATTTTGTCTGAATTTCAATTAGAACTAGTAAAAAATAGCCCGATGCAGCCCGTTCGTCGCGGTTTAACTATTGCTCCTCCCGCATCATTCAAGATGAGAGTGCAAAAGAGGTTAACTTAATCTTAAAATCTTTATTATATTATCTAAAGTTTAATTACCCGAGCAGTTTCGGTAAGGCGATCGCAGCCATAAAAACAATCTAAGTAGTAAGACAAAATTGATTACACATTTTAGTCTCCCTTTTCCACCAAACTATGCGGTGTAAGCTTTTTACCTTTTACCTTTTCCCTTTCCCCAGCCGCAACCGAGAAATTAATTTTGGACAGATACTTACTTGGTATGACTTTAGCTTTTATCAATAAAAACATCGATTTTTTACCCCGTTTCTATCGTCTATCTTTTGTAGCAGTACTATCTAACATGATGGTTCCTTTAGCTGGTATCTGCGATACGGCGTTTTTAGGGCATTTAAGCGATATTCAACCCCTTGCAGGAGTTATCTTAGCCAGTATTTTATTTGATTATCTCTACCGCATTTTAAAGTTCTTACGCAACAGTACCAATGCCATGACGGCTCAAGCCGTCGGCGAAAATGACAGTCAAGAAGTAATCTTAGCAGGGTTGCGGAGTGGCTTAATTGCAGGGGCGATCGCTTTAGCGATTTTATTACTACAGTATCCAATTCAAAAGTTGGGCTTTGCTATTCTGTCGGGATCGCCAGCCATTGAAGCATCGGGAATTGAATACTTTAATGCCAGAATTTGGGGCGCGCCAGCCGTATTACTTAATTTTGTTTTGATTGGCTGGTTTCTAGGCAAGGAGAAAAATAGTTTTGTTTTATTAATATCTTTTATTGCCAACGGTTCTAATGTTTTATTTGATTATTTAGCAATTTATCGTTGGGGTTGGGAAAGCGCAGGGGCAGGATATGCAACAGCTTTTAGCCAGTATTTAGCTTTACTTGTAGCATTGATAGGAGTGGCTTTAAACGTCAATTGGCAAGACGTAAAAGCGGCGATCGCTAGAGTCGGCAACCGAGAATCTTTGCAGGGCGTAATTCGCCTCAAATTTGATATTTTAATTCGTTTTATTGCTTTAATATCTGCCTACTCGATTTTTACTAATATCAGCGCGG
>JBCDCO010000421.1:0-3232 GCA_039181635.1 Cyanobacteria bacterium P01_G01_bin.19 | reverse complement strand
TAAGCTATCTGCTAACTTCGTACCAGGCAAACTATTATTTGAGGTCTGGTTAGTTTCTTGAACCAAACGCAAATCCTTCACAATATGCTTAATGGCAAAGCCTGGATTGTAGTCTCCTACAATAATTTTCTGACCTAAATTAGATAGCGCCCAAGAACCTGCTGCCCCAGTACCACAAACTTCCACAATTAAATTTGGATTTATGCCCTGATGTTTTGCCAATTCTACAGCTTCGCACAGTCCCACCATATATAGAGAACAAAGAATTTGGTTGCACATCTTGACTCCCTGTCCGCTGCCAATTTCACCGCAGAGAGTAATATTTTTACCCATGGCTGCAAGCATCGGCTGACACTCATCAAAGTCTGCTGGGCTACCACCAACCATAATAGTTAGAGTACCGTTTTTTGCTCCCACGTCTCCCCCCGATACGGGAGCATCCATAAACCTGAGCTGCTTTGCCTGTAGCTGCTGTCCGATTTCTTTGGCTGCATCGCTACCAATCGTACTCATGTCCACTATTAGGGTATTAGCTGAAGCATAATTAATCGCTCCTGATGTTCCGAGTAAAACTTGTTTTACATCTGGAACATCGCCAACGCAGCTAAAAACCACCACCGCATCTTTTACTGCTGTTGCGATCGAATCTACTATTGTTACTCCATTTTCTCTAGCCAGATTTACTCCAGGGCGATCGCTGGTTCGATTCCAAGCTTTGACTTGATAGCCATGACGCGCTAAGTTTGCCGCCATTGCACCACCCATCAAACCCAATCCTAAGAAAGCTATTTGTTTAGTCATTTTGTTCGGCTACAGATTTTCAGCCTAAATTTCTAGCTATTTTTCCTACCTTTCGAAAAGATATCAAAAAATCTCTCATTAAATCTTAAATGAATCATACCAGCGTCGAGTTCTTGAAAGCGATCGCCGTCTTTTTTCGTTTGGAATCAGACAAAATAATCTACGCCCAAACCCAAAGCGCGAGGGTGATTGAGTTTTTGAGCTAATCTCAAAACCGAACTGCGTCCGATATCCGTTTCAAACACCGAAGAAAAAACCACATCTAAAGAATGCTGCTGACAATATTGTCTCAATCGATTAGGGAAACCCGCGATCGAGGCTTTAATCACAAATATTCCCTGCCATCCTTGTTGATGTATAGATTTTAGTTGAGCAAAACTAGCCACTGATTCGTCTAGTGCCAGAGGAGTGTGATGTTCTCTACTAAGCTGGAGCATTTGAGTAAAGTATTTTGGCGACAACGGCTGTTCGATAAATTCTACATTTTGATAGCTATCTGTAATAGACAATAGCCGTTTGGTTTGAGCTAGATCTAAACTCCCATTAGCATCCAACCTTAATTTGATTTTCGGTGGAAGCATTTGGAGCAATTGACGCAAAATGTCCATTTCTTCTGAGAGTGGATAAACTCCAATTTTCCATTTGAAGGTAGTATTTTGTCGGGAGTTATGAATTTTTTGCCATGCTGTTAATGCTTCTACGCCTGTAGGTAATAAATAGCAAAAGTCTAGGCTATCCAAATTATCGAGTGTAGTGTCATGACAATCGCTCTGTAAATCTAGCCAAGCAGATTCCAGGGCAAATTGGCAAGCAGGAAGGGAGTCGGGAATAGACACAATATCTGCTCTACTTATTTCTTCGGGCAAATCTTGGCAGAACTCCAAAGCCTCATCCATTGTTTCTGAGCCAAACCAAGACAGAGGAGCAATTTCTCCTCTGGCAATGTTTTTCCCATCGCTCAAACCAACAACAATACCCTCACGTACTTGCCAAATTCCATGGCTCGTATGTAAGGGTTGTTTAAAACGACGCTGATAAGTGTTAAATTGAAATTTCAATTTTTAACAAGCTATAAATCGGAAACTCTCTCATGAAATTTTAGAGACATCAGTGTTTTTGTAAACGGATACCAATCAAAATATCGTACAGAAAATTTAAAAAGTTCTTGCCGTCTAAAAGACCTAGAGATTGTTCGCAGCCTTTGGCATCTAAGAGCGATTTGGTCTCATAATAGGCTGCCTGATATTTATACCAGGGAATAGAAGGCCAAAGATGATGCACCAGATGATAGTTTTGTCCCAAAATTAGCAGGTTTAGGATAGGACTGGGATATACCCTGGAACTTTTCCAGCGATCGCGCTCTTTAAATGGTCGATGGGGTAAATAATCAAAGAATAAGCCTAGTGCCATTCCGACAACTAATGCGGGAACGAACCAAAAGTTCATTACATAACCAATAAAACCATAATGAATTCCCAGTACGACAATTGTAATTAAAAACAACCGACTGAGAAACCATTCTAATAGTTCGTTTTTGCGCCACAGGCGTCTTTGAAAGAAAAAATACTCATGATAGAAAAAACGAGCCGCAATCAGCCATAATGGTCCTCCTGTGGAGACAAAATGATCTGGATCGTTTTCAGGATCGTTAACGTGGGCATGGTGTTGCAGGTGTACCCTGGTAAAAACAGGGAATGCAAACCCCAACATCAAGGCACTACAATGCCCCAGTATAGAATTTATAATACGATTGCTGTGCGCGCTGTTATGAGAAGCGTCATGAATAACTGTGCCTGATAGATGTAATGCCAAAACATTGGCGGTGAAGCAACACCAAGCGGGAAATTCCCAGAGGAAATAACCAACAGTCGATGTTGTCAGCAATGCAATTGCTGCGATGGTCATCAACACGTTAGGATTGATTCCACCAGGAGCTTTTAAATATTCTCTTGGTACTGTTCGCAGTGTCTGAGCCGACTGCATCTTTTCGTTCGCTCCTCTTACTTTAGATATACGAGTTTCCTCGGTTAGTTTACACCAATTTCCAAATCGGGTAAAGAAATGTAACGCGATCGCGAGTATTTTCTCAGATAACAACCAAATAATCTAATTTGATTGAAATTAAAAGTACTTAATGATTTATTTTAGGCATATAAATAGTAGTTATATTTCTTGATTCATCTACATCTGGTCTAAGTATGCCCGATACCCCAGAGAATCTAATTTTTCTTGTTTGTCAAGCACCATTTGAGACAAATCTTGACGATATTGCTCTACCTTTATTTGTAATGAGCGATCGCCTGTAGCTAAAATCTGAACCGCCAGCAATCCCGCATTTTGAGCATTGCCAATCGCCACAGTTGCCACAGGAATCCCTCTTGGCATTTGTACGATCGAATAGAGAGAATCTAAGCCGCTGAGGGTGCTTGTC
>JBCDCO010000420.1:0-3233 GCA_039181635.1 Cyanobacteria bacterium P01_G01_bin.19 | reverse complement strand
GGGGACAACACTCGAACAGATTGAGCAAAAGTTGTTTCAGTTCTTAGATTCTAATCAGTTTCTCTCGGCTCGACAAGTTCAAAAGACACTCAATTTCATTTTCTCACTTGTTGCTTAATCTTTTAGTGGGAAGGGAGTAAAATAGTCTCTGACTGCATCGCTGGTTCCAGAAAGCGATCGCTCAGTGGTCCTGCTATCAAAGTTGAGATCGCGCTGATTAATTCTAAAACCAAAGAATTAGCAGCAAAAACTCGTCCTTGAAGTTTCGAGGGAACAGCTTCCATCCATAATGCTGTTTCCGAACTTCCCAGCAGGGGAAAGGTAAGGGACGAACAAAATTGAGCGGGGAGCCAAACAGTCAGATTTTGACCCAAACCAAAAATTATTTTCGCCAATCCAGCTCCCATAAATCCAGCCAGCATCCCATTAACACGCTTTTTTGTTCCACCCCAAGCACTCAATACCACTGCACCAGTAACTCCAGCGATACCTCCTATGGAGAAGATGATGCCTAAAACCTGGGAGTTATTATCCGAACGAGCTAGAATCATCGGCTCGTATATCGCGTCAGAAAAATCGTGGGCAAACCAAAATAAAGCAGTAAATAGTAATAAAATACGCAAACTATCCCGTTGCCAAATATAGCGAATCCCAAATGTTATCTCTGACCAAAAACTACCTAATCTGCTTAGGTTTCCTCGCTCCCTTGTTTCCCCATTTTCTTGTTCCGCAGTCGGTTGAGGAATTCGTATCCAAACCAAAGTAGCGATCGCTACGCCAAAAGTTGCCAGGTCAAGCGGTAAAATACCTTCCAAACCAATAATCGGATAAAGTATGCCAGCTATAGCAGGGGCAATGATATCCGAACCATAGTGAACCACCGAATTCATACTGTTAGCACGAGTATACTTCTGGGGAGATACTAAAAGGGTAATGGAAGTAGAGTAGGCTAGTTGTTGAATTTGACCAAAACCACCATTAATCGACGCTGTCAAATACAGATGCCAGATAGCCAGATTTCCTGACAGATGAAGAATTAAGATCCCTAAAGTCGAGCCAGCAGCGATCGCATCTCCTAAGATCATTAAATATTTACGGTTTGCGCGATCAACGATAATGCCAGCAAAGATTGAGACCAAGATCCGAGGCAGTAGCGAGAAAAAGCCTACTAAAGCTAAAGCCGTTGCCGAACCTGTTAGTGACCAAGCCCACAGAGTTAAGGCAAACTCACTCATGTAGCTGCCGATAGTGGAAATTAGCTGACCAAACCAAATGAGAATAAATTTGCGCACTATTTTAAAACCAGCAGGAGCGAATAAATAAAAAAGAGTAAAGCCATAAATACTTGTTACTAATGGCTCTTAACTTATAGATAGGTAAAAGGCAATCTAGTTCTTCAGCGCCTAGATCAAATTTATTTAAGGTTGTTCGACAAGATACTTATAAAGATCGTCTAGGATCAAATTAGCCGCTAGAGGATCGCCCCCACGCCAGATACTAGCATCAACCAGATATACTCGTTTATTTTTTACTACCTGTAGCTGATTCCAAAGTGGCTTTTGTTGCCAACTAGCCAAAGTTTTTTCAGAATCTTCGTCATAAACACTCATAAATAAAATATCGGCATCAATATCACTTAAGCGTTCTTCTGAAACAGCAATAGTTCCGTCAACTATAGCAGCTTGGCTTTTGGGACGAGAAACACCCAAATCTGCCAAAATGCTACCAGCAAAGGAGTTCTCTGCATCCAGCGTAATTTCCCTTCCGTAAGTAAAAGCTAGAGAAATTTCTAAATCTTGTAGATCGTCACCCAAAGTGTCTCTAAGCTCTTCAATACGCTGATTGTAGTTAGACCAAACCGTTTTTGCTTTGTCTTCTTTTGCTAAAACACGAGCTACAAAATCAAAATGCTCCCGCCAGCTAGGATAGCCATTCCACTCTCCCACAGCAGTAGGGGCAACCTGTGATAGCTGTGGGAAAATTGACTCGGCATTGAACTCAATTCCTAAAATCAGATCAGGATTAAGCTGGAAAATCTTCTCCAAACTAGGACTGTCAGCTTGACCTAAAAACTCTAAATCTGGGCTTTTTTCTGCTAAATAATCCGCTAGTTCCCCAAAGTAACTCGCCCCAACTGATGGAACATCTAAAGCCAAAGCATCAGCTAATGTGGTTTCGTCTAAGGTAATCAAACGTTGCGGCACTGTAGGAACACAAGCCTCACCCAAGACGTGCTGAACCTTACGACAATCAGCTAACTGTGAATCTATCGGTTGACGAACAGATTTATTTTGACAACCAACAACTAACAATGTTGCCAATAGTGCGATGAGAAAAGGTTTCAGTTTTAATGTTTCAAATGACATCTTCTGTTTAGCGGGTGAAAAAAAAAAGCTAATGACCAACGACTAACGACTAATAACTAAAACTCATAAGAGAGAGAACCTACTACCGTAAAAGGCGCACCGAATCTAACCCGCAAATCGGTTTCGGCATTTTCAAAGTAATCGATATCAAATAGATTACGGAAATTAAGGGCAGTCTTAAACCCTTCTCGATTGTAAAAAATTGAGGCATCGGTGCGAGTGTAGCTGGAAATTTCAAAAGTATTATCCAAGTCTCCTTCTCTGTCGCCGACAAAGTAGAGACCCAAAGTACCTCCTAATCCTTTCAAGCTTCCTTTCTGGATCTCGTAGCTGGTTAAAAAACTCACCGCGTTTTCGGGAACATTATTAATTCGATTTCCCACCTCGAAGTCGGTACTTTCAGTAATGGTGGCATCGGTATAGGTATAACCAGCAATCACATCCCATCCTGGCAAGATGTTTCCCGAGACAAATAATTCAACCCCCTCACTATTCTGTTCTCCTGAAATTATTTGAAAGTTTGAATCCTCTGGGTCTGTTGTGGGAACGTTATCGAGAGTAATATCGAAGTATGCCAGAGTTACCGATAGTTTATCGTTGATATCGCCTTTGACACCAATTTCAAACTGAGTTCCTGTCTGAGGATCGAAGGCTTCTCCAGTACTCGCAAAGCAAAAGGTATTGGGGGTAAACGACTGGGTGAAGTTTCCATATAATGATAGCTCGTCTATAGAACCCATTTGAGATCTTTTTAGGCAGTAGCAAGTCTCTTAAGCATTAGTCGCACAAAACAAAGATTAAGTTTCGTAGTAGCATGAGCTAAAGTTCTTTCAAAGTTCTTAACCAGGCTCTTACATCTTTCCATCC
>JBCDCO010000419.1:0-3235 GCA_039181635.1 Cyanobacteria bacterium P01_G01_bin.19 | reverse complement strand
GCTAGAACCAGCATTGAGGACTAAAATATACATGAATTTACTAATTTATTTCCTCTCGGTAAAACCATTGCCAAATTTATTGTAGGAAATAAACTCGATCAATTTTGTTCTTGGTCATTGGTCATTAGTTGTCAGGAACAAAAGATAAAAGACGAACAACTAAAAAACAGTAAGATCGCTAGCTGCCAAGTAAACATCCTTCCAAGAGGGCGCTCTATAATCTCGATTCAAACTGCGATCTACATATCCCACTATGGAGGGTAATTCTTCCCCTCTAGTGTCTCCCTGCAAAAACATCTTCAATTGGGTTTCCCAATCTTGAGGATAGTCGCGAATGATGGGATGTTTAACTACTAGGGATTGATATTCCCCTTGATCGGGATCGATAATCACATCTAGACTAATAATGCCTAGAGAGCGCACAAAAACTCCCGTGGCAGCGATCGCAAAATCTCCATTTACCCGACTTTGTTTCATTACAACTACGAAATGACCACCTTCGGGGATGTTGTAAACCAATTCGCTAGAGTCTTTAACTGGTTTGACTTCAACGTTGTAACCTTTACTTAGCCCCTCCTCCAGGGTGACATCTTCATATTCCTGCTCTGGATGGGGTAAATAGATCGTAAACTGATGTAGATCGAGCCAGGGATTAAGTACCGTTTCGTTCTTTTCTCGCTTCCAAAGATTATATTGCCCTCGCATCTCTTGACCCACATAACTCTCGCTATCGCAGATATTAATCAAAGCCATATTGAGAACGCACTGTTCGAACTTACTAAATGTGCCTAAGACTTGCATAATGGTTAGTGGTTAGTGGTTCGTTGTCAACTGTCAATTATCAATCGTTTTAATCTTCATCTAATGCGGGAAAAGACTCTTCAATTTCCCAGAGAATATTTCTGTGAGCGATAAACCAGCTGCGAGTTTGGGGAGTCAATTTATCCCAAACCAAATCAATGTCTACATGAGGAGATTCATACTGATATTTTCTACCGAGCGATCGCAAATTAATCTCTACATCTTTAGTAATACCAAAACTTAGCCAGTCCGCTGTGACAACTTTACCCAACACACCACTGCTAGGATCGTAAATTAGTTGAGCAACTCGAACTAGATCGGCAAAATGAGTCGGTCTTAAGCCTGTGATTTGTAAAATTTCCCGAATACGATCTTTATTTGGTTGTTTATTCATAATTCGTTCTGAGATAAAATCAGCGACTAACGACTAACAATCAACTAACAGCATCATAATTTCTTACTCTTTTACCCGTCTCAACACCTAAAATCTTAGCCAACCAAGGAGGGGGAGAAGTTGCGATCGCTTTTTGTAAATCTGCTAATATTTCTCGTATTGCACCACCCTGTTCGATTTTCATCGGATAGACATAAGCTTGAATGACTTTGGCTGCAGCAGGACCACCAATAGAGACAACATAGAGTACGGGGCAATCTCTAATTAAATTGACTCTAAAAGTATTTTTTTCTTCTGCTAAATCGGCTGCTAGTGTCGAACGCACATCAATTAACCTAATTTCATCGACTGATAGTTGGTAAATTAAATAACGATGGCAAGAACCAAAATGTCCGTCCAGTTGTTCTCCTGTGTTAGAAGCGACGGCAATTCTAATGGAGTTGGGCATATCTCCTTCTTGATAAGGCTTGATTGGTAATTCTTGTTCGCAATATCCAGTTTCGCCCCACAAAATTCTGACGGCTTCTTTAAAAGCTTCTATATCACTATTATCAGCGTCTTCTCCTTCCCATTCGCTATCAACTTCGTAAATGTTGCCAAATGATCTTTTTAATTGAGTAACTGTTAGTTTGCTAAGAGATTCTTCAGTTATGTCTTCGTCTAGATTAACTTGCAAAGCCTCGATCAAATCTGGCACCGATACATCGGGTAATACTCTAGCTGCCAAAGCAATTCTTAAGGCAACTTCGTTGGAAATGGGTTGGGTTGTCATGATTTTTGTCCTTTATTGCTGCTCACTAGTCATTCGTTCTTTGTCGTTTGTCGCCAATGACTAATGACCAATAACCAATAACTAATTACCGACTTATACCAGACTGCTTGATAAATAAGGATTTGAGGAGTTTACATTGATCTTATTTAGTCTGTACTCGAAACTCTCAACCCTATATTTAAAAGTCACAAGCAAGTTTTTAGGGGTCGAGGTGCGGGTATTTTTCTAGCTGGTGCGGGTATTTTTGAGTAGGTATTTGATCTCAAGGGCGATCGCCCAATTAATAACTCCTAACAAACAAATTAACTTGTTAAGGCTGGTTAAAGGGAAAGGGGAAAAGAGAAAAGGGTAATTTGTTTCTTGCTGACATTATGAATCTCAGTTCTTTGGACGCTGATATTACGCACTCATTAATCTGCTTTCATACCTGCTTGAAACTATTATTTTCTCGTTATTTTCTTAATAAAGCGATCCCAGCTCAAATGTAAATGTGTCAAAAGCGATCGGCTATCTAATCAGAATTTAAATCTAATATTAGAATTTTCCCAAAAGCTAGCGATTACGTACTCCGTAGTTTTCGGATAGCCCTACAATTGTTTATCCTCCGATAACCAGCTTGGAAACAACATCTCGCGCGCTACCAAAGAGCACGATGGTTTTACCTTTGCAGAAGATGTTATCTACCCCGCAAGTTCTAGAAAAACTCATTAAAAGTTTAATGATTTATCAGAGAAATTTCAGCAAAAAGCATCACTATGAGAATTGAATCGTTGCTCGATCGCAGCGCAATATTTCATTTACGAGCGAAGATGCTTGTGACTTTAATTCATTCACGTATAAGAACTATGTATTTATTAGCTAAAAAACCTTTATCAATATTAGTTGCAGTTCTAGGGTTAGGTGTAGGGATGAGCATTGCTTTGTCTAGTCCACAAACTAAGGCATTTGATGCTGATCCATCTTCCTCTTCGGAGGTTACTCTTGCTGCTGCCGACGTTAGCTCGACAACGGAAACCTCACTTTCCAGCGAAGAAGTCGTTGCTACTACCCCTACTCTCCAAGCTTCATCGACGACTGTGGATGAACCAGTCACTTTCTTTGCTGAGGACGGTATTGCCATTCGTGGTGCCGATCCAGTAGCCTACTTTACACAAAAAACTTACGTGGCTGGTAACTCTCAGTACACTTATGATTGGGGAGGAGCTACTTGGCAATTTGCCAGTGCAGAACACCGCGATTTATTTGCCAGTAATCCCGAGCAGTATGCG
>JBCDCO010000418.1:0-3238 GCA_039181635.1 Cyanobacteria bacterium P01_G01_bin.19 | reverse complement strand
GTCAATACCCGCTACATCATCAAACATGATGCCCGTTTTAGCTTCCATTTGGAACTTGGCTTTAGATTTACCAAAGTTCATCGCCTGTCCTGGACCGCCAGGCATGTTATTGGAACGGCGGAATAATAGAAATAAGGCACCAATCAAGACTACAGGAAAGATTAGATTCCCTAGTAGACCCCAAACTGCACCATCGCTGCTAGGAGGATGATAGTCAAAATCGACGTCTGCTTCGCGCAACTTGGCGATCAGTTCGGGAGAGTTAGCGGGCAAGTCAACTCTCAATTTTTGTAACCGATTATCTAATTCTGGGTCGATCGCCTGAACGATAGCTGTTCTACCATTTTCATACAATTCGACTGAAGTAACTCTTCCCGAGTTTAGATAGTCTAGGAAACGTCCGTAGGTCATGCGGGTATTAGCTGCGTTTCCACTCATGCTCGTGTTAGTGGTAGGAGCTGTAAACGTTCCCTGCCACAGGAAAAAACCAACTACCAGCAAAGGTAGCGTCCAAAGCAATACGATTCTCCACGAAAAATTCTTCATAAGGTCAGTCTTTCTAAGTTGAATATTTTTAGGCTTATTTCTTCTTAATTATTTGGCTATAGATAGTTGACAAATAAAATTGATTGATGTAACGATTTTCACGTTTTGCTGGAGACAAGCTAATCACCTATGTTCGAAGTCATAATTTGCTTTATCAGCCAGAATTTTCAGCGTTCTGCAAATTAAGAACCAAATGATTGAAAGCCCCCTTGTCCGAGCTAATGGTTGCTAAATCACTTCGCTTATTAAGTTTCTTTCTCTTATATTACCTCTAGCTTAACTAAATTTAACGTAATTCTCATTTTTAATGTGAAAATTTTGGGATAGAAGAATTGAATAGTTTGGGCAGCTATAAGCCATAAGCTATAAGCTATAAGCTTTTAAGAAGAAATAACTGAGTCGTAATTACTAAAATGTTTATCTGCTAAAACCTAAAAAGCGATCGCTGTCACTCAAGAAAACAGTAAATTAAATAACAACAGTGCGATCGCCAGTTCCAGGTTCGAGTAGCTAATTTGCTTGAGAAAATAAAAAGCGATCGCCACATAAGAGGAGCGATCGCCACATTTTAAGCTGACAGCTGACAGCTAAAAGCTGATAGCTAATTAATACGTTTCAACGTGCCAGCGATGTTCTTTTTTCATCGCTTTGCGATAATCATCCCAGTTGACATCGTGTTTGGCTGCTGCTGCGCTAAGGGCTTCGTCGATACCGTCTTCCATGCCTTTTAGACCACAGATATAAGTGTGAGTCTTGGGATCTTGCATCATTTCCCAAAGTGCGTCAGCGTGTTCGGCAATTCTATGTTGAATATACATTTTGCCGCCTTCAGAATTTTTCTGTTCGCGACTAATCGCATAATCCATACGGAAATTATCGTGCTTGCTAGCCATCTCTTCTAGCTGTTCTTGGTAAAGAATATTCTCGGTTTTGGGAATGCCAAAGAACAACCAAGCTTTTCCTTTGTAGTTATATTCAGGATTTTTATCACCCTCTAAGAACATACGCCATAGATAAGCGCGGAAAGGAGCAATACCAGTTCCTGTAGCGATCATAATGACGTTGGCATCCTCATCATCGGGTAGGAGCATTTCTTTACCGACAGGACCAGTAATCGATACTTCATCTCCAGGATTTAGACCACACAGGAAACTAGAACAGACTCCTTCTACATGTTCTCCTGTATCGGGGTCTTTGTATTCTAGTTTGCGAACGCATAGAGAGACAGTAGTATCTTCTAGATTATCTCCATGACGAGTAGAAGCAATAGAATAAAGTCTCAGCTTGTGTGGCTTGCCCTTTTCGTCTTCACCAGGAGGAATAATACCGATACTTTGACCTTCAACGTAGTGCAGATCTCCACCAGAAAGATCGAATGTCATGTGGCGACAAGTACCCACACCGCCTTCATCTACTAGGTCATAGATTTCGGTACATTTACCAACATAGGGATTTTTGGGACGATAAATATTGACGGGAACCTTTTTCTTTGCGGGTTTTGCTTGAGTCATAGATTTCTTATTATCGGATGCAGCTTGCTGCTTAGGTGCAGGTTGACTAGTTTGCGTTGGCATATCGCTACCAACGGGCTTTATACTAACTACTTTTCCACCCAAACTGTTGATGCGGCGCATCTCCTGGTTCATTCGGCTGTAGGGAACAGTAATGAATACACTACCGCTACTGCGAATTGGCGTCTTGGTATCGACACCATTTCGCGATAATCCTTCTACTTCATATACAAATAAACGATTTTTGTATTCTGTATTGCTGCTAGAAAACGCTGCACTAGAGTTATACATTATGCGGATTTCCTTCTCCCAATTTAAATTTCGACTATTAAATACTTTACATAACTAAACTTGTTTTCAAATTCACCTGTTTATTGAATGAGAAAATAAAAACAATGGCTTATGGTGTTTGTACTGTATTAATAGACTATCATCGAGAGTTTATTTTTAATTCCCAAGCCGAAAAAAGTTTGGGTGGACGAACTAGCAAATAGTAAGCATTGCTTATTAAGATACATTTACTACCCATATTTCGTCTGTAATTTTCAATTCATTTTTATAATTTCTTAAATTCCTCGGACTTATGGGCAGACCCACGTTTTGATCGCTTCTCGATTGACCTGAGTCCGAGTCAGAATTTGGATTTCTTCTCTCTTGTAGAGGTGGTTAGGTTCTGGTAAGATCCTTCAATGTTAGTAGTTAGCATTTAATACTTGATTAACTAATCTGGGAAGCAAATTTGCTTAATGCTATTTCCTAAACACCGTGGATGCTAATCTTTGACAATTCATATTGGTTCGAACTTAGCTCTGCCCGTCTTGTCAGCAGTGTAAGATAATTGATTTTAATTTTCTTATACGTTTGATAAACATAGGCAATAACGTTATCAAAGCAAACTTCTTAGATTTAATTAATAATTATTGGGTTAAATATTTAGTTTTGTAGAAGAGGAATTTTATGACCGCCGATTTAGACCGAGTGGTGCTTATCGGAGTAGCAGGGGACTCCGGATGTGGCAAATCAACATTTCTTCGCCGTTTGACAGACTTATTTGGCGAAGAGTTTATGACCGTTATTTGTCTTGACGACTATCATAGTCTTGATCGCAAGGGGAGAAAAGCAGCAGGTGTTACAGCTTTAAATCCCAAAGCCAACAATTTTGACTTGATGTACGAACAAAT
>JBCDCO010000417.1:0-3249 GCA_039181635.1 Cyanobacteria bacterium P01_G01_bin.19 | reverse complement strand
GATGGTAAAGCGATCGCCTCTGAGGTGGCAGACTTGTTCTATCATACTCTTGTAGCGATCGCCCATCATAATGTAGATATTCGTGATGTCTATCGCCAACTACAGTCGAGAAGATAGTGGTAGCCAAAAGGCGATTAGAGCAATTATATAAATACGAATAGTTCTCGGTTACTCTTCCTTTTGTGGTGCTGCTTTTCGAATTTCCGAATAAAAAGATGTCTGCTTAGTGCCATCTTTAAATTTAACTACGGTAGTACGCATCTTAAAATTCTCGCTTGCAAACCACTGTCTTTCTTCCGCGTGTAGATCTTCAGTGTCAACAGTTAAGGTTAAGGCTTCATCTGTACCAAGAACATAATGTCCGCAGACTCTACTATCTTGGGGACGAATTAACTTGCCAACGCTATCATCATCAGAGTCGCTTACTAAAACTACTATAGCCGAACCTACTTGCTTGGGTTTGCCCCAATCCACAGAATTATCCCAGCTTTGAACTGTACCTCCAAGACTTTGTTGAGGATTGAGATTATGCTTTTGGCATAACTCTACTGCCTTGGCATCTTCAGGATCGATAAGTTCGACTGTAATGTCAGCTTTGCTGTTGTTTGCTTCTCCTCCCACTAAATAGTTAGTACGCTGGCTAAACCATCTCCCAGCACTTAAATTTAGAAATTCTTTTAAATCCATGACTATATTATTTTGCTTGTCTCTTTAGAGATTCTATAAAATTATCGTCCTCATTGATTCGCGCACATATCAATTTTCTTGGCAATACTGCAATCCCTACATCAAAGTTATATGAACAATCAACAGCAATATCCCACCTCCGTTGCCGATCTACCTTCATTAGAATTAGCCCTCAATATTATGCTTAATCGACAAGAAAAAGACTGGGGCTATTTCCAGGTACTCAAAGAAGGAGATTTCTATGCTTTATATATTCCGATGTTAGACAGCTTTAAGCTCTACAAAAACCCCAAAAGCGAGAACTATCGCGGATATTGGCGCAATCCTCTCGATGAGACTTTACCCGACGTCAAAAATCGCCAAGAAAAACCCGATATCTTCTTACGAAACCGCAGCAAACAGGTGGAGGAACAGAAAAAAGGTTCTAAAATTACCATCCGTAAAAAGCAAAAGATTATCGATGTTAAATATCGCTATAATCCTTGTGCTGAGATATATCGTTTGAATAGAATGATTGCTAACTTAATTCGCGATCGCCTTGCTGCCAATACCACTTTTGACGTAGCCACAGAGATAATGCCTTTGGTATTGGCTACTGAAGTTGAAGATTAGAACGACTAAAAATACTCGATCTCGTTAAAATAATCGAGCGTAATTTAAATTTAGCTAAATCAAATCTTAAAGGCTTATGGTAGAAGCAAAAATTGGTATTATCGGCGGTAGTGGTTTATATAAGATGGACGCTCTGACTGAGATTGAAGAAGTTCGGCTATCTACTCCCTTTGGCGATCCTTCGGATGTTTTAATCGTCGGCAAACTAGAAGGGGCTACCGTTGCGTTTCTGGCTCGTCACGGGCGCAATCATCACCTTTTACCGACTGAGTTGCCTTTCAGAGCCAATATTCATGCCATGAAGCAACTGGGGGTTGAATACATCATCTCGGCTTCTGCGGTTGGCTCTTTGCAAGAAGAAGCCAAACCTCTAGACATGGTAATTCCCGATCAGTTTATTGATCGCACTAAAAACCGCGCTGCCACATTTTTTGGCGAGGGATTGGTGGCTCATATTGCCTTCGGCGATCCGATCTGTAGCAATTTAGCTCAGGTGGTTGGGGATGCGGTAGAGTCTTTAAATTTGACTGAATCTAACCTACATCGTGGCGGGACTTATGTTTGTATGGAGGGTCCCGCTTTTTCTACCAAAGCCGAGTCCAACCTTTACCGCAGTTGGGGAGCAAAAGTTATCGGTATGACCAATCTAACTGAGGCAAAGCTTGCTAGAGAGGCAGAAATCGCTTACGCAACCCTAGCTTTGGTTACGGACTATGACTGCTGGCATCCCGACCACGATAGCGTTACTGTAGAGATGATTATTGGCAATCTGCAAAAAAATGCCGTCAACGCTCAACTTGTCATCAAAGAAGCAGTTAAAAGATTAAACGCTAATCCTCCAGAATCGATCGCCCATTCGGCTCTGAAATTTGCAATTCTGACTCCTCCTGATCGCATTCCCGCTGCTACTAAAGAAAAGCTAGCCTTGTTGACTAAGAAGTATTTTTAATCGATTGTTTTTACTTCTCGGTGGGCGCGGTGGGCAAAAGCGCCAAATATCGATAAGTTATTTATCTATAGATTTTGCCCACCCTACAGCCAAAAATATTCCCGACTTTTTCCTACTTTTCCCGATTGTCCTATTGACAATTACAAAATTACTATAATAGAAAAGTATGTGACAAGCATAATTTTTTATATAGGGCGTGTCATCGATTGAGGGGAAGAATGCTTTTAAGAGCAATTTTGACGAGATACAAGGAGAAAAATGTTCTGAGTAGCCGTGCTACGGAGGTTATTTTTCGACACAGTATGTCGTTAAAATGCCGAAAAAAGCTCTTTTTTTCTGATTGATGACACGCCCTAACTACTAGCTAGCGAACTGAGTGATGAAGGAGTGGTTGAAAGCTAGTGGTGCTGACTAAGTAGGGAAAAATTATCAATGGTTAAATCCGCACAGGAGCAGTATTCTAACCCCAACCAGAATAGCTGCTATTGTTTCAATCACGATTGTTCTGCGCCACAAAACAATCTAGATGCTAGTACTTGTAAAAGTTGTGGCTCGGACTTACTGCTAAAAAATCGCTATCGAGCTTTAGAAGTAATCGGCAGAGGTGGCTTTGGTAGAACTTTTAAAGGTATAGATGAGTCCCAGCCCGCATTGTCTTATTGTGCCATCAAGCAGTTTTGGGTTGCAGGAAATAGTCGCCATCCAGAAAAAGCGGCAGAGCTATTCGAGCAGGAAGCTCAACGCTTGGAGGTTTTGGGGAAACATCCGCAAATTCCCAAATTATTGGATTTTTTTTCAGAATCAAACCATCAATATCTGATTCAAGAATTTGTCAGGGGAGAAAATTTAGCAGAAGTTGAAGCGTGGACGGAAACGCAAATTAGAAAGCTGCTTGTCGATCTTTTACCTTTGATTCAATTCGTTCATAACCATAAGGTAATTCATCGAGATATCAAACCAGAGAATATCGTCCGTCGCGAATCTGACGGTGCTTTATTTTT
>JBCDCO010000416.1:0-3285 GCA_039181635.1 Cyanobacteria bacterium P01_G01_bin.19 | reverse complement strand
ATTCTCAATGACTTTTTAGGCGGCTCGCCAGAAGAAGAACCAGAACTCTATAAACAAGCTTCGCCGATTAACTATACTCGTTCGGATTTGCCGCCTTCTCTGTTGATATATGGTGGTAGAGACCATATAATTCAGGCAAAATTTGGCAAGATACTATACGATAACCTCAAAACACTTAATAATCAGGCAATTTATCTAAGAATCCCTTGGGCGGAACATGCTTTTGATGCGGTTTTTTTTGGCGTCAGCAATCAGCTTGCTCTATATTACACAGAGCGTTTTCTAGCATCGACATTAGATGTTTAATTGTTAGCTTTAATAATTGACTGCGAGAGTGTTGAACATTAATTAATAGATAGTAGATAGCGAACATTCAACAACTAACGACGAATATGCGAAGCGGTATCCCTTTAGGGACAACTAACAACTAACCAAACGTGAGCCTCCAAAGAACGTTGTGAATAACACAACTCCGAATTTCTAACTCCTAACTCCGAACTCACGCTAACCAAATCAACATATTCGCGGTAATTGTTCTCCACTCAGCAAATCCAAAATCCGTTTTGACCCAATCTGACTTTTAAGAGTCACTAGAGAGTTATCATCTTCAACAACTTTACCGATGATTACTGCGTCATCTAAAGAGTGCGATAAGCCTGGCGGACAGGGCTGTGCTTCGCGACGCATTACTTCTAAGGCACGCTCGCCATCTTCTGCTGAAATAAACGCGACAAATCTTCCTTCATTGGCTACATAAAGGGGATCGAAACCCAATATCTCGCAAGCGCCCCGTACCTCTTCTTGCAGGGGTATCGAAGCTTCGTCTATCTCTATTCCTACATTGGCAGCAACGGCAATTTCATTTAACACGCTAGCCAAACCGCCCCGTGTGAGATCGCGCAGACAGTGTATTTCTATATCTGCTGCCAGTAAATCTAAAACCAGATCGGACAGGCTTGCAGAATCGCTTTCAATGGTGGTCTCAAATTCTAAGCCTTCTCTAACTGCCATGATCGCAATACCATGACGTGCCAGATCGCCGTTGAGTAAGATAAGATCGCCCGCGCGAACTGACTGGGGCGCGATCGCCCTTTCGTGTTCGATAATGCCTACTCCAGTGGTATTGATAAAAACACCATCTCCTTTACCGCGATCAACTACTTTAGTATCTCCAGTGACTATTTTGACTCCTGCTTTCTCTGCTGCCTGCTGCATCGACAGGACAATTTGCCACAGAGTTTCGATTAACAATCCTTCTTCTAAGATAAAGCTAACGCTAAGGTAAAGCGGACGCGCCCCCGCCATTGCCAGATCATTTACCGTACCGTTAACTGCCAACGAACCAATATCGCCACCAGGAAAAAATAGAGGCTGAACGACATAAGAATCGGTAGTAAAAGCAATTTTATTACCCGCAAACTGAAGCGTTACCGCATCGTGTTGGATGGTATCTACCGTACCAAAAGCAGTCAAAAACATTTGAATCAACTGCTGCATCAACCGCCCACCCCCTCCGTGTGCCATCTGGATTCGGGGATATTGTGCAATTGGGATGGGGCAGGTAATATTTGGCATTCTTTGGTTAGTCCCGTCCCATCTTCGTGGGACTACGTCCTCGAAGGGGGATAATATCAAGCGGGATAATATGGTTAGTGGTTAGTGGTACCCCTGTTAAGGTGAGCGTTTGTACTGCTTTTGCTGCTGAAGAAGACGAGCAGTAGAGCGATGAGGATGTTTGGGGTCATAAGTCGGTTTGGGTTTGGGCTTCTTCTTTTGTCTGGGAGAAGAACAAAATCGTTGAAGATTGACGAAACTTGCCCACTGTTTTAAAGTCTGAGCAAACTCAGTGAGATTCATTTGAGCGATGGGCAACCAAACTGAAGCAGGAAGGGCGATCGCCATCCCCCTGTATGTAGCTTGAACTTCTTCGACTAGATAATAATCGGACAAACCAGCTTCTATCTTGCCGACACCATGAACTGATTTAAGCGCAGCCTTGACGGTAGAGAGAATGTTAAAAGCAACGATGGCAACACAAAACACAAATGAATGTATCCGTAATTACCTGAAACATCCCTTCAATATTCCATCTTTTTAAATAAAGCTGAGTTATTGTCTCAGCATCGGCAACAGAGCGAGGCAAATGAGTCAAGAGAGCAACTTGTTTATCTCCGTGTCTTGTGGGTTGGTGTAGCTCAATCACGACTCGACGCAACTGTAAACTAAGATCATTACTGCTGGTAATTTGAACCTGTTGCTCGAAAACTACGCCAGTTTCGGTTTTACCCATTGTTTCCAGAGGAGATAGTTCCTCAACAGGCAAGCTTTTGTGTTGGCGAATGATGAAATAACTGCTTTTTTGAGCAATTCCCGCTAAAAACTGGCGAGTGCAGAAATTACGGTCGGCAATCCAAACTTGTTGAGCGACAACTGTTTCTAGAATGGAAGGCAACATCGTTCTTTCTTGAGCATGACCATCTTGATTGAGAAAAATGTCTGTTACCAACATTTTCTGTGGGTCTAGTACCGCGATTGACTTTCCTGGTAGGGCTTTGGATACATTATTTCTCAAAACTTTCAATCGATGCTCTGTTCCACTCAAATGATTGCCATCGGCAATTTTGACTTCATACCCTGCTAGCAATTGTGTTGGATTTACTTTTAATTGAGCAATCACAGATTCGAGATTTGAAGCACTGTATCTGACTAATGCTTGAGAAATATCTAACTCCATCCCGTTTAATTTGCCATATAACGCAGGACGCGATACTCCTAAATCTTTTTCTAAAGCTTTGTATGCTGCACTAACACTGGGATGAATTCCACTTACCACTAGACTCATCAAACTGACCACATTGGAAAATAGTAATTCTCTGGTATATTGCCAACTCGCATGGCTTTCAAATAATTCATTCAGTGCTTGGGGTTGAAATATTCTTTCCATGATTCCTTTGACCATCACGGTGACAGGAGTTGCTTCCACGAACTGCGAGAAGATAGCACTAATCATTAATCTCAATCTCAATCTTTAGTGACTTGATTCTTTGGGTATAGTATCAGTCTGATTTATCTATTTAGACAACTTTTTACTCTTTGCTTATATTCACCTTAACAGGGGTAGTGGTTAGTGGTTAGTGGTTAGTGGTACCCCTGTTAAGGTGAGCATTTGTACTAATTAAAAGCGATCGCATTTGACGAAATAAGAGGATTTTGACTACTTCGTATTCAATATTTCTCCTGTCAAACACATAATGTTTCAAAAGGTAATTCTCCAAGAATAGCGAT
>JBCDCO010000415.1:0-3291 GCA_039181635.1 Cyanobacteria bacterium P01_G01_bin.19 | reverse complement strand
TAAGGAGGGTGCTGCAAGCGGGGGGATCTCGTCTCAATGGGATTCTTTGGAATTGTTGCAATCAATGGGATTTTTAGTTAATCCTAACCGCAAGCTGTGTGATTCTCTGGCTGAAGTAGAAGCATACTTTAATGAATGGGATACGGGCAGAAAAACCTTACCCTATATGACTGATGGGGTAGTAGTTAAACTCAATGATTATCAACTACAGCAACAGCTAGGCTTTACCAACAAATTTCCTCGTTGGGCGATCGCTTTAAAATATCCTGCCGAAGAATCTCCTACAGTAGTTAAAGAAATCATTGTTAACGTAGGGCGTACTGGTGCGGTTACGCCAATGGCTATAATGGAACCCGTCCAGCTTGCAGGGACTACGGTACAGCGGGCAACTCTCCACAATAGCGATCGCGTTGCCGAATTAGATATTCGCGTGGGAGATACGGTAATTATTCGCAAAGCAGGAGAAATTATTCCCGAAGTCGTCAGGGTATTAACCGATCTTCGCCCCAAAGGTACTGTTCCCTATCAAATGCCCACAGAATGCCCCGAATGTCACTCAACTTTAGTACGTCCCGAAAATGAAGCGGTTACGCGCTGCATCAATATATCCTGTCCTGCCATCTTACGGGGAAGTATCATTCATTGGGCTTCTCGCAATGCCCTCGATATTCGCGGTTTGGGGGAAAGAATTGCCATACTGTTGATTGAAAACAATTTAGTTAATTCCGTGGCAGATTTATATTCTCTCACTGTCGAACAAATTGCTAGTTTGGAACGAATGGGGGCAAAATCAGCAGAGAATCTGGTCAAGGCGATCGCAGAGTCTAAAAACCAGTCTTTTGACCGTATTCTATATGGCTTGGGTATTCGCTATGTTGGCAGTACCAACGCTAAAATTTTGACTCAAAGTTTTCCGACTATTGAAGCATTATCGACAGCATCTTTTGAAGCGATCGAGACGGTTTATGGCATTGGTGAAGAAATTGCCCAGTCTGTATTTGAATGGGTGAGAGTTGAAGCAAATAAGGCTCTTATCAACCAGTTGCAAGAAGCAGGATTGGTATTTAAAGCAGAAAATACTGAAGATGAGAATAGTAGCAATTCAATTTTCTCGGGCAAAACTTTTGTAATTACAGGAACCTTACCTAGTTTGAAAAGAGATGAAGCAAAAAAAATAATCGAACAGGCGGGAGGAAAAGTAACGAGTTCGATTAGCAAAAAGACTGATTATTTATTATTAGGAGAAAATGCTGGTTCTAAACTAGCCAAAGCAAAAAAATTGGGCATTAAAAAAATGAGCGAAGCAGAATTATTGGTATCGGTTAATGAACCATAATCTAATTTATAGCGTTTATCATAGTTGGAGGTACGTTTGAACTCTGGTTTTTGTTAATTGTTAATTGTTAATTGTTAATTGTTAGTTGTTAGTTGGGTGTACCTCACGAGTTCAAGAATTGCTATAGTTTTTGAGCTTTGGTTAAATCCAAACACCAGAGTTAAAATAATTTGTTCTATCTCATAAATCGATTTAGATGCTGGAGAAAATAACCAAACCTAGTTTGACCCCATATTTGTTTTTATTGCCTGCGATCGCTTTATTAGGCTTGACCGTATTTTTTCCTGCTATTCAGGCTTTTGCTCTCAGTTTCACTAGCTATGAATATGATATTACTCAACCTCCCCAATGGATTGGTTGGGAAAATTTTCAGCGACTGTGGCAAGACGAGTTATTTTGGACGACGATTAGAAACACTCTGCTATACCTTTTGGGTGTTGTCCCAATATTAGTAATTGCACCCTTGGGATTAGCAATTATTGTCAATCAAAAATTGCAGGGCATCAACTGGTTCAGAACAGCTTACTATACTCCCGTTGTAATCTCCATGGTGGTAGCAGGAATTGCCTGGAAAGCTCTATACACTCAGAATGGACTGTTAAACCAATTTCTTCAACAAATCGGCTTTAGCGAGGGAGTCAGGTGGCTGACAGATCCTAATTTAGCTCTTTGGAGCGTCATGTTAGTGACCATTTGGAAAGGCTTGGGCTACTATATGGTTATCTATCTGGCAGGATTGCAGTCAATTTCTCCAGAACTCTACGAAGCAGCGGCGATCGATGGCTCGGATAGCTGGCAAAAGCATTTAGATATTACTTTACCTTTGATGCGTCCTTATTTATTTTTGGTAGGGATTATCTCGGCTATTTCGGCTACCAAGGTTTTTGAAGAAATTTATATTATGACCCAGGGAGGACCCAGAAATAGCTCTAAAACTATTGTTTATTATCTATACGAAAAAGCTTTTCAGGATCTTGATATTAGCTACGCCTGCACGATTGGGTTAGTGTTATTTCTAGGCATATTGGGTTTATCTATTGTCAACATGAAACTGACAGCAAACGACAATTCATAAAGACGCGTCACCACTGTATTTATCAGTATGGCGATCGCTAAACAAAGACAAAATGTACATTTTTGCTATTGTGTATAAAAAACTAAATCTTTTGCAATTGTGAAGACTTATACTCTAACCCAAACGCGCAACCAACACGGTGAAGTGTTCGATAAAGCTACGGCTGAACCAGTTTTGATAACTAAACAAAAACGCCCCAGTCACGTCATTCTTTCAGCAGATGCTTATCAGCAATTGATAGATAGACTAGAAGAATTAGAAGATTTAAGTTTGGGTAAAGCAGCAGAAACGGCTTTGCTTCAGTCTTCAATGTTAGGAAGCGAAGAGTTTACAGCCATTCTAAAAAAATTAGCTAATGGCTAAACTTGATGGGCTAGAGGCAGTATTAGACTTTCTCAAAGGTCTGCAACCTAAAATAGCTGCTCAGATTGCGAAGAAAACATTATCCCTGAATATCGATCCTCTACCTAACGATAGTAAGCAATTAAAAGGATATCCTGGTTTTTATCGAGTAGACAGTGGCTAATATCGGATCGTATATCGTTTTAAGTCTAAAGAAGATTTAGTAGAAGTTATCTTAGTCGGTAAACGAAATGACGATGAAGTGTACAAGAAATTAGATCGTTTGTTAGGTTAACGAATCACACACTCTTCCCGATTCAGATGAAATTAATGCTTCGCTAAGCATAATTTCTATATTTTAATACTATCCATTAGCTGCTAATAGTGACTGTATTTGCTGCATTGGTAGCTTTTTCTCTCGCTTCTGCTGTAGTCTCGCCTTTGGCTAGGGCTACTCCCATGCGGCGGTAAGGACGAGAATCTGGCTTACCAAATAGCTTAATATCAGTGTCTTCTACTTCTAAGGCTTGCGCTACAT
>JBCDCO010000414.1:0-3323 GCA_039181635.1 Cyanobacteria bacterium P01_G01_bin.19 | reverse complement strand
TGGGTCTTGCTTGAGGTTTAGTTTGCCTCGTAAAATTCGCGAGACATCCAACAGGTCGTCAATTAATTGTGCTTGCAGCTTGGCATTACGACCGATTATGTTTATTCCTTGTTCTATCTTACTGGGATCGAGTCTTCCTGCGGTCAGTAATTGCGCCCAGCCTAAGATGGGATTGAGAGGTGTCCGTAATTCGTGGGAGACAATAGCCAAAAATTCATCTTTTAGCTGATTAGCCCGAACTAAATCCTCTGTTTGTTGCTGTAATTTGACTTCTAATTTTTTAATCGGAGTAATATCTGTATTCGTACCGTACCACTGGGTAATTTCTCCTGCTTCGTTCTTCAGTGGTTTGGCTCGATTCAAAAACCAATGATATTTACCATTTTTGTTGCGCCAACGAGCTTCAATGCTGTAGTTATTTCCTGTCTCTACGGCTCTACTCCAAGCTTGAACGACTCGTTCTAAATCGTCAGGATGTACTATACTTTCCCAACCGCGATTTTGAACCTGTTTTAGACTAGCTCCTGCAAAATCTCGCCAACGTTGATTGATATAGTCAACTTCGCCATCGGGTAATGCTGTCCAGACTTGCTGAGGAATTACTTCGGTGATTAGCTTAAGTTCTCGTTCACTCTGTTCTATGGCTTCTCTGTTCTTTTCCCGCTCGGTAATATCAACGCCAATAGGAACGAGATATTCTACTGCTCCGTTATTATTAAATACGGGAGTTAGGCTAAAATCGACCATAACTTGATCGCTTTCTGTTGCACCCCTAGCCAAAGTTTGAAAACGAACTGTTTCCCCTGCTGCTGCAGTTTGAATAGCATCATTTATCTTAGCCTGAATTTCCGTCGAGAAATTCCACCAGTAGGTTTCGGCAAAAGGTCGACCGAGGGTTTCTTCTAGCACAACGCCACTTAAATCTATGGCAGTTTGATTGATCTCAATTACCTGCCCCTCTGGATCGAGCAGTCCAGCATATATAGGCATGGTATCGAGGATAGCCTTAAGCTGCTGTTCTCGATTCTGCAAAGCTTGTTCTGCTTGTCGGCGATCGCTAATATCAATGCCAGAAGGAATGATATATTCTACTCTCCCATTGTTGTCGAACAACGGAACGAGCGCAAAGTCAATAATAATATAGTTGTCTTCACTCAGTCGAACTTCCACATCATAATGAACTGCTTCACCTGTTTTAGCTCGCTCGATCGCCTCATTTAATCTCCCTTGACTTTCCGTGGAATAAGACCACCAATAGGTTTGGGCAAAAGGCTTACCAATTACATCTTCCCAGTTTAAATTGGCCGCTTCTATAGCGGTACGATTAACTTCGAGCACAATACCATCGGGGTTTAACACGCCAATAAAGCTATACAAACTATCTAAAACACGTCTGAGATGTCGTTCGTTGTCAATCAGTTTGGCTTCTAGTAATTGGCGATCGCTGATATCTTGGGCAATACCCAAAATTTGATGTAGCGCACCATTGCTAGTACGGCTATAAAGGCGGTCTTGACTGTAAAACCAACGCCATTCTCCATTTTGGTGACGCAACCGATATTTAAAATCACGGGTTTCTCCTGGCTTTAACTGGTTGAGTTGTTGGATGTGACGACTGAATCGCTCTATATCTTCGGGGTGCATCAACCGCTCGATAAAGTCTTCACCCATTTGGGAAACTTGTTGTGGCGTATAGCCTAATAAATTATCAACTTGAGAATTAGTATAAATATTCCGTTTGGCGATCGCATCATAGATATAAATTACTCCTGGGACGGCATTGGTAATTGTAATTTGTTGGGTAAACTGCTGATTGAATTGAAGTTCTCTTAAGGTTGCTTGATGTTCAAGGTATAGCTGGTGTTCGGCGATCGCTCATTGGACTTCTAATCTGAGTTTATCGGGGGTTAACTGACCCTTAACTAAATAGTCTGCTGCCCCTTGTTTGATAAACTCTACGGCAACAGTTTCATCTCCTTGTCCAGTTAAAACGACTACAGGAGGGTGATTTTCTTGCTCTTGTTCCTGCCATAAAGCTAACCATTCCAACCCATCCATGTCGGGCAGTAAATAATCTAACAACACCAAATCTGGTTGCTGCTGTTGCGCCAATTCTAGAGCCTGTTCTCCCGATTCTGCTTCAATAAAAGTATAGTGTCGTTCTCGAACCTTACAAAGCGATCGTCGATACAGTTCTCGATCTTCAGGACAATCTTCCACCAGCATCACCTTAAGGTGCTTTTTCAAGGTAATTTCGGGCAATTCTGGCGGAGGTGCAAAAGATTGAGACTCTATCTCTTGAGTAATATCCCTAAAGCTTACTTCTACTCCATAAGGCTTTGTTTCGCTAGCTTTAAACAAGGGGAGAGAATTAATCTAGCTGACAACGAACTTCAACAGATCGCTAAAAAATCAGGGCAATTCTACCGCTTCAAACCAGTAGTCAAGAAATACTTGTACTAATCGCTCCAAACGCTTGGTATTCATCGGCTTAACCATATAGCCATTGACTCCTTGAAGATAGCAACCTTGTATATCTCTTGGATTAGAAGAAGTGGTAAAAATAACTACGGGAATAGTTTTAAGCTGAGGATCGTGTTTGAGATCGGCTAAAACCTCTCTGCCATCCGTACCAG
Organism: Cyanobacteria bacterium P01_G01_bin.19; assembly: GCA_039181635.1. Taxonomy (GTDB): domain Bacteria; phylum Cyanobacteriota; class Cyanobacteriia; order Cyanobacteriales; family Xenococcaceae; genus Waterburya. The sequence continues at coordinate 687 of JBCDCO010000414.1, read as the reverse complement.
GCAGGTTTAGATCTAAGACGATTAAAGAAGGACGAGGGGACAAAGCAGGATTTTCATATTCTCCCTGGCGGTGTAAAAAATCTAATGCCGATTCTCCGTCGTCACAACGATATACAGGACTGTGAATTTGTGCTTTAGAAATCAATATAGTTAAAGCTGCAAAATCTTCATCGCTATCTTCAATAATTAGCAAAGGTTTTTCGGACTGTTGAATCATCTAATTTAACTGATGTATCAAAAACTAAAAATCTGTACAATAAGTAGAATATGAGATACCAAAACGAACGCTACACATAAATCTATCTGCTTTTTTAACTTGCTTGTTTCAGAAGACGGGTAGTTAATATTTCGTTAGGTTCTAAAGATTTAATTGCAGAGATAGGAACGGTAACTACAGCAATAGATTCACCCACTGCGTTAAAAACTTCTAAGACACAACCTTCTTCTCCTTGGGGATGGGGAATCAGATCGAGCAAGGTAGCTACATCTCCTATTTTTAGATTATATTCAGCTATATTTTGAGTAAGAGCGACTTCTGAGTATATTTCTAAATTCATATCGCGTTCAATCTCCTGGTTTTAAAGTTATAAATTGAAATTTTCCGTCACTTTGTCGTTTCAACCAAACTGTCACTACAGATAAATTAATCCCATTAAGCCCTTTTAGCTCTCCACAAACATTAGACCT
>JBCDCO010000413.1:0-3360 GCA_039181635.1 Cyanobacteria bacterium P01_G01_bin.19 | reverse complement strand
CTTACGCGATCGTGTAGCGTCTGCACTAGAGGTTTTTGCGGCTCTGAGCAAAGGCAATCGGGTTTTCGCACTACATTGGGTAGATTAGAATTATTCATGGATTTTGATCTCTTAAGAATCCGCGCTTATTTCTAGTGTATTAATTCAGGATCCTATTTATGGGGAGTTTCATCACCCAGGTAAATGGGCTGGTAATACTGAAAAAGCTACAAGCGTCAAAAAAATAAAGCTAGAAAGTGTTTCTAGTAGTGCGACTTGCTGGATTTTAGTGGTACGATACCAATCTTTTTGCCACAAAATTAGGATGAATTTAACTACGGCTACCCCAAAAGCCGAGGCGGTAATAGGTGATAACCATCCATTCAAGCCAAGGGTTAGCGCGATCACGCTACCAATGCAATGAAAGAAAATACCTGGAACAATGGAGGCTGTTCTAGTTTTGCGTAATTTAACCGTAAAAATGGCGCTGGAGAAGAATAAAGTATTAATTACCCAAAGAGCAATTGCAATTTTATCTATCGTGCCAATAGTGACTGTATAAGCTAAAGGTGCGGAAAGACAAACAGCAGCAAATGTTACCAGTTCATTAAGTCTCGATTTTTGTTGACGATGCCAAACTGAAACCACATCGAAGATTAAAGCAGCGGTCGCCAAACCATAGATTAGTAATAGAGGAAAGATATTAGAACTTTGCCACAATAGCCAGAGAGCGATCGCAACTGCCGTAGCACCATAAAGACTCCCCCAAAGTAGTAATCTCGGTTTCCACGTTTTACGCTGTTTAATTTGCCAGACCAAAGGATGTTCTGCCTGAAAACCACAGAAACCAGAGATGAGAGCCAGAGTTGTTGACCAAGTCCAATGTTGGGCAGCAGCAGCCCCCGTGAGAAATGATACTAATAGCATCACATAAACTCCATGTTCTGGGGAAAATGTCGGGCGATACCACTGTTGGGGCTTGGGTGATGAGGATTTAGTTGCGATCGATATCATTAGTAAATACTTCCTTCTACCTACTACCTAATTCATCGTTTAAACGCGGGTTTTGGTCTTAGTTTGCTTTTGTTGAACCTGACGATCTTGCGGAATGCCTTGGGGACTTTTAGATAGCTTAAGTAAGAAAATTGTGACCGCCATCGCTACTACTCCGCCGATAATCCATGCGAGAGAGGCACCTGGATGCTGAGGTAAAGTAGCAATTTGATAGAACATTACTGCTACCCAGTAACCCAGACCAGTTGTCCAGCCAGCAACTAACAACGTCCAACCTAGATTAGTTTCGCGGAACACGGCACCTGTGGCAGCAACGCAAGGAAAATACATCAATACGAATAAGAGATAAGCAAAGGCTGCGGTGGGATTTTCAAATCTTTGGGACATTTGCCCAAATGTACCGACTGCAATCTCTTGTTCTTCGGCGACTACTGCTTGGTCTTGGACATCGCCTACATTTAAACCAAGGGGATCGAGCATTTGATTGCCCAAGTCGGCTAAATTAGCGGGAATACTGGCAAAAGCCTCGCTAATACCACCCCAAAAAGCAAATTCTGCTTCTTCTGCTTCTTCTCCTGACTCTTCGATTGCTAACTGTCCGTAAAGGGAATCTAGAGAACCAACCATGGCTTCTTTAGCAAATACTCCTGTAAAAATACCTACGGTAGCGGGCCAATTTTCTTGAGTAACTCCCATAGGGGCAAATAAAGGGGTAACAGATTGGCTAGTAGCTGCCAAAATTGAGTCTTTGCTATCCTGAGTGCCAAAAGAGCCATCTGTACCGACAGAGTTTAATAAACTCAAAATCATTACCATCAGGATGATGATTTTACCTGCTTTAATCATAAATGCCCTCAACCTGTCCCAGGCACGAATGGCGATGCCTTTGGGTTTGGGAATGTGATAGGGGGGTAACTCCATAACAAAAGGCGAAGCTTCCCCTTCCATAATGGTGTTTTTCATTACCAGCCCTGTAAAGATGGCAGCAGCAATGCCGATTAAATATAGTCCAAAAACTAGGTTTTGTCCATTACGAGGGAAGAAAGCTGCGGCAAACAAGGCATAGACAGGCAATCTCGCCCCACAAGACATAAACGGGTTCATCATGATCGTCATCAAGCGATCGCGCCTATTTTCTAGAGTCCGCGTTGCCATGATTGCAGGGACATTACAGCCAAAACCCACTAGCATCGGCACAAAGGATTTACCAGGTAATCCAACTACACGCATCAACTTATCCATGACAAAGGCTGCCCTTGCCATATAGCCAGAGTCTTCGAGAATGGAGAGAATGACAAACAGTAAGCCGATTTGGGGAATAAAAGTTGCTACGGTTTGAACACCACCGCCGATCGAAGTAATCAAGCCAATCAGCCATCCTGGGGCATTTAGAGACTCCAACCAAGCTTGAGGCGCATCTACAAAGACTGTACCGACAGAAATATCGAAGAAGTCGATAAATGCCCCGCCAATATTAATGGCGATGAAAAACATCAGGTACATCACCACTAAAAACAGGGGAATCCCAATCCAACGATTGAGAACAAACTGGTCGATTTTATCCGAGGTGGTGCTACTTATATTTCTAGTCTGTCTGACCGAACTTTGCATCAAGCTACGGATAAAGCCATAGCGACTGTCAGCAACAATAATATCTATGTCTTCATGTAATAGTTGGTGAATTTTACGACGATTTTCAATAACAATGCGATCTAATTCTTTCCCTTTTAATTCTGGGGCGACGCGGTCTTCATATTCCAGTAACTTTAGGGCAAACCACCTAGTAGAGATCTTTTTATTACGTCCTTTTTTCTCAACTAAAGGTTCAATTTGACTGAGAGTATCTTCAATCACAGCGGGATAAGCCACCACCGTCGGTAGATTGCCAGGATTATCGATCAATTCATTAATGCGACTTCTGAGGATGTCAATTCCTTCCCCTAAAAAAGCACTGATGGGAATCACATAACAACCCAGTCTTTTAGAAAGCTCATCGGTATTAATATCTAATTCTCGCTCCCGCGCCACATCGATCATGTTTAATGCCGTCACCATTGGTACGCGCATCTCCATAATCTGAGTGGTCAAATAGAGGTTGCGTTCTAAATTAGAAGCATCAACGATATTAATAATTAAATCTGCTTCCCCTTCTAATAAATAATCCCGCGCGATCAACTCATCTAGCCCTGTGCCTTGATCTTCCGCATCTAAAGAATACACCCCAGGCAAGTCGATAACGGTAATTTCAACGTTGTCATAAGTATATAGGACTACCCCTGTTAAGGTGAGCGTTTGTACTGCTTTTGCTGGTGAAGAAGGCGAGCCGTAGAGCGATGAGGATGTCTGGGGTCATAAGTCGGTTTGGGT
>JBCDCO010000412.1:0-3367 GCA_039181635.1 Cyanobacteria bacterium P01_G01_bin.19 | reverse complement strand
CCAAAGTCTTTGGTTTGGTTTTGCCAAGCAGTGCCAAAGTGTCCGTAAAAATGAGAGTATTTGGCTTTGAGTTTGGGATAACCGTGGGCGGGTAAAAGTTCGCCATGAGTATAGACATTAATTCCCGTATCTACGGTTCGACTAAGAATTGCTTCTAGCTGTTTAATATCGTGACCAGAAACTAAAATTGCCTTACCTGGTATGGCATTGAGGGGGACAGTCGTCGGTACGGGATGACCGAAAGTACCAGTATGTCCTGCATCGATTAATTCCATTGCCCGCAGGTTAACCTTGCCGATTTCTAAAACTAAATTAACCCAATCTTCCAGACTTAAATCTTGACTATCGATCGCAGCTAAAACTTGCTGAGTAAGTTGATATACCGACTCGTCTTCTTGTCCCAGTTCATAGGCGTGAAAAGCATAGGAAGCTGCTCCCTTGATTCCATAGAGAGCAGTCAATTTAAGGGAAAAGATATCAACATTTGCCCCCGACTTACTAATTAACTCTAAATTATAGTTTTGTCCCTGTTCTACCAGGCTTTCAGTGTAATCTGGTTCGTAGTTAGATATTTTCGACCAATCGATTGAAGTATTCCTTGCCTGTTGAATTTGAACTTTAAGATCTTCCCGTAGAGCGATCGCCTTCTTAATATATTTAGTAAACCGCTTTTGGTCAAAGTTGACATTGGTCATGGTGGCAAACATGGATTCACAAGTAAAGCGATCGCATTCTCTGGTATCGATTCCCAGTTCTTTAGCCTGCAACACCACTGGAGCACTACCTCGCAAGCAATAGACTAATAAATCCTGTACTGCATTTACTTGAGGACTTTTACCGCAAGCACCCCATTGATGACAACCGTTACCGCTAGCAGTTTGTTCGCATTGTTCGCAAAACATGATACATTGCTCCGAAATTGTAAGATTAAAATCAAAAAATAAAGACAGAAAGTATTGTTTTCTGTACTTACTTTGACATTAGGTTTTAGTCCTGTCTTTGAGGTAGCTCATATTTGGAAGTAAAGTTTTATGGGGAAATCCAAGTTGCGATCGCTATATTAAGTAGATCTACTTTATTAAACATTAAACGGTAGAGATAGGGATTGGGGATTGGGTATTGGGGATTGGGTATCAGTTCTCTCTCAATTCAATAATTTTTATTGTGCGTTTATTTATGTTGAGCTACTTGAAAGCTTTTTAAAAAAAATAATTAAATTACCGTACAGAATTGTCCTAAAAAAATTGAATTTTAAGATACGTAAAGCACAATTATCAGAATCAAAATTGCTCAGTAGTTTAGCATTGCGATCGAAAGCTTATTGGGATTATTCAAAGGAGTTTCTTTCCGCTTGCTGCCAAGAGCTTACTTACTCACAACAAGACATTCAAGATAATCATTTTTATGTAGCCGAAATCAATCATAAAGTTATTGGGTTTTTTGCTCTTGAAATACTTTCCAAGGGTGAAATAGAGTTAGCAGCTTTATTTGTCGATCCTGCTTATGTCAAGCAAGGTTATGGTCGTAAATTGCTTGATCGAGCCAAACTTATTGCTAGAGAATTAAAATGCAAAACAATTATAATTCAAGGCGACCCCAATGCAAAAAGCTTTTATCTCAAAGTAGGAGGAAAACTTATAGGTGAGAGAGAATCTGCTAGTATTCCTGGTCGTTATTTGCCTATGTTTAAAATAGATTTATAGAATTTAGCGAGCGCCTTGAATATAAAATGCGATCTAGGCAATCGCTTTATATTTGACTTACGATCATACCTAATCCGATAAAAAAGGTTAACTGTCCTATATGCGATACTTTAGGCAAGATAGCATTAAGTTTTCAACAAAATGAAATTTGCCCGCGATGCAAATAAGGAACTGTGTCGTCATTTATCTAATTAATAAAATCTCAGCGTTTTCCTCTGCTTCTCTACGTGAGAATACAACAATAAAGTAAGGCAAAGCAATAACCTTACCTTACTAATGACAAAGGACAAATAACAAAACTATACCCGTTCGTGGAAAGTCCGATTAATCACATCTAACTGCTGTTCGCGAGTAAGTTTAATAAAGTTCACTGCATAACCCGATACCCTAATGGTCAATTGGGGATACAGTTCGGGATGATCCATTGCATCGATCAAAGTCTCGCGATCTAAAACATTGATATTGATATGGTGTCCCGTATCGTGAAAGTAACCATCGAGCATTCCTGCCAGATTGTTAGTTTTATTGTCTGCGGTTTTACCCAAAGCTTCGGGAACGATGGAGAAGGTATAGGAAATACCGTCTTGAGCGTGTTCGTAGGGTAGTTTAGCTACGGATTCAAGTGCAGCGATCGCACCTTTGGTATCCCGTCCGTGCATGGGGTTTGCACCAGGGGCAAAGGGTTGTCCTGCCTTGCGTCCGTCGGGAGTGTTACCTGTTTTCTTGCCATATACCACGTTGGAGGTAATGGTAAGAATGGACTGAGTGGGAACAGCACCGCGATAGGTTTTATGCTGGCGGACTTTGTTCATAAAGTCTTGCACAACTTTGGCGGTAATTTTATCGACGCGATCGTCGTTGTTGCCAAATTTAGGATAGTCCCCTTCTATTTCGTAATCCACTGCCAAACCGTCTTCGTTGCGAATCACTTTTACCTGGGCGTGTTTGATTGCCGATAGAGCATCCCCAACTACGGATAAACCAGCGACACCGCAAGCCATCGTCCGATAAACATCGCGATCGTGCAGTGCCATTTCTAGGCGTTCGTAGCAATACTTATCGTGCATATAGTGAATCACGTTGAGAGTGTTGACATATAGTTTTGCCAACCAACCCATCATCAGATCGAATTTAGCCGTTACCTCTTCATAATCTAAATATTCTGAGGTTATAGGTGCAAACATGGGGGCAATTTGTTGTCCTGCTTTTTCATCTTTACCGCCATTGATGGCATATAGTAAAGCTTTGGCTAAATTAACCCTTGCACCAAAAAACTGCATCTGTTTGCCGATCCGCATTCCCGATACGCAGCAGGCAATGCCGTAATCATCGCCGTAGTAACCCCGCATCAAATCGTCGTTTTCATACTGGATCGAACTGGTATCGGCAGAAACTTTAGCGCAGAAGTGTTTAAAGCCGACAGGTAATTTTTCCGACCACAAGACAGTTAGATTTGGTTCGGGGGCTGCACCCAAATTATAGAGAGTATTTAAGAAGCGGAAGCTATTTTTAGTAACTAAAGTTCTGCCATCTTCTCCCATACCGCCAATAGATTCTGTTACCCAGGTAGGATCGCCAGAGAATAGTTCGTTATAGGCAGGATGACGTAAAAAACGCACCATCCGCAACTTCATCACAAAATGGTCGATGAGTTCTTGAATTTG
>JBCDCO010000411.1:0-3377 GCA_039181635.1 Cyanobacteria bacterium P01_G01_bin.19 | reverse complement strand
TATTTTAGGCAAGTTTAATTTAAAACTTAACATATTGAAAAGATTATCTAGATCGGGAAGATTACTAATGATTTTGAGTCCATTTATAATGTATAAGTTCCTGTTTTGGAAAATTATTAGTCAAAAATTGAACTACAGCTATGGGAACATCAGCCCAAAGTCATAGGAACTAGTACTTAGGGAATACTTTACACTTAGATAAGTACTGCTCGGTCGTTCAAGATGAACATTTCGACTTTTAACTTGGAGTTATATCAACGAGTTTGGCACAGGCTCAATCAAAGTAAGATTGTCACTTCATCAGCGACTCCACCATCAGAGAAAATTTTCCCCGTTCCCATCCAGGTATTCGATCGCCTTACTTCAACCAACACCAAAACCTGGGAATTAATTGATCGCCAGACCAAAACGCCTTGTGGCGTAATCGCATTACAGCAAACAGCAGGGAAAGGGCAATGGGGCAATAAATGGGCATCTCCCAAAGGAGGATTATATCTGTCTCTCGGCTTGAGCGTAGACCTCGATTTACAAAATCTTTCTCATTTAGTCATGGCAACAGCCTGGGGAGTGGCAAAAACCTTACGCTATTATCAACTTCCCGTAACGATCAAGTGGTCAAACGATCTGATTTTGGAGCATCGTAAATTAGGGGGAATCAAAATCGAAACCCGTAACCGCGATCGCCAAATTACTAAAGCAGTAGTAGGAATTGGGCTGAATTGGCAAAATCCCGTTCCAGATTTGGGAATTAATCTCGATTCTTATTACCAGCAAAGAGCATCGGTCAAAATTGATTCTTTAGAAGAGTTGGCGGCGATCGCCAGTTATGGAATTTTTTTGGGCTACAACTACTATCGAACTTTTGGCATCGCACAACTGCTGGTGCAGTATACGGCTATTTTAAACAGTTTAGGCAAAAAGGTAATTGTTGACGACCGCCCAGGAAAGGTAGTGGGGGTAACTTTAGATGGAAAAATAAGAATTAGACTACAGCATCAAGTTCCAGCAAAAATTACAGAAGTCGCTTTTGCTCCAGGTCAAATCAGTCTAGGCTATTAAGTAGTGGCACAAAATTAATTTCCCGTTTGAGATTGGTAAAGGGAAAAGGGCTTGCGCCGCATAGTTGGGTGGAAAGGGGAAAGGAGAAAGGGAAAAGTACAATGTGTAATTAACGGTGTTTGGGTACTTATGGCGTGTCATCAATTAGCGAATAAGAACGCAAGTTAGTTCAATGGCAAAAAATAAATCTCTTCCAGGAAAGGCAGTTATCAAGCTAGGCAAATTTGTTTGGACGACGATGTGGCAAATCATGATGTCTCAGCTAGCACCCCGCGATCGCCAAGGTGCTTACGTTCGTCCCGAAAGCCAGTTTAGAAACTTTATCGGCGCGGAAGCAGAAAATATCTATCAACCTGCGGCTAATCGCTATCGTTTGTATGTGGGAATGGGATGTCCCTGGGCGCACCGCACCCTGGTTACGAGGGCATTAAAAGGGCTAGAGGATGCGATCGCCGTATCTACTGTATATCCCGATCCCAATGGAGGTATGTGGGTACTCTCCGAGCCAGAGTTGGGTTGTAACACCGTTCCAGAACTTTATCAATTAGCCCAGTCTGGTTATCGAGGGCGTTCTACCGTACCGATTTTGTGGGATGAAACTACTCAGGCGATCGTCAATAATGAAAGCGCGGAGATTATTGAGATGCTTGACTCCCAATTTAATCAGTATGCGCGGTATCCTGATTTGGAGCTTTATCCTTCAGAATTAAAAGAAAAAATCGACTGCTGGAACGAAGAAATTTATCACGCGGTGAACAACGGAGTCTATCGCTGTGGCTTTGCCCAAACTCAATCAGCATACAATTTAGCCAGCCAAGAACTGTTTGCTACTCTCGACCGAATAGAAGCGGCTCTGGGAACTAATCGCTATTTGTGTGGCGATCGCCCTACTCTAGCAGACATTCGGCTGTTTACTACTTTATTTCGCTTCGATTTGGTGTATTACGGACTATTCAAGTGCAATCTTCGCCGAATCAAAGATTACGATAACTTGAGTGCTTACTTGAGAGATTTGTATCAATTACCAGGGGTCGCTGATACTTGCGATCTTGAAAGTATTAAAAGAGACTACTATGGCAACTTGTTTCCTTTAAATCCAGGGGGCATAATTCCACTCGGTCCCGACGTCAGCGATCTGTTAAAGCCTCATAACAGAGAGTCGTTAGTTGTTAGTGGTTAGTGGTTAGTGGTTAGTTGTTAGTCGTTATTTTTTGGGCGTTGGTGAATATGTCATGCTGTTCATGATTTATTTGTCTGTTTTAAGATAATCTAAAAATTGGAAAGGCTTAAAGCTTAAAGCTTAAAGCTAATAAGAGTAAACTATCGTACGACATTATTTAATAACCAACATCGATGCTTGATGTAATTTTGATGGGTGTGTTTCGTAGAACTTTAAGAGTTAGCAAATAGCGAGGGGCAAATAGTGAATGACAATACTCCCGACCTAGATAGCTTAAAGTCTGCATGGCAAGATAAATATCAAGCGAAGAAATTACTGCAAACCAATAAAGCTAACGCCAACTTTCAAATTCAACAGGGCGATCGCTTTATAGCCCAAAATCAGCTATTAGAGGCAATCACCTGCTATCGTCACGCCCTTAAGATTGACCCTAACTCGGGTTTAGCGCGAAAGCAGTTGGAGCAAGCCATTAAGAGCAAGAAATTACCTTCAGATCGCGTCGATTCTCTTCCAACTGCAAAAAAGCCAAGCAAGAACTCTCTTGTTGTTGCCCGAATCTATCTCCAGCAAGCCCGCGCCTTTACCGCAGAAGGAGAATGGCATAAAGCGATCGCAGCTTGCCAAAAAGCTCTCAGCTTTAACTCTCAACTAGCTGAAGCTTACAAAATATGGGGCGATAGTTTGCAAAGGCTAGACAGCGTTATAGAGGCGATGGAATACTATGCTAGGGCTTTGGAAATTGAGCCTAACTATGCTGAAGTATGTCTCAATCTGGGTAGTCTTTCCTTTAAGCAACAGCAGTGGCAGTTGTCAATTGACTACTATCGGCAGGCAGCAGAGATCGAACCTAATTGTGCTAAAGCTTATCGCAACTTAGCGCGAGTATACAAAAAACTAGGACAGCAGCAGTTAATGTTTGACTGCTGGTATCAGGCACTGCAAATCGAACCGAATAAAGCATCTGTTGCCGAACACTGTCAGTTAGCCAAAATTATGCTGCAGACAGGAAAAGTAGACCGCGCGATCGCTTGTTACCGAGCAGCAATTAAACTCAAACCCAATCTAGCTTCTCTTTATCTCAGTTTGGGAGAATTATTAATCCAGCAAAATGATACTCAACAGGCAATTAACCTATATC
>JBCDCO010000410.1:0-3392 GCA_039181635.1 Cyanobacteria bacterium P01_G01_bin.19 | reverse complement strand
ATTAAATATCAGTCCCAGAGAGGAGGCAAATTCTAGGGTAAATCGATCAGAATTTAGCATAGCAGTAAACAGGAAACAAAGAGCTACGGCTATGGCGCAGAAATTGAAAGAAGGTAGTAAAGTTAAGTGGAAAGTGGGTAAAGGGGAAACCATGGGAGAGATTACCCAAAAGATTACCGAGCCAACAAAGGTCGAAGATCGTGAGGTTAAAGCTACCAAGAAAAACCCTAGATATTTGGTCAAAAATGAGAACACCGACAATATCAGCGTTCACAAAGCCAAGTCTCTATCTTTAGTCGAGACAGATAGCGATCTTTCATCTGAACAGCAGGAAACGCTCCAAGATTTTAACTCTGCCGTTAATATGGATGCGAAGGAAATTAAGCAGTGGCTGAGTACCAAAGAAAGTAATTCTGTCGGTCAGAAGGATAAAAAGGGCAAAATTAAGGGTCGCAAATCAGGTAAGAAAATAGTCAAGATTTTGCGTAAAGATCGCTCGGAATATAAGAAAAAAGATTTCAAACATATGAAGAAGGTAGTGGGCTATATTCACCGACATTTAGCACAAAAGCCCAAAGGAGATATAAAGGAAACTCCCTGGCGATATTCATTAATGAATTGGGGATGCGATCCGCTTAAAAGTTAGGGCAGTCCTAAAGGATACCGCTTCGCATATTAGGGCAGTTAGGGCAGTTAGGGCAGTTAGGGCAGTTAGGGCAGTTATGAGTGGTCGATAATTGATTTTTCTGAGTCTGTAAGTCTTATTATTTCGTTAACAATTGAATTTTGTCCGAACTATTTTTATAAAAAGCTTATTTAATAGATATGTTGGCAATAGACAAAATAGTAGATAAAAAGGCGATCGCGGCTTTAGACTTAGAGCCAGAGGAGTCAGCAAAAGTTGCTGGCTTGCGCTATGTCAGGGCAGATAGTTTAAGAATTCAGCGGAAGAAAGTTGGTCGTGGCTTTAGCTACTTGGATCTTGAGGGCGATCGCATTGTGGACAGACAAGAGCTGGAGCGTCTAAAGTCTTTGACCATACCGCCAGCCCTAACCGATGTTCTTATGTGTCATCTAGCCAACGGACATCTCCAGGCGACGGGAAGAGATGCTAAAAATCGCAAACAATATTTCTATCATCCTCAGTGGCGCAAGATGCGATCGCAACACAAGTTTAATCGCATGTTACTATTTGGTGCGTCTTTGCCTTCGATTAGAGAGACTACCAATCGACATCTACGACAGCGTAACTTGTCGCGAGAAAAAGTTATCGCGGCGGTGATTCAGCTATTGGAAACGACCTTGATTCGCATTGGTAACGATCGCTACGCTCAGAAAAACTGCTCTTTTGGCTTGACTACCCTGCGCGATCGCCATGTAGAGATTAAGGGGAGCAAAATACAGTTTGAGTTTAGGGGCAAAAGCGGCGTAGACCATCAGATCGAGCTACAAGATCTCCGTCTGGCAAACATTATCAAAAAATGTCAGGAAATACCTGGCTATGAAATATTTAAATACTTCGATGAATCTGGCGAGCGTCACTTTATCGATTCGGGAGACGTCAACGAATATTTGCAGCAAATAACCGATCAAGACTTTACCGCTAAAGATTTTCGTACCTGGGCGGGAACTCTCCTGACGGCGATCGAGTTAAATGACATGGGTGATTTTGATTCGGTCAAGCAAGCAGATAAAAATATTACTCAAGCAATTAAAAATACTGCCAGACAGTTGGGTAATCGACCCGCTACCTGTCGCAATTATTACGTTCATCCAGCTATTCTCGAAGCATATCGCGATCGCTCTCTAATCTATTTGATGTCCGAAATGCAAGATTTTGATATGGAAACCGAGGGATTGAATCCTGAAGAAATAGTAGTTTTAGAGATAATTCAGCGGACAATTTCTCAGCAAAACTAATTTTTAGTCGAGTATTTTTTTTGGGTATAAATTTATAAATATTTAAATCCACCAATAGTTAGATCTTAAATATTATCCCAAAAGCAGATGTCAGGGTAAACCCTGTATCTGTATGCTTGGTGCTGTAAATAAAAAAACTTAAAAATTATGACAATCGCCTTAAGAGATGATGTGATGTACATCTTGCTTGACAAAATAAGCCAAAAAGATGGGCAAGGAATGCATCATGTTGATTTCCAAGCTACCGACTTTACTGGCAGAAATTTAACTATTTCTGATTTTCTAGGGCATCTCGACTATCTCAATCAAAAACATTATATTGAGGCTGAATTTTCAGGAAACGCTTACGCAAATCAAGAAGATGTGCCCGATCTGATTGATGAAGAAGAAGTAGATTTTCGCATAGCAAATACATTTGGCGCGCCAGATGGTCCTCTGCCTCACCTAATTAGATTTAAAAAAGCCCAGTTAACCGAAAAAGGTAAAAAAATGTTAGAGCGTATGGAGAAAAATCCTCCCGAAGCTCTAAGACACGGTGCATCTACTCCTATAGTTGACTCCTATACTCCCTTCCTAGAGAAAGTTGCTCTCAAGGCTGAATTGCCCGATATTTTTGATGCTAGAGATTTAACTACAATCGTTTATCGTACGATGCGAGATTTGATGTCTAAGGATGCCTCCAAAGCCATAGCATCAGAGTTACATGTAGAAGCAGAAGATGAGGCTGGTAACAAGAGGCTGCAGCAGGAAGTAGCTGACTTGTGGAAAGATGATAATCCCCTAGTTTCTTGGTTGAGCGATATTCGTCCTGCCTTAAAATTTGATGCTGATACCTTTATTTTCCGCGTCGAAAAAGAAGGCGGAGTCCCCAGGGGTACAAATGGCGAAAAAGTAATCAAGGCTGTTTTCTCCGCGACCAAAGAAGAATTAACCGACAGCAGAATTGAGGAAGTCGGCGAGTTTCTACCAGGAAAAATCAAAGACATGTGGGAAGCTGCTTAATTTGCCGAATTAATGATCAAGCTAACAATTAAATAAAGTAAAATCGATAGTTAATTTAAGTTTTCAAATTGCTTTTAGCTATCGATTTTTTGTTGCCAAGATTAAATATAACTTAAGAGCGATGAGCATAAATACTTATGACAATATACTTAACGTACAATTTGCTAACTGCAATATCTGGTAATCATCATGTTAGGTACAATATATAGAAATAGGATGTCGGAAACAAAAATCAACCAAGACTATAGTTTTAAAGAAACTGAAGATGGCAGATGGGGTATTTATCTGAACGAACGTCTTTTAGCGACTGTTGGCAGCTATGAAGCCTGCAGATCTATCGGAACATCTCTTGGTCACAATTTATCTCACACAGATGCGCTCAAAGCAACTATGGCATATAAAAAGGCGATCGACCATTCTTTAATTATCAACTAATATTTACTTAGTTATTAAGATAGTTGACTAATGTT
>JBCDCO010000409.1:0-3394 GCA_039181635.1 Cyanobacteria bacterium P01_G01_bin.19 | reverse complement strand
TTGTCCCATCTCAGCAGCAGATCGAGGACTGTTTGCCAAATTCATAATAAAGTTTGCCAATCCCACACTGTCCTCATTATCAAATGATGCGCCACATTCAGAGTCGTCAATGATTTCGCGTAAATAAGAGTGGGGTTCGCAGATAGCAGCGATCGCTTTTCCTGCTGCCATAATACCGTATAGTTTACTTGGTGCCACAACTCCCTCCAAACCTGGCGCGATCGACACTAAAGCCAAATCGCAAGCAGTCAAAGAGTACGGTAGATTAGTTTTATCTTGATAGGGCAAAAAAGTGCAGTTATTTAGCCTTAACTTTGCTACCGCTTCGCGACACTGTTGGTGTTTTGCTCCCGCACCAATAAAGACAAACTGTACTGGTCGATCTTTTAGCAGCTCAATTGCTCCTAAAATCGTGTCCGCATCGTGACAGCGACCCATATTACCAGAATAGAGGACGGTAAACTTGCGATCGATACCATGTTCACGAGCAAACCAGTTTTCTTGCTTGTGAATTGGCTTGATCCAGTCTGAATCTGCCCAATTGTGAATTACAGATATTTTATCGGCGAATTGTGGATGGCGAGCAGTAATTCTTGTTTTCATAGTTTCAGTTAGAACTACTATTTTTTTACTTCTTTGCCATACCAGGGTATTGACCCTATTCCACAGCTTGGTAATCAAGCTATCTTGAGAAGTTACGCCCAATTCTACTACTGCATCTGGATATAAATCGTAGATCAAACAAATATAGTCTAGCCTTAAAATCAAGTTAGCTATATAACCCGCTACAGAAAGAAAAGGTGGCGCTGTAGTCAACAAAACCACATCATTTTTACGACCATTCTTCAAGAGAGTAAGAGTCGCCCTGAGAGTAAAAAGAATGCCACTTACTGCTTTAGCTCTAATTCTTTTTGAACATATATTTACCGTCCTCGAACGCCGTACGGTTAGATTTTCTTCTACTTCTCTATTTGGTGCTTGTTTTTGTTCAAAAGCATATCCAGGTTGTCCCGTGAAAACGTTCACATGAACGTCGTTTTCTCCTAAATTACGAGCTAATTCCTGGATTAGCTGACCTGTAGCAGCATAATCTGGTGGAAAAAATTGAGTGACAATTAGAAGATTAAATTTATCAGAAGTGGCATTAGCTTGGGAACTTTTTTTTTGCAGCGATCGCGAAAATTCTTGCTTACTTCTTTTAGACCATAACTTTGATGCCTTAGTCATTATCACCTACATCCAGTATTAAAAAATAGTTTGAATAAAACACTGAATTTAGTATTCCCAAAAAACTTAGATTCTTTTTAGGTGTAAACTCTGAAAATGTTGTCTGAATTACGTCGGCATTGATAAATTTTAGTTATCGGTATCCGTAAAGACTGCTGTATCTAGATTTAAGACATAAGTGAATAAACCGAAATTGATTCGTAAAAGATTAACTTTTGTGTAGCTTGAGATTTTTAGCCATAAAAAAGACCCCTCTAATCTTTACGTAGAAAGGTCTGGAGCAAAAAGTATAAGTTTGGGCAATATGCTGGAAAAATATATGCTGAAAAAATAGTTTTACAGAAGTCTCGGTGCTATCTGTGCAGAAGAGGGAAGTAAGCTTGAAACAAGCTGGGGTTTTTTATCTGCTTGTTGTTGCACGATTATTGGCAGTGCAGCACGTGTTTTAGCAGCTATTTCTGTCGTCTTGAGATCGTAGCTAGTGGTAGCTAATTTGGGATATAAGCCAATAGCGATAGTCGGAACTAGCAAGCATACTGCAACAAAGATTTCGCGAGGTTGTGCATCGACTTGAAAACTATCTATTTTTAGTTGTGGATTGCGATCGCCATAAAATACTTCTCTCAGCATCGAAAGTAAATATATGGGAGTCAAAATTAAACCAACTGCCGTCAAGAAAACAATTCCCACTTTAAAGGTTTGACTGTAAGCATCACTGGTAGCAATTCCCAAAAATACGGTTAGTTCTCCGACAAAACCACTCATTCCTGGCAAGGCAAGGGAAGCCATTGCACCCGCAGTAAACATAGCGAAAGTTTTGGGCATCATTTTTGCCATACCACCCATCTCGTCCATCATCAAAGTATGAGTGCGATCGTAAGTCAAACCAGAGAGGAAGAATAAGGCAGCAGCAATTAAGCCGTGGGATAGCATTTGTAACATTGCCCCGTGTAAGCCCAAATCTGTAAAGGAAGCGATACCAATTAAGATAAAGCCCATGTGCGATATGGAAGAAGAGGCTAAACGACGCTTGAGGTTTGTTTGAGCAAATGCAGTAAACGCACCATAAACGATATTGATAACACCCAAAATTACCAACAGAGGGGCAAACTTAATATGAGCGTGGGGTAATAATTCTATGTTGAATCGAATTAAACCATATCCACCCATCTTCAGCAGTACACCAGCTAGAATCATCGAAACAGGTGCAGAAGCTTGGCTGTGGGCATCGGGAAGCCAAGTATGAAGCGGAAATATCGGTAGCTTGACTCCGAAGGCGATTAAAAATCCAACATATGTCAATAACTCTAAAGAACGAGGATACTCTTTTAGCCCTAATTCAACTATGTCAAATGTAACGTTTTCTCCATAGAAAGCTAAAGCCAAACCCGCGACCAAAATAAAGATAGAAGCTAAGGCTGTGTACAAAATAAATTTAGTAGCGGCATAGAGGCGTTTTTTGCCACCCCAAATTGAAATCAACAAATATACAGGCACTAGCTCTATTTCCCACATCAAAAAGAATAGGAGCAAATCTTGTGCTGCGAACACACCAATCTGCGCGCTGTACAAAACTAAAATTAGAGCATAGTAAAGCCTGGGTTTTTTATCTACTTTCCAAGAAGCTAAAATAGCCAGGGTGCTTACCAAACCCGATAGCAAAATCAAGGGCATCGATAAACCATCAACACCTACCGACCAATTTAATCCTAATTGAGGAATCCAGGTATATGTTTCCTGTAGCTGAAGCTCCGTATTGTTAAAGCTATATCCCTGCCAAAATCCGTAAACTATCAGAGTTAAATTAGTTAATCCAACCCCTAATGCGTACATCCGCATATTTTTGCCATACTTATCTGGAATTAGAGGAATTGCGATCGCGGCAATGAGGGGAAAAACAATCGTAGCGGTCAACCAAGGAATCTGTATACTGTCCATTTCTTAGGCACATTTGCTTATTACTTATACTTTCATTGTATTAAGTTTTGTAAAAATAGCCAACATTTTTTGCATAAATGATTTTTTTGTGCTTTATGTCCTCTGCTTATCGTTTGCGATTCTCATGGGATCGGAGTGCAGCCTGAGAAAAGATATGTTTTACTGGGACGAATCAAATAGACTTACTGCAAATTATGACTCGCAACAGTTGGATAGCAATTTGCCTAGC
>JBCDCO010000408.1:0-3438 GCA_039181635.1 Cyanobacteria bacterium P01_G01_bin.19 | reverse complement strand
CGCCGATGGTGACGTATCTGCTGCTATCTCCTGTGCTTTTTCTGGATCTAATATTCACGGTCTAATGGGTATCGGTGCAGCACCTGAAGGGGTTATTTCTGCGGCAGCAATGCGCTGCTTGGGCGGACACTTCCAAGGACAGTTGATTTACGATCCTTCCATAGTCAAAACTGGCTTAATTGGTGAAAGTAAAGAAAGCAATCTCGAAAGACTTGCTAGCATGGGTATCAACGATCCCGACAAAGTATACAATGCTGAGGAATTGGCTAGCGGCGAAACAGTATTGTTTGCGGCTTGCGGTATCACTCCTGGCACTTTGATGAACGGTGTTCGCTTCTTTAAAGATGGAGCGAGAACCCAAAGTTTGGTAATTTCTTCTCAATCAATGACTGCTCGCTTTGTTGATACAGTACACATGTTTGGTCAGCCCAAAACTTTACAACTCAGATAGAGACTTCTCGATCTCGGAATTAAAATATCAATCCAAGATAGTTAAAGATATGTAAAACATGACGGCTCAAGCCAGTTATGAGGGGCGATAAAACTGTATAAATTATAAGGGTAAAGGCAAATAGTAAAGGATGTGAATCCGACTACTTTTGCCTTTTCTTTAACTCCATTTTTAATAAAAACTTGGTTGATATAAAGCTCTAAAATATAATTTTTTGCTTTACTTTGAGCATCTGGTTGAAGCGAAACTTGTAAGAAACATAAATGAATATTGTAGTTGTTGGTTTAAGTCATAAAACTGCTTCGGTGGAAGTGCGGGAAAAACTAAGCATTCCAGAAGCCCAAATCGAAGAAGCGATCGCCACACTCAAAGGCTATCCTCATATTGAAGAGATCGCAATTATAAGTACCTGTAATCGTTTAGAAATATATGCTGTAGCGAGAGATTTAGAACAAGGCGTAAAAGAAATTAGCCAGTTTCTAGCAGATAAAGCCCAGATTTCTCTCAGACACCTACGTCCCAATTTATTCACTCTGTTACGAGAGGACGCCCTACGTCATTTAATGAGGGTTTCCGCTGGTTTAGAAAGTCTGGTGTTGGGGGAAGGGCAAATATTGGCTCAAGTCAAAAATACTCATAAGCTCAGTCAGAAATATAAGGGTTTGGGTAGGCTGCTAGACAAGCTGTTCAAGCAGGCTATTTCCACAGGAAAAAGGGTTCGTAGCGAAACCAGTATTGGTACGGGTGCGGTTTCTATTAGTTCTGCTGCAGTCGAATTGGTTCACACCAAAGTAGAAGACTTGTCTTCCTATAGCATCACCATAATTGGTGCGGGCAAGATGGCTTGCTTGCTAGTCAAACATATGCTCTCTAAAGGAGTAACGGACATTTCCATCGTCAACCGTTCCCACCGTCGAGCGCAAAAGCTGTGCGACCAATTTGCTCATGCTAATTTAAAAATCTATCCCATCGGGGAGATGATGGATGCGATCGCCACATCAGACCTGGTGTTTACCAGCACTGGCGCAACCGAGCCTATCCTAAATCGAGTCAAATTAGAGACTCATCTAACTTTAGAAAGAGATTTGATGTTAGTCGATATCTCCGTTCCCAGAAACGTTGCTGCTGACGTCAACGATCTCGGTTGTGTTACTGCTTATAATGTTGACGATCTTAAGGCAGTTGTTGCTGCTAACCAAGAAAGCCGACGGGAAATGGCAAGGGAAGCGGAAGGCATTATCGAGCAAGAAGTTGTAGGCTACATTACCTGGTGGAGATCTTTAGAAACCGTTCCTACTATCAGCTGTTTGCGCAGCAAGGTAGAGAGCATCAGAGAGCAGGAAATGGAAAAAGCATTATCTCGTCTGGGTGCAGAATTTGCGGAAAAACATCAAGAAACTATTGAAGCTCTTACGAGAGGGATAGTTAACAAAATTCTCCACGAACCAATGGTACAGTTGAGAGCGCAGCAAGATATAGAGGCACGTCGTCACTGCTTGCGTTCTTTACAAATGCTGTTCGATCTGGATACAGAAGAGCAATATGGTTAGGACGTTGATCTGCTTTGACCGATTTTAAATCAAACTATAAATCAGCTTTGATAAATTAAAACGCAACTCACCCCCTCATTGGGAAAGTTGCGTTTTGTATTTATGGTTATTAAAACATCGAACATCAAGTCGTTCAAGTGGGAATTTAAACCCCACTAAAAATTGAATGTTAAATGTTAAATGACAAATGTTAAATGTTAAAAAGCCCAACACCATAGACCCATCCAAGGGATTTCCGCGCACCATTTATTGCCATTAATCAAAGCATATTGACTCTGCTTGCTTGCTATCTCCTGATTTTCGCTACTGCTACTGGTTACTTTAATTGCGGCTTGCCCTGGTAAAACATTAATGCTGAAAATACTAATAGTTAGTAAAAAGAGAGAAAATTGCTTTTTCATTGTTTTTATCGAAAATATTAAAAAATTATTAAAGTTTTTTGCTCGAATATAAAGCTAGTATAAATTTGATGGCTGGCACATCCAGTGATAGAAGTCACTAATACTCTGTAGACTTCATCACCTATGGTTGACTGTTGTACCCAATCTATTTTGTAATTTCTAAGGACTCGATCATTTTGTTTGCTTCGACGGCAAACTTATTAAACTTTTCGGGTTCGGCGGTATAAATCACCGTGTAAATTTGTCGGTAGTTAACCGTCCAAACTTCCTTGCGTTTGACTTGTTTGTCCCGATCCATTCCTTTATATACTGCATACTGGGCATCGCTACGTCCCAAAGTTGTCGGTTGAGGATGAGAAATAATAAAATTACCCAGATTTTCTATTTGAGCTACAGCCCTTTTGCTGTACTGTTTGAGGGAAATTGGTGTAGAAGATTCTTCGATAATTACTGCTACTCTTTCTTGAAACTGGTCAGATTCATTTTCCTTGGGGGAGGTAAAGACGATCGC
Source organism: Cyanobacteria bacterium P01_G01_bin.19 (assembly GCA_039181635.1). GTDB lineage: Bacteria > Cyanobacteriota > Cyanobacteriia > Cyanobacteriales > Xenococcaceae > Waterburya. The sequence continues at coordinate 525 of JBCDCO010000408.1, read as the reverse complement.
CTTATTCAAAAAGTTGTTGGTATTGTCTCTCGACCAATCTTGAGGATAGTCTAATTTAATGTATTCGTTTTCGTAAGTAACATAATTCTTTTGCGATGAATTACTGATATACAGCCATAGAGGAATAGCGATCGCCGCTGTCAGCCCCAAACCAGATAGTAGCCATTGGGAAAATCGACTCTTGGAATTGTCTTCTGTCAAATCAACGGAGGAAGAGAGAGCCAGCTTGTCTGCAGATACTGCTGGCTCTGATGTTAGGGTAGATGCAGCAGCAAAGATATTGGTATTCATAGCCACAATAGTCTGTTCCAAATCTTGCAAAATAGACCGAGCAGATTTGTAGCGTTTCTGCCATTTTTGTTCGACCATTTTGTCAACTATATCCAGAAAATTAGGTTCATAACTTGCTGTGGATGGCAAAAAATCGCGCCACATCAACTGGTAATTATTATCTCTAGCTAAATGCCTGGGATGTTTACCCGTCATCGCCTGAATAATCGTCATTCCCAACGCATAGAGGTCGCT
>JBCDCO010000407.1:0-3525 GCA_039181635.1 Cyanobacteria bacterium P01_G01_bin.19 | reverse complement strand
CCAACTTAATTTCTAATTGGTATCAAGTACAGAGAAATTTGTTTACTCTCGTTATCCGTGAATATATTCTAGAAAATCTTTCAGCTACCCCTGTTGCTTAATTTACATAGTGTTAGTTTTTTGTCAATGCGTAAGTCCTAAGCTATTAGCTTTTAGTCAGCCACTTACTAAATTTTTGCAGCCAACGATCTTGGGGAGTTTTGTTATCGATCGCATATTTTCCCTCGATGCTTAAAAGTAATCTTTTAGCTTCGGGTGTCGGATCGCTAATTTCTTTTAATACTTCGTACAAAACAGCTTGAATTTCGGAAACTTTAGTTTGCTCCCTGCGACGAGTTACTTTTTGGGCAAAATTGCGATCGCCAGGATGAGGAAAAGCAGTTGAGATATTGCCACCTAATTGATTTAGTTTGTCTAAAATTAATCCTTTTCTTTCTAAGTTCCCCAATGGTTTTAAGGTTTTAGGATAAATAGCTTTGCCTAAATGATAATCCTGATAGGTATAGTTCAAGGGAAACTCCAGACGTTTTGCTGCTGGTTCGACAGGTAATCCCCCGACAAATTTTACGGGGACAATAGGCAGGTTTAATTCTAATGCCAGATCGACAAAAACAGCACTTAAGTTAGCAATTGGCTGGCGACAACTCCGCAGGCGAGTACCTTCTACATGAACTATTAAAGAGTGTCCTTGTTTCGCGATCGCATTTTTAATTTGATTTAGCAATTTAAGCATCGATAAGGGATTATCCCGTTGAAAGTAGAAAATTAATTCGGGATTTGTAACTTGAGGATAGGAATAGATATGGTTAAATAATTTACTTATCCAGCTATGCTGGTGTTCTATTTTGGCGACGATGTTGGTTACGCTTTCGCTGAGAGTAGAGACAAACAAGACAAATAAAATCGATTCTATTCCTACCTGATGATTGGCTAAATATAGTCTTGGTTTGCCATTCAAAGCCTGAAAGTCTACTGCATCTTCGAGGATAATTCCACCGACAAAACGACGGTATAAAGCACTATAAAGATCCTCTGCAACGGGATGCTTCGTTTTGATTACTTTGCGCCAGAATGAGCTTAATTTTTCTTGTTCTGGGGAAGATTTCTCTTCCTTCAAAGGCTCATTCTCAAATTGTGAAAATTCTCGACTAGCTGACTCTTGATCTTGCAAGTATTGTTCTTGAATGGCATTAGTTTCAGCTTGATACTGACGAAAACCCTGGATGATTCGCTCTAAGCTTTCTGAACGAGGTTGAGGATCTTGAGGAGATTGTGTCATTGGCTTTTGGTAGAGGAAAATTTACGTTTGTGTGTCAAGAGATAGGCGCAGGGTACAAAATAAAGTGCCAAAAGTGTCGCCCCAACAATGCCACTGACGATACAGATAGCTAAAGGAGACCAAAAATCACTCCCCAAAAGCAACAAAGGCATAAATCCAGCGATGGTAGTGATTGTCGTGGTCAAAACGTGGCGAGTAGAGCGGAAGACGGTATTTTTAATTGACTCGATATTTTGGCGATTGCCTATAGTTTGGGACTGTAACGCAGCTAGGACTACTATAGAATCGTTAATCGCTACCCCAGCTAACCCCACCGTACCGAGAATAGCCATAAATCCAAAGGGGTAGCCAAAACACCACAGAGAAAATAGCCCCAAACCAATCGAACTGATACCGACCACAATAACAATATTTGCTGCTGCAAAGGAATTCAAAGAGATCGCCAAGGTTGCTAACATCAATACCAGCAATACACTAACTATGGAGATCAGGTTTCCTAGAGTTCTGTCGCGCTTCTCCAACTCACCGCCAAATTCTATCGAATAGCCAGGGGGTAATTCTAGATTTAAACTATCAAATCTGGTTTGGAAATCCTCTAAAACTGTTGCAGGTAGTACTTCATTAGCAACGAAACCCTGGATGCGATTCATGCGTTTGCCATTCCGTCTGGTAATTGTGGCTATTTCTGGGACTAGTTTGACTTCTCCCAAAGTAGATAGGGGAATAGAAGATCGATCTTCATTATTCAGAATATTGTTGGGTAGTAAATCGAGGGTAGTAATGCGGTCGAAATCTCCGCGATCGCGATTAGACATGCGGACTCGCACGGGTAATTCTTCCGTATCTTCGATAATCGATCCTCCTAAAGTACCTTCTAGGTGGGTATTGAGTTGTTCCGCGATCGCAGCGCGATCGAGATTGCTTAGTTTGATTCTGTCCTCGTCTAAAGACAACGCTAATTTGGGTAATGCCTCCGACAAACTGGCGCGAGTGTGGGAAATTCCTTCAGTTTGAGCCAAAAGCAGACTAACTTTTTTACCCAAAGCTTTAAGAACTTTTATATTACTACCGTAAATCCGTATTTCAATTGGTGCTGAGATATAAGGACCTTGTTCGAGTCGTCGGACTAATACTCTGGTAGAAGGAAGAGCGCGATCGAGTTCGGTTTGTAATTGAGCAATGAGTCTATTGGCGGGCTTTTCCGAAACTAATTGCACGACACCATGAGCATAATTAGACTGACTCGCTCCTCTTCTAGGCAAATTATAGTAAAACTCTGGAGCTTGATTGCCTAAAAACCAATGTACATTCTCCACTTCAGAATGTTGCAGAATAATATCCCTCGCATCTCGCACCGCAAGCTGGGTTTTATTAATCGATGCAAGAGGAGATAATTCTAGTTCAATATGAAACTGGTCTCTTTCTGCTGGGGGAAAAAATTGCTCTGGTAGACTAGAAGCCAACAAAAAGCCAGTAATGGGTAAGATTAGCGCTAACAAGATGCCTAACATTGGTCTTGCTAGAGCGAACTTTAGACTCAAACTATAAAAATGGCTCAGACGGGGATGGGAAAAACCTCGTTCCCAGAGATTATACCGTGGCGAGATAGCACTTTTGGGCACAGCTTGCCGATGAATCTTGCCAGTTAAGGCAGGAATTACGGTCAGAGATAGAAATAAAGAACTAATCAAAGCCAGAATCACGCTAATAGCTAAAGTTCTGACAAATTCCCCTACATCTCCTGGTAACAATACAATCGGAACAAAAGTCAGGATACTGGTCAAATTAGAAGCTAGTAAAGGAATAGCCAGATAACTAACAGTTCCTTCGATGGCAGATCGGGGTTTAATTCCCCGTTGCAGGGAATATTGCATCTCATCAACAATGACAATCCCATTATCAATTAACATTCCCAACGCAATTATGAGTCCTGTAACCGAAATCTGATGCAGAGGAATGCCTAGAACTTGCATCCCGCCTAAAATCATCAGTATAGACAGAGGCAAAGTAGTGCCAACAACTAATCCTGCTTTCCATCCCATCATTAAACCCGTAGTAATTAGGACGAGTAATGCACCTACAAGCAGATTTTTAAACAAGCTGTAGAGTCGCTTAGTAACGTAGCGATTTTGATCTAAGATAACTTCTGACTCGATTCCGATGGAACTGCGTTGGCGATATTGTTGTAAGGTTTGGTAGACATTGGCAGTCCAAAGATCGATACGTTGCTGGGGTTCTATCCTCAT
>JBCDCO010000406.1:0-3562 GCA_039181635.1 Cyanobacteria bacterium P01_G01_bin.19 | reverse complement strand
GCTTCTTTACGCTTGGCGGTAGACTCGGTGATTCAGTCAGAAAGACCTGAAGTACAGTTACGCTATGTTCAGCCTCAAGATGAGCCACCAGGATCTAGCCCAGGAATCGAAATGTTGCTCAATGGTGAGGTGGATTTTGTTCAGTCTTCTCGTCCCCTACGCCCAGAGGAATATGAATTAGCCGAACAACAAGGGATACAGTTAAAGCAGATTCCCGTCGCTGTGGATAGTGTTGCGGTTGCCGTTAACCCCAGCCTAAATATTGCAGGTTTGACTCTCAGTCAACTGCAAGGGATCTACACGGGAGAAATTTCTAATTGGCAGGATCTAGGGGGCGCAGATTTGCCCATTGTTCCCTATGCCCGCCCCACCAGTACGGGAGAAATGAACGACCTTATCGATCGCCAGATTTTTACCGATCGCCAAATGGCAGCAAATGTTCGCTTGATGCCAACCGCCACCCAAGCACTCCGTCAACTGGCTGAAGAGCCAGGGGGAATTTACTACGATTCTACTGCCACAATTGTGGCTCAATGCACTGTTAAACCCTTACCTCTGGGAGAGTCGCCAGATAATTTAGTTGCTCCCTATCAAAAGCCCTTAGTACCTACTACAGAATGTCCCCAAAGACGCAATCGAATCAATATTCAAGCACTGCGTACTGCTGAGTATCCCCTGACTCATTATCTATACGTGATATTCAGGCAAAAGGAAGCAGGTTCGGAAATTGGTCGAGCTTATGCCAATTTTTTACTTACACCTCAAGGTCAAAAATTAATCTCAAAAACAGGTTTTATTCCACTTGATTAAAACAGTTTTTTGTTAGTCAACAAAGCCGACCTTACTTGTAAGATGAGATTAAAATTAATAACGATAACTTATAGTTTTGCAAGAGAAAACATCACTTTATTTATCTGAAATTTCTTTGATTATATATCCGATAATCAAAGTAACCGTGGGAAAGTATCGATTAGTAGTTTGGTCGTGAAATTCTTTGTTTAATTGTCGATCTAATTCTAGTTTTTCCTTATCCGAATACTCTTTACTAGCATAAACCTTTTCTACAGCCCGATCAGTTTCCCAGCCGTATTTAGCCGTATTAGTAATCAAAAAACCTAACAGTAGTATAACTATTGCCGATGCTAATCTATTCTTGTTTTTAGCTATGGCACTTCGATTAGCTTCTTTTATTAAGTCTAAGCGGTTTAGTTTACCTTTAGTCGGATCGTAATCATCAATTTCAACAGGTGGAATATCGTGATATTGCAAACTATCGTTAATATCTTTTTTAGAATCTAAATTTTTATCTGTGTTTTCCATACTTGTTTTGAGAAACAACAGATAGTAATAGCTATTACTATCTGCTGCTATCGATAGTTATAAGATCAGTAATTCCTGGCGAGTTTGTTCTTCAGGATTTTCGATAATAATTTTCCCTTTGTTTTTTTTGACTTGGTCGTAAACCGCCATTAACTTTAATCCTTTACGAAATACTTCGCTCTCAGATACTCCGAGATCTTTAGCAATATCAGCAATATATCCTAAATCTGATTCGCTAATGGTTACTTTGATAGTCCGTTTTCCAGCTTTGTTGTTTACTTTAGTACTCATGACTTTAAATTTTGAGGGCGATCTTTTCCCCTTCTGTATGTATTAATTATATAACTAAGGGAAACTCATGAGCACCCTGTAAGTTCTCTACAGAGTACTTATGAGTATTTTGGGCTAACTATACTCATAACTCAAAAGTAACCAAAGCGTTTATAATCTTTTTTTTTACATTTGCTGAAAACTTTATTTGAAAAACCTTTGTAAGTAATACTGCAGATCTTTATCTGTATGTCATCATGAATTCGTGATTTACGCTGAAATTAAGCTAAAATTATTCCAAGTCATTTCTAAGGAACAGCAAAAGACCTTGTAAGTTACGTGAGGAGAACTTACCAAATGAGTGAATTTCGATCCAAAGGAAAATTAAATGCCAAGAGGTACTGAAGATAGCAACTACGAGCAACTTATAGTTGAATTTGAATTTAGCGAAGTTGAAATTGTTTAGATGGCTGAGGTAGATGTTAGCTATCTTTCGCATGAAGAAACTGCGATTATGTTTTTAGAACTCATCCAAGAAATCTATCAGGAAATTGTTGGAGGGTATAATATCCTTCCATAGTTCAAATAATTATTCAAAAATCTCTAACTGGAAATTGATAGCAATTGCGATCGCTTTTTTGAATATCATTTAAATCGATCTTAAAAGTATTATTGTTCCCTATCTTCAGACAACTGTTGGGCAAATTCAGCTAACTTTTGGAAAGAATCGGTGACAATTGAAGACTGCTGAGAAATTTTATCGGACAGATCGGTAATGTCGCCGATAAATTGATTCATCATCAGCAAATTGGGTGGGGTATTAGAGTCTTCAGCTAATTGTTCCGTAGTCGCGTATAAATCGCGATCATAGTCATCGATAGGTTCTAAAATTGCCTCGCTAGATTCGATCGCAATTTCTCCCATAGGTAGTCGGGGTAATTGTGACGAGCGGTCCATTTTTTGTTTGAGATTGTCGATTATGGCTACCATCTGATGTAAATTTTGGTGTGACTGATTTAGTACTTCCACCTTTTTAGTTGCTTCGGCGATCGCTCTTTGGGCGGCAGCTACTTCATTGTCGATCTGCATGTTTTTGGGCTTATTGTCTATTTCTCGATAATAAAGCTGCTGAGGTGAGAAACTGCCTGTCTTTTTGTCTATTTTGGCTCTGAGATCCCGCAGTGCGGCTTGGTTTTCTAGCAACAGTTGGGAGATTTCTCGATTGAAGTCTTGTTTTGCTGGAAGCTGCTGGGTAGTTTCGCCAAGCTTGACGTTTTTGGCAGCATCTAACTGCTCTTGCAAAATAGCTCGATCTAAAGCCAAACCTAATTGAATAGCCAATTGAGCAAATAGATCGATTTCTGACTGTAACCATTGACGAGGCTGCTGGCATTGGTGTCCGATCAGCAAACCAAATAGTTCTTCGTTCTGTAAAATTGGCACTACTACGCTAGCCTTGACGGATAAAGGTTCTAACTGTTCTAAATGACAGCTAGTTAGATTGGCTTGATAAACGTTATTGATGGCGTAGGTTCTACCCTGACGATATTTCTCTGCATATTCCCTAGCAAAGCAAGGATCGGTTATCTGAGAATTTAAGGCTCTAGGGTAGCCAGGAATAACAGATTCAGCGACAATATTGCCGTTCCAATCGTGATCGAACTGATAGACAATTACGCGGTCTAGTTTGATTACTTTGCGTGCCTGTTCGACGGCAATTTTGAGTAATTCCAGTTTATTGACTCGTTCGCTGATACCGAAGCTAAAGTTATTTAACAGTTGCGTTGGCAAACCAGTTTCTTGCGATCGCTGTAGTAAGCTAGCATTATCGAGGGCAAAACCTACCTGAGTAGCGATTTGAGTTACCCAACGAATTTCATAGTCTTGCCAGTGACGGGGTTGGCTGCACTGATGTGCTACTAATAAACCAAATAGCTTGCCTTCATTGAGGATAGGCGTGACTAGGTTTGCT
>JBCDCO010000405.1:0-3564 GCA_039181635.1 Cyanobacteria bacterium P01_G01_bin.19 | reverse complement strand
GCGCAACAGGCTGGGCTTAGAGTAGGAGGAGTCCTGCTCAATCAAAGTCAAGACGACAAAGGAATTAGTGAAGATTTTGCTCCACTAGCCGTTTCTCCCTTGCCTAGTTTTGATGGCAGCAACTGGCAACCTCTGATCGACAGCTTGCCCAGCATGTCAGAAGGAACTAACTCCCCCAAGCCGACAGAGTTTGTCATGGCAGAACGCAAGGTTAAAGTATTCCTGCCAGGATTTGACAAGAAAGAAGTCAAATTAACTCAATATGGTCCCGAAATAACCGTTGAGGCTGGGGATCAAAGGCGAAATATTACTCTTCCTCCTGCTTGGCGAGGCAGTTCAGTTACAGGAGCAAAGTTCCAAAATGGTTATTTAGAAGTTTCAGTTGGATAAAGGGCTTTGACCTAGCCATAGACCAATCATAATTAGTTTTAAACTACAACTACTCTGTACTTAAAGCTTCCAGCTTATTGAGTAAGTAACCAGCAGCAAATTAGATAAAAAACCATTTAGTTAAAGATAATCATGTCTGATTCTTCAACCAATATAGAAAAACCAGATAATTCGGGCGACTCTAAAGCCCGTCAGTTATTGGGAATGAAAGGGGCAGCAGCGGGAGAAACTTCCCTGTGGAAAATACGCTTACAGCTAATGAAACCCATTACCTGGATTCCTTTAATCTGGGGGGTCATTTGTGGCGCAGCATCTTCAGGTAACTACACTTGGACGCTAGAAAACTTTTTTCTGTCGGCAGCCTGTATGTTGCTTTCAGGTCCTTTGATGACTGGCTATACACAAACCGTCAACGAGCTTTACGATCGCGAGATAGACGCCATTAACGAACCCTATCGTCCTATTCCTTCGGGAGCGATATCTTTACCCCAGGTAAAAGCACAAATCTGGGTTTTGTTATTGGCTGGTTTAGCCTTGGCTTATGGATTAGATGTTGCGGTAAATCATGACTTTCCGACTATCTTCTGTATTGCTTTAGGAGGAACATTTATCGCCTATATTTATTCTGCGCCACCACTAAAACTGAAGCAAAATGGCTGGCTTGGTACTTATGCCCTCGGTTCGAGCTATATTGCCCTTCCTTGGTGGACTGGTCATGCTTTGTTTGGCAATCTCAATTGGACGATTGTAATTTTAACTTTGATCTATAGTTTTGCTGGGTTAGGAATTGCCATTGTTAATGACTTTAAAAGCGTGGAGGGCGATCGCGCCTTGGGTTTAAAATCTTTACCAGTAATGTTTGGCGTAACTACTGCCGCTTGGATTTGCGTTCTGGCGATCGATATTTTTCAAATTGGCATTGCAGGATATTTGGTAGCAGTTCACGAGAATCTTTACGCGACCATCGTCTTCTTGTTAGTCATTCCCCAAATTGTCTTTCAAGATATGTATTTCTTGCGCGATCCTCTAGAAAATGATGTTAAATATCAAGCTAGTGCCCAACCGTTCTTAGTCTTTGGAATGCTGTTCACAGGCATTGCACTGGGACACGCAGGAATCTAACCACTAATTTTTCTGGCTTTTTCCATTACAGATTCTATCTACCTTGTCTTTCCTTAAGTGTAGACTTGGCGATCGCTTTTTGTTTGGCTTCTTCTAGAGAATTAATCCTTATTGTCTATCCAATCTAATTTGACAAAATAGCTAGGATCGCTGGATTTACTGATGATTTTAGTTATTTTTTTTAGTTTGAGATTGAAAGGAATTGAGGTAGTAATATACTTTTGAACGTAGATACCCAGATCTGGAGCGAGATAGTTGGCGGCTAAAGTTGCCAAACCCATCCCCATCAATTGATGAATTGGCTCTTTCGGTAAACTTAGATGAGCTGTCATGGTCATTCCTGCCGTAAGCAACATAGCAACCGAAGAATTAGTTCCGCAACGGGGATGGAGTGCTAGATTCCATTCTCCCTTCTGTAGGCGATTGAGGGCAGAATTGACGGCTCTTTTTAACTTAATCGGATTAACATCGCCATAAATATAAAATCCCCGATCTGTAGATAAACCGCCAATAGTCTCGTTATCTGCGGATAAGTAATTGGTGGATAATTTTGCCCTGTTCGATCCCATTGCATCGCTCAACATCCAAACTGTAGCGTGTTCTAAAGCGTGAACCTGCCGAACGATCAAAAACTCTTTTAAACCAGGAATAAAACCTAGTTGTTCGATTAATTCCGAGTCTCGATTTCGATTGTCGTAGGGAAAATCAAATCCAAAATTAGAATAGATGGCATCGTTCATAATGATCTAGAAGCGAGCGTTTAGTATGCGAGCAGTTACTGGAAAACAATATTCTTTGAGATAGAACTGCCATAATCTTTTTGAGTTTTATTATCTTATCGTTAGCTCAGATAAAATTTGGAGACAGATTTGTGTTCGTAACTCATAGACGGCAAACGATCCGAGCTTTGGTAATTATCAATACTATATTTATTATTTTTTCGCGATTCATTTTTCCGTGCCTAAACAAACTTTACAAAACTGTAGCTACGTGAGTTCGGAATTCGGAGTTAGGAGTTAGGAGTCCTAAAGGATACCGCTCCGCATATTAGGAGTTGTGTTATTCATAACGAAATAATGAAGGATTCAGACCTTTAAAAATTAAAGAGTTACATACTTTTTAAGTTTTTATCGCTTCGTCGAACTTACGTGTAGCTGCTTGTTTGAAGTATTAGCACGCCAAAATTTGTGGTCGCGATTGAACTAGAATCGATCTTTAATGTTCGAGATCCCAATCTTCTGGCTTCTCTGCTGCTTTAAATTGCTGTTTCTTTTTTAGTTTGGGCTTTGAGGGTACAATTTCTAACTGTCTGTAGTTAGATGCTGTTTGCTCTCCGCGACGGCGTTCGGAAGTTTTCTCTTCACTGGTGTTTTCTGTTACGACTTCGTAAAGAATAGCTTGTTTGTTGGTGCGGTTCCCTTTGCGCAAAACTCTTCCCAATCTTTGAATGTATTCTCTAGTGGAACCCGTACCCGATAAAACGATCGCAATTCGCGCATCGGGAACGTCAACCCCTTCATTCAACACATGGGAAGCAACCAAAGTCTTATATTCTCCTGCTTTAAAGCTGGTGAGAATGTCGTGACGTTCCTTAACTGCGGTTTGATAGGTAATAGCAGGAATTAAAAACTGTTGAGATATACGATAAACCGTAGCATTATCGTTGGTAAAAATTAAAATACGTTCGTTATCGTGTTGAGTAATTAAATCGGTTAAAACTCTTAATTTGGCATCGGTTCCCTGAGAAATTTCTTTGGCTTGTCTGTGTGCCAACATCGCTTTTCTTCCCTGAGGAGAGCGCGCGCTCGCACGAACAAATAGCTGCCATCCTTCAAGGCTACTCAAAAAAATATTCGAGTCGCGCAGGAACTGATTGCGAGTGGCGATCGCACTATCGTACTGTTTCTGTTCTTCATCAGATAGCTTGACTCTCATTTGAACTGTTTTATGCTCTGCCAAAGCATTACCAGATAGTTCTTCAGGGGTTTTGCGGTAGATAATCTTACCGATCAAACTGTCTAAATGACGATGGCTGCCGTCGCTGCGTTCTGG
>JBCDCO010000404.1:0-3586 GCA_039181635.1 Cyanobacteria bacterium P01_G01_bin.19 | reverse complement strand
TTTTAAAAAATTAGGTTGTATATGTTGTTATGTGCAAGGAAATTTCCCCAATTGACTCAAAAACCTTGCACTTTAGGATTTTAATAACGCTTGAAAAGCTTTTTAATATTGCGTTTTAACTTATTCAGTAAACCCTAAGTAGAAAGCACTGATTAAATTCTTTTTTTTCTTATAAAAATATTTTCCCTCTCTCCATACAATTCTTCCCGACCTCAAGCCAAACAGCGCACTGGATATCTCACTGTCTCTAAGTCCCTTTTTTTTGTCTTGTTTGCTTTTTTCTTTAAGTTGTTGGTCTTCTAAGAAACGTCGAAACCAATCAGCTTGTCTTGTGTCACAACGAATCTCGAACTGATGATTACCCAAGCCATTAAATTTAACTGATAATTTCCCTTCCTCATCTTCGAGCCAAGTTAAATCCGCATTATCATCGAGCTTTTGCTTAATCAATGTCTATGAAGACACAAAAAATATATTTTTAAAAGTCACATATTGTGAGTAAATAATAGACTTGAATTGTGACAATGCTAGTTTGGAACTCAAATTTTTATCATGCTTCTCCATGTCTAATAGATCGTGATTCGTTATTCAAATCTTAACTAATTCATAAATCAAGCCTACTGTTGTCTTAATTCAGATCTTAGAGACTGTTATTTTAGTGTAGTTTTGGGTATTTAAGATTGACTATTACTAAGGCAGTTAAGGTTGAAACTTTAAATAAGAGTTTTAAAGGAAAGTTAGCCTTGAATGAGGTTAGTTTTGTAGCAAATGAGGGCGAAATGCTGGCTTTGGTAGGTGCTTCTGGCTCTGGTAAATCAACCTTGTTGCGCAATATCAACGGTTTGCATCTTGCAGATAAAGGTACAGTCAACATCTTTGGTACTCCCCTTCAAAGTCAGGGTAAATACCATTCGCGCATCCGTCGCCTAAGAAGTCAAGTTGGTTTTATCTTTCAACAGTTTAATTTAGTTAGTCGCTTGAGCGTACTTGAAAATGTTCTGATTGGAAATTTATCGCAAATATCCCTCTCTCGATCGCTTTTTCGCCAATTTTCTAAAAAGGAAAAGACTCAAGCCTTAGCAGCGTTAGAAAGAGTCGGTATTCTCGAACAAGCCTATCAACGTGCATCTACTTTATCTGGAGGACAACAGCAGCGAGTTGCGATCGCTCGATGTTTGGTGCAGGGAGCGAAAATTATTCTTGCCGACGAACCGATTGCTTCTCTAGATCCAGAATCTGCCAGAAAGGTAATGGAATTATTATGCCAGCTTAATGATGAGGGCATCACGGTAATCACTTCTTTACATCAAGTGCAAATGGTACGACGCTATTTTAAACGAGCGATCGCTTTGCGGGATGGCAGAGTTATGTTTGACGGCGCAGTTAGTTTGTTAGATGACCAAAAGCTGACTAGCATTTATGGTTCGGCAGTTAAAGAATTGGTAACTCGTGGACATGGAGACTTTGAGCAGCGACCCCGCACCGTTTTAGGGTGCTAGGGAAATGGCGCTAACGCGCCGTCTCTCGCTTTGCGAGAGCAGCAGCTTCGCTGCATCTGTGATGCCAAGGCTGAAAATTTACTAGTCAAGTCTAAAACAAAAACTCACTAATCAATTATTCACAATTAATACTATTCAAACAATGAAAAGACGATCTTTTATAAAAACTGCTTCTATATTTACTGGCTCTCTAGCAGCAGCTAAATTATTCTCTCAATCTGCTCAAGCACAGGATCTTAAAGAACTTAACTTTGGAATTATTTCCACAGAATCTCAAGCTAATCAAAAGCCGATTTGGGAACCTTTCATTTCTGCTATGTCCGAAGAAATTGGCATGCCTGTAAAAGCTTTTTATGCTACCCAATATGCAGGGGTAATTGAAGCCATGCGTTTTGGACAGGTGCAGCTAGCTTGGTATGGTGGTAAATCTTACGTCGAGGCAAACAAAATTGCTGATGCAGAAGTCTTCGCACAAACAGTCAATGATGACGGCACAAAAGGTTATTTCTCCCACCTCATTATGAACAAAGACCACCCCGATTTGGCAAAAGCTAAAGAAATGGGTGGGGACAAATACGTGCTAGAAAATGCTTCTAATCTACAGTTTGCCTTTAACGATCCTAACTCCACCTCTGGGTTTTTAGTACCGAGTTACTATGTATTTGCTCAGAACAATGTCGATCCCAAAGAAGCCTTTAAGCGTCTGATTTTTGCAGGAAACCACGAAGCTACTGCACTAGCGATCGCTAATAACCAAGTAGATGTAGCCACTAACAACAGCGAATCTCTCAGCCGTTTGGAGAAAACTAACCCCGACGCGAGAACTAACATTGAAACAGTCTGGACTTCTACTCTTATTCCTAGCGATCCAATCGCCTGGCGTAGTGATTTACCAGAAGAAATTAAAACTAAGGTTAAGGATTTCTTTTATAACTACAGCGATGAAACCGTACTTGGACCTTTAGCGTGGCAAGGTTTCGATCCTGCAACCGACGATATGTGGAATCCAATTCGCGAATTAGATGAATATGTAGAAGCCAATGCCTAAACTACATTGAACATTGAATATTAAACAGTTAAATAACTATGTTATCCAAAGAGAATAAATGATAAATGCTAAATGATAAATGTATAAATGGAGGCGTTTCTGCTGAAGTAATGCAGATGTTGGCAAAAGAAAATAAGCGCATAACCACGGGTAGAGTCTTATTTTTAGTTGCTACTATTGCTGTTTTAATTTTTTCCTATATTCAAAGCGAACTAGATTTTCCTGTGTTGCTTCAACGAGGGGGAAATATGGTGGACTATACCAAGTCTTATTTTCCTCCTGATTTTTCTTACTGGAAAACTTATCTTGAAGATACTCTGATAACTATCTCGATGGGTATTTGGGGAACTTTATTGGCTGCGATCGCAGCAATTCCTCTATCTATTCTAGCTTCGGAAAATGTCTGTCCCGTGTGGATCGTTCAACCCATCAGAAGGCTATTAGATGCAATGCGGGCAATCAACGAAATAGTCTTCGCTTTGGTGTTTGTTGTGGCGGTTGGCTTAGGTCCTTTCGCGGGAGTTATGGCACTATTTATTCATACTGCGGGTGCGTTGGGTAAATTATTTTCCGAAGCAGTAGAGGCGATCGAACCAGGACAAGTAGAAGGGGTTAGGGCGACAGGGGCGAGTAAAATTCAAGAGGTTATTTTTGGGATTATTCCTCAAGTAATTCCTCTATGGACTTCTTTTGCCTTGTATCGTTTTGAATCTAACGTGCGTGCTGCTTCGGTATTGGGTATCGTTGGTGCGGGAGGAATTGGCGTATCTCTCTATCAAAGTTTTCAATCGTTTGACTATGGTAAAGTTTGCGCTATTTTAATTATTTTGATTTTAGCCACTACTATTATTGATACGATTTCGGCTAAGTTGCGGAATTGGTTGGTTTGATTCTGAGACTTCTTTTAATCGCCAAGTCGATAGAGAAACTATCTAATCTTTGTTTTCCATTTGAGAACGAGATGTTAAAAAAGCGATGCAGCGCGGTCTTGGGGGTTTCCCCCATGAGCGACTGCATCAAGAAGCGATCGCTTCACGTT
>JBCDCO010000403.1:0-3599 GCA_039181635.1 Cyanobacteria bacterium P01_G01_bin.19 | reverse complement strand
GGCTAGGTCGAGATTTAATCATCGATCAACCGAGCCATGATAGTTCACTAACATTTTCTTTTCCACTCGTAGGATCTGATGCAAGACATAGCATATTTTATCCTTGTTTTGGATTAAGAGAAATACATATCATGCGATCGCAGCAGCAAATTTTTGATGTCCAGATTGTTTTTACTCAATCTGCGATCGTGACCTATCTACAAGAATTCATGGCGAGATTGTTGCCCCCAACACTTTGTATTGCCGAGCAAATTACTCGCTCCATACATCTAGATCGAGAAGGATACTCAACTTCTAACATCAAAGAAATGCTCGAAAGAATTTCACAGAATGATATCCCTGACGATTCTGATGCTACTTTAGAGCAAATTTTGAGTGATACTGTTTATTCTGAGATGGAAGAACTTGGCAATGCAGGTCGTAATTTAATCTCCGCTAAGATGGAGCGGGTTATTGGGCAAATTCTCAGTTGCCCATATCAGGATGCAACTCGTCGGACTTATTTAAAACAAAAAGCTTTGCAGTTGGTTAATCTCTATTTTGAAGAAGAGATGCTGCGATCGCGTTTAAACCAATCCGAGCTCGACTATATTCAGCAAGCAGGAAAAATTTTGCAGAGTCAAAGCATCAATCCTCCTACCACAGAAGCGTTAGCCAAACAAGTAGGTACAAATCGCTTCAAGCTCAATCAAGGCTTTCGTCAACTATATAATACAACTCCCTTTGGCTACTTGCGAAATCACCGTTTGCAACAAGCATGGAGATTATTAATGACTTCAGAACTTTCTGTTGAAGCAGTTGCAGCAGCAGTAGGTTATCAATGTCGCAGTAATTTTGCCACGGCATTTCGCCAACGGTTTGGAGTTAATCCCAAAGCATTGCAAATGCAAGTAAGGCAAAGCGTTAGTTGAATTAAATCGATTGATAAATTTACTTATCTTAATCAGATTTAGCAAAATGCTTGAGAAAAAAATGCAGCTACGCCTCAAAATCTCTAGAAACAACTTTACTTCTCCTGTAAATTAATTGAACATATTTTGCATCAAGCTCTTTTTAAGTGGGCTTGAATGATGGAGTGAAGAGTATAGTGAGAAAGTATTTACGTTGTAATTTTTGGTGGTTTTTGGCGATTGCTGGCGTTTGGGGTTTGGTTGTGGTTGGTTCTGCTGAAGCGGAGATAGCATCCTCCTTTTCTCTCCCAAATACTGAATCTAGCCCCCCAGCACCCCAAGTTTGGGGGGAGCAAGTTCTCAAAGTCCCCCGAAGTCGGGGGATTTAGGGGGCGAATTGCTCTTACGAAGAGGTACTGCTGCGGATCTAATTGCTCAAGGTGTTACAAGAGTTACAGGAATAGAAGTTAACCAAACTGATGAAGGTTTTGAGTTAGTTTTAGAAACGGTAGCGGGAAGTGAAAGATTAGTGCCGTTGATTCTGCCTGAAGGGAACGATCTAGTCATCGAGCTTCTAGATGCAACTTTAGCATTTGCGATTAGAAACGGTGTGACAGAACTAGATCCCGCACCAGGAATTACCAGAGTTAGGGTCAGCCAAGCCGAGTCAAATAGTATTAGAGTCAGGATTACGGGAGAAAACCAGGCACCAAGTGCGGAGATCTTACCTGGTAGAGATGATTTGGTCTTAAGCGTTACACCTGATGGCACTACCAACCCAGACGAGCCAGATGATTCCATTAACGTAATTGCTACGGGACAGGGAGCAGAAGATGAATATTTTGTCCCTGATGCCAGTACAGCAACTCGCACTGACACTCCTATTCGTGATATTCCCCAGTCGATCCAGGTAATTCCCCAACAGGTAATTGAAGACCAGCAGGCGATTGGGCTCGATGAAGTCCTGAACAATGTTAGTGGAGTAATCAATGGTGGCATAGGTAGTAATATAACAGAGTCCTTCAATATCAGAGGATTTAGCGATACTGCTGTGCTTCGAGATGGTTTCAGGCAGTTTGGGGGGCAGAATTTTGTCGAGACGGCAAATCTAGAGCAAGTGGAAGTACTCAAAGGTCCTGCTTCAATTTTGTATGGCGAAATTGAGCCTGGAGGGGTAGTTAACGTAGTAACGAAAAAGCCTCTAGAAAAAGGTTCTCTTTACAAAGCAACCTTACAGTTCGGAGATGATGCTTTAGTCAGTCCTCAGATTGACTTTTCTGATGCTTTAACCTCAGATGGCAGCCTACACTACCGACTCAACGCTCTATACCGACATGAAAATGATTTTCGTGATTTTGAGACAGATTTTGAACGATTCTTTGTCGCTCCTGTAATTAGCTGGGAGATTGGAGATCGCACCGACATCACGTTTCAATTAGACTATACCAATGAAGAAGCTCCCTTTGATTCTGGTCTTCCAGCAGCGGGAGACGGTATATTTCCAGTCTCTTTTGACAGCATTATTAATCAAGATGACGCTGTAACTGAGAGCGAAACGATTAACGTGGGTTATGACCTAGAACATCGCTTTAGCGACAACTGGCAATTACGCAATGCTTTTCGCTTTTCGGATCGAGATAATTTGACTACTACGGCAATAGTAGATCCAATTGATGAAGAAACTGGTGATATCCCGCAGACATTTGCAACACAAGAGTTAGATGCTCAAAACTATACGCTACAAACCAATGTGGTGGGTAAATTTGATACGGGTTCGGTTAAACATACTCTCTTGTTTGGGGTCGATCTTAATCGAACCGATGATTTGATCGTTCAGGCTGCTGATTTTTTTGGCACTCAACTCTTCAATATCTTTGACCCTGATTTTGGTCTATTTGACGACGTTGACCCCGATGAGTTGCCAGTTGTCAGAAATAATGATGTTCAAAGCGATCGCTTGGGTATCTTTTTACAGGATCAGGTCGACATCCTCGATAACTTAATTTTGTTAGCGGGAGTGCGGTATGACACTATAGAACAAACTACGGTCAATGGTGTAACCGAGTTTAGCCCAGAAAGTTCGGAAACAACAGAAAACTTCGATGATGTGAACCCTAGAGTCGGACTGGTATATCAACCAATTCCTCAAATATCCCTTTTTGGCAGCTACTCGCAATCTTTTACCCCTAACACTGCAACTACCAGCAGTGGCGATCTTCTAGAACCAGAAGAAGGTGAAGGCTTTGAATTTGGTATCAAAGGTGAAATTCTTCAAGGAAAATTATTTTCTACACTAGCGTACCTTAATATTACCAAAAAAAATGTTGCCACCCCCGATCCAGACAGTCCGCCAGGTACGTTTTTTTCAGTGGCAACAGGGGAACAAAAAAGTCAGGGTATTGAATTAGACATCATTGGTGAAATCACCCCAGGCTGGAATATTGTAGCTAGCTATGCCTACATTGATGCGGTCGTGAGCGAAGATAATGATATTCCCGTAGGTAATCGTCTGTTTAACACTCCCGAACACAGTGCTAGTTTATGGACTACTTATGAAATTCAGCAAGGTAGCATAAAAGGTCTGGGCTTTGGCGGAGGCTTTGTGTTTGTAGGCGAAAGAGAAGGGGATTTAGTTAATAGCTTTAGCGCAAGCGATTACTTTGTGACCAATGCAGCTCTGTTTTATAACCGCGATAATTGGCGCTTGGC
>JBCDCO010000402.1:0-3683 GCA_039181635.1 Cyanobacteria bacterium P01_G01_bin.19 | reverse complement strand
GTTGTGTTCTTCTCCAAGGCAAAAAAAGAAGCCTAAACCCAAACCGACTTATGACCCCAGACATCCTCATCGCTCTACGGCTCGCCTTCTTCACCAGCAAAAGCAGTACAAACGCTCACCTTAACAGGGGTAGCTCTAAGCTATAAGCTATTAGCTTTAAAGAAAAAACAGCACATTTGATTCTGCTAAGTGCAAGAAAAATCACTTTGTTTATCAAAAAACCTTGCACTTAAACCGCATCCAGTTTGAAACCAGGAGTTTTTTAGATAACTGCTCGTAAGTCAGAAGTCAGAAGTCAGAAGTCAGAAGTGTCTTCTACTTTCTAACTTGTTCTATCTTCAACTCAAAACTACGGTTTTCTATTTAGATGAGGTTTAGGTAGAAGGCAGTAGGTATTAAATAGTGAGTCAAAAAAACAATCAACAGTCAACAATTAACTTGTCGTTGTTTTGCGTAACTTCAATCAATCAAATTTTGCTGCTTACTTCTCGTTTTGCGCTGGCACTTCTGTTGCGTTTTTTGGACTTATTAGAGTTTGGCTCGGGCGTAATAGATTCAGTTGACTTGGCAAATAAAGTACCGTGCATCAGTTTTGTAGTGTAGGCGATCGCCATAAAGGCAGTAATAAATCCAATCGCCGAAGCAATAATCTGTCTGGGGTCGTTATTGCCTGAAAGCAAGCTAGTTCCCACCGATGCTAGGTAAACATATACGGAAATGACGGGCAGCATTGCCAGCCAGGAAACAAACACATACTGCCAAAAATTTATCTTGGTCAGGCTAAAACCATAATTGAGGATGTTGGAGGGCACAACAGGGGAAAGGCGAGTTAGAAAGACAATTTTCCAACCTTTCTTCGCTACTGCGCGATCAAATCGATCCCAATGAGGGCGATCGGCGATCCATTTGTGAACGGTCTTGCGCGCTACGGTTCTACCCAACAGATAACAGAGAGCGACGCTAAGAGTATCTGAGATAGATACCAAAATCAAACCAGGAACAAGACCAAATAAACTACCTGCTGCTAAAAATAAAAAGATTGCAGGCAAGCCAATTAAGGTTGCAATAAGATAGATACCAGTGAAAGTAGGATAAGACCACGCTCCAAGAGAGCTAAGCCAGTGATATGCTCGAACGATCCATTCTTGCCAATAAAACATAATATATTGCTCATTATAGTTTCCCGATTAGATTCGAGAACAAAAACTAAATCACGGAAAGGAAATTTAGCTATAAAAAATAAGGATATGTAAGTCACAGTTAACAGATTGTTAACATTTCGGAGTTTAGCTCAAGAATAGTAATTTCTCAACATCCTCCGCTGTAAATTAGCTTGAATAGGTGATTTTACGGCACTTATAGTATGAAAGAGGAAAAAAATATCTCCAAGGCTAACAGCTTAAAGCTTTCAGCTATTATCTAAGAACTAGTTGACAAACAGCGTAAACCTCTAGCTTGTAACCAAAGAGTATTGAGTTGTTGCATGAACTAGAGGCAGCAGCACTCCAGCTTGCTCGGTTCCATTAACTCCCAAATCGCTGTGACATAAAAAGATTTTTGTTTGCGCTCTTGCCATCATATCTCGGATAATTCTTTGCAAGCGTCGAGCGTCCATTTCATATTCATCCTCAGGCATCCAGGTTTTGCCGTGCCACTGTTTGAGAAATAGGGGTGCAGCAAATAAGGTTGCGGCTCCTCCCTGAGACCAAAGAGGAGAGCTAGCATCTAGCCAAAACTGCCAAGGATGAGACGTACGCAAGGAACGATACTGAAATATAGTTGCTAAGGTGACCGATCCTTTTGAGGGGGTAAATTGGCGAACTGGTTGAGGATTGGCGGTAATCGTACCACGGCGTAACAGGCGAATGAACTGAGCAACAGTAGCCGCCTCTGTCTGGAAACTGGGTTCGTTTTGTCTGATGCGACGATCCACTTCCCAAAAATGTTGAGCTGTTTCCATCAGTTCTCGCAAAACAGCTAACTTATCGCTACTCAGATTTTTTTGTCCGACCATAAAATGAGCGATCGCTTCTGATAAAAGAATCGTCGGGGTAAAGAAACTTTGCTGCTGCTGTTTGGCTTTGCTGGCTTCAATCCAAGCCACAATTTTTTGATAGGCTGCTACAGCCTGATGCCCCAAGCGATCCCAACGGGAAAAGGTTTCAAAAGAGGCTAGATAAGGGCGATCGGGATCGACATGGTAGCAGTAGTCGGCAATTAAACCTGCCCTGACGGGATCTATCTCGGCAATTGATTTATTTTCCCCAGATTTTTGACTAAATATCACTAGCATTTCGGCGATCGCATCGCGGTCTACCAGACGACCTAAATCAGCGTAAACTAATCCCAGCATAGTTAAAAGACTTCTAACCAAAGGCGAGCTGATAATCGGACGCTGTTCGTTTAATGGCGCGATGGGAATATTTTTGGCAGATAAAATTTCGATTAAGCTATATCGAGCAATTTCATCCAAACCAGGGGCGATGATGGCAATATCTGATGGTGGGATGCCCTGATGATAGACCGCATCGATGATAATTTCGGCAGTTTGTCTGAGTAGTTCGGCACGAGATATTGTCTGTATCGATTGAATAGAATCTGGTGCCTCGACTAGATAAGCAGAGGAAGTTACCAACTCCACTGCGGTCTCGGCAAACTCTGTAGCCAAATTATTAGCTCTAAAACTAGCTGTTCGCGGCTCGCATCGAATTGCCAAGCCTGCTAGATAATCTGGATCGGCATTTAGTCCCAAACGGATTTTACCATTGGGATTGTAAGTGAATACAGCAAAGGTATGGCGATCCAGCATAAATTCAAACAGATCTCTGGCGATCGCGGGATAATCATCGACATCATCGGCAAATATAGCTCGATAGCGACGAGTCAAATGAACCTGGTATTGAGGGTTGGGTAGCAAATAACGCCAGTAAAGCTCGTAAATCAGTCCGTAAGTCAGAAAGCCGCGATTGAGACACCAATTTTGCCACAGTAGCAGCAGTTCTCCCATTCTTTGCCAAAGATAAGCATTATCTTGACCATCAGCTTCTAACCCCAGCAGTCCTGCTTGCAAAATTAGGGATATATCTTCCGTAGGAACTCCACTAGCCCCTGCCAACTGCATCAAATCTAAGGTTTGCCGCACCAAACGGTATTCATTCTCAAATTCACACAAAGTCTGCCAATCTGGCTGATTTCGCCAAAGATTGGTGGCTAATTCCTGTTCGGTTTCGGGACGCAATCTCAGGGGAAACTGAGCTTTGAAGTTTAGCTGCTCGAAAATCAAGGGAAAAAACAACATCACCTCATCGGTAATAAAACCGACTGGGGTTTTGCATACTATGGGATAAGTCCCTTCAACCGCAGCCGTCAGGCGATCGCTTAATTTGCGTCTATTTTGATTGTTGGCAGCAAACACTAGAGCCGCAGAAGCTAAATTTTGTGGCTGGACTATGCTCGATTCAAATAGCTGTTTTCTGACCCAATGAGAAAACTCACTAACTAAGCCAGAAGTTTTTCCTGTTTGAGATGCTCCCGTAAGCCATAGAGATGAGGTGGACACGATTAGTTTTTTGGAATCTATTTATAAATATCGCCTGGATACTTCAGTATGATAGAGGTCAGAATAAATCGCTCTCATGGGCGAAGTTTTTCTGTC
This sequence comes from Cyanobacteria bacterium P01_G01_bin.19, assembly GCA_039181635.1. Classification (GTDB taxonomy): domain Bacteria; phylum Cyanobacteriota; class Cyanobacteriia; order Cyanobacteriales; family Xenococcaceae; genus Waterburya. The sequence goes on along the minus strand of JBCDCO010000402.1, from coordinate 28 downwards.
TTCAATTCACGGTTATAATTTTGCCTTT
>JBCDCO010000401.1:0-3684 GCA_039181635.1 Cyanobacteria bacterium P01_G01_bin.19 | reverse complement strand
TAGAACCCATTTGAGATCTCTGTGTGTAACCATAACCATCTCGAAATCACTGTCACATTAAATGTTTCAAGATAGCTGGTTGAAACCTTGTTCTCTCGTTCAATAATTCAAAATAAGGAACTCTGAAATAACTGATTTTTCTTAGAAAAAGATCTCAAATGGGTTCTATATGCTAGTTGTAGTTGGAGGGCAGAAGTTATTGTCTTTTGTCCATCATAGAAGGTATGTCGGGATAGGCAAATTGATGCTTGCTAAAAGCCTGCTTGGCTCTGGAAATCAAATCGGTTTGATAGATAAACTCATCCCGTGCGTCTAAAGGATAAGACTTTAGCTTAAAAATAGTTCCCCAGGGTTTTTCTTCTATGACTACCACAATTGGCAGCTTGAGAGCCGTATATTTACTGGTTTGAGCCGTACGGTAAAGTATCTTGCGGACGAGGTTGATATCTATCTCGTGAGCGAAATAAAATTTAGTTACCACCTGAGCCTCTAACGCTCCTCCATTAGCATTGGAGACAGCTTCAGTCCAAATTTTGCTGTGAGGAATAACGACAATATTATCGTCTGGAGTTTGAATTTTAACCGATCGCAAACCATAGCTAATTACTTCTCCATAATGTTCGCCAATTTTAATGCGATCGCCCACGCCGTAAGGAGATTCGAATAAGCTGACTATACCTGCAATGATCGAGCTGGCATAATCTTTAAAAGCGAAACCCAAAGCCACGGCTACAGTACCCGTGACGGCTAAAATATTCTCCCTGGAAAGATTGAGAAATAAATTCATCAAAACCACTGCTGTGGTGGTCAATACTGTCATTCGGAGAAAGGGTAAAAATTGTTTGACCCTCAATCGCCATTCTTTGGCAATCCTTTCAGAAAGCCACAGAACCAATTTGTCTAGTAACTTTAAAGTTACATACGCAGCCAACAGAATAAACAGCGCTTGAGTAAGTTTATCGGTAGTTATTTTAGAAACAAGTTCTTTTGTGTCTTCTGCCGTATCCGCCGCAGACTGAGCTAAATATAAATAGTAAAAAGATAGATGATTCATAAATAAGTATCATTTCTGATTTATAATAAAATTATTGCTGGCTAGTGATTGCTTAACTCGAGGATAGTAAAGAGGGTTAATCTTCAACACTCTCTCTTGCTGCTCAACTACTCCTACTCGCCTTAATAACTGTACCCTTGGCTGAACTTCCGACTCTATATCTCCCAAGCTTTGAGACAATGCAGACATAGTTAAATCTCCGTGAAGTAACAGAGAGTAAAGAATATAGCGATCTGCCGATTCTAAGTCTGGTAGTTTTGGTAGGTTTGGCGTTCGTGCGAATAATCTTTTGGGGCTATCTTCCTGATCCTCTTCTTTTTCTTTGTAGCAAATTGACTTGAGAAATGCCTGTATAGCTACGGTGCTTACTCCTTGGGAAATATCTGCCAGGCGTTCGAAGTAGTTGGTTTTGTTATCCTTGTCTCCGTCGAGAATTTGCTTGTCAATTCTAGGTTTATCAAAGGTAATTTCCAGTTCTTCAACTACTGGATCGAGCCATATTTGCAAATCTTCTGGGGCGATCGCTGGCAAATTAAATACCACGCCGCAGTAGGCATCTAAAGAACAGACTGATTTGAGATACTGCCAGCCAACCTGTCCGCTACCAATAATCCAAAAGCGACGATGAGAATCCTCACACAGCAGAGATTGGAGGCATTCAATACCGTCTAAACCTTCGAGAGAACGTAAAAAACACCAGTTGAGATTGGGTATAACAATTATTTCTCTTGCTGGCGATTGGGACTTTAGATGGTGTTCTAATTTTGCAGCGATCGATTCTATGTCATCAGGTCTAGCCTTTAGAGAAAACAAGTTGAGCGCGATGTCTTTCGATTTTGTCCACTCTGCCAAAGTCGATGATAAAATCCTCGATACAGAAACAACGGGACTGTCCAAAATTGCAATAGAATTATTGGCATTGCTAGGGTCTTGAACCCAACTGTCAAACGCTTTATCCAACTCAGCAGCGGTCGCCTTAAAGTCGGCGGGATTGCTGGGCAAGTTTTCTACTGCATTGACTAGTTCTTGCCTAATTTCGGATGGTAGTTCTATAAGCGATCGCTCTGGCTCTTGAGTCTCTCCCCCATCCTTGGTGTAGCGAGAGAACAGAAAGTTTCGTCGGTCGACTAGCCAGCTTTTAAACTTAGCGATCGCATTGTCCATAGTGGTTTTAAGATTTTTGAACGCCGTTACTATATTTGTTATTATTGCCATTACCGTTTGCTAACCTGCGCAAAGATCCACCAATGCTTCTTGGTTGGGGATTATTACCTTTAGAGGCTGGCCAACCTTCTCTTTGACGAGTGCGATCGCCATCGGTTTCTTCTGTTTGGTCGTGAAATAAAATTTGCTGAGTTGGGAAAGGTAGATCTATGCCAGCAGAAGCCATTCTACTATTAATTGCCGTAAGAATCGCATCTGTAGTATCCATTGCATCGGCACGACGAGGAGGATTTATCCACCAGCGAGCGCGAATATTAATCGTGCTTCCAGCCAGATCTACTACCAAAGCTTCTGGTGCGGGGTCTTGTAGGGTATCTTGATTGTTGCGCAATACATCCAGGATAATTTCTTTGGCTTGTTGAATATCATCGCCATAGCCAATGCCAATATCGTATTGAAGACGACGTTTGTCGAACGCTGTATTGACCGTCACTGAATTGGTAAACAGTTCTGCGTTGGGAATGACAATTCGACGACCATCGTAGGTTCTAATTGTCGTAGCGCGGGTTTGAATATGTTCTACCGTACCCTCAAACTCTTTAAATATAATCTGATCGTTCAAGGTAAATGGTTCGGTAATTAGAATCAAAATTCCTGCCAAAAAGTTCTGTAGAATGTCGCGGAAGGCAAAGCCAACTGCCACCCCACTGACTCCTAATAGCTGGACTAAATCTCCTGGCTTGAAAGAAGGAACGACAATTGCCAGAGCAATAAACGCACCGATCAAAATGATAAATCCTTGAGACAGTCTGGCTAAAACCAAGCCTAAATTGCGAGACTGCTTCTTACGAGTCAAGTTTTTGATCAGTCTTCTGGAGAATTTGGCAACGAGCCAAAAAAGAATGAATACGATGATCGCAATTAATATATTTGGTATCAGCTCAATAGTACCCTTGACCATCTGCATTAGCTGCTGCCAAGCGGTTTGTAGCGGTGTAAAAGAATCCATAATTTCTTGTTTGAATAATAGTCAGTGTATGTGGTTAATTAAAACCAAACATACTAGTAAGCTTCTTATTGCGGAATCTATCTTTGGTTGCGATCGCCTTAATTTCTGGTTATTACCGCTATATCATTGGATATAGGAGCAATCAACTTTTAGTGACTGACTGCAGATCAATGGTTCGGACAAAATTTAATGTCGAACTGAACAGTAATAGTTTCAGACTCCAAAAAATTCATTATCGATTACCAAAAACTGCCCTAACTGCCCTAACTGCTCTAACTGCTCTAACTGCCCTAACTGCCCTAACTGCCCTAACTGCCCTAACTGTTGGTAGATTATATGGCGTTGGTAATTACTTAATAAGCAATGCCTATTTTTTCCAAGTAAATTTAAATGTGCTTCCTCGACCGATCGCCGACTCCACTGAAATCGAGCCACCCTGATTTTCCACGGCTTTTTT
>JBCDCO010000400.1:0-3726 GCA_039181635.1 Cyanobacteria bacterium P01_G01_bin.19 | reverse complement strand
GGCATGGTTTAAAAAGAGTTATTTTCAGGTAACAAAACAGCAGAAATCTAGCCATCTGCTAGATGACAACAAACAGAATACAAATGGAGAAAATTGAGGTGGTTTTAAGCGACAATTGTTGGTTGTCGAAATAGATCAAAACCCAATAATTCTAACCAATGAGGATGAGTCTCTCCTGTTAACAATTGAGTGGGACTTTTCCCTTCTCGTTCGGGATGCTCACTTCGCATAAAAGTGCGATGATTGAGAAAGAAGCGCAGCAAGTCTAGATAGTCATTACCTAATGTTCGGCGTAAGAAAAAGTAATTTCGCAAACGCGAGTTGAAATTCTCAACCAGAGAACTAGCTCTGGGTGTTTCCTTCATCGCTTGTTCAACCGCTTCAGTCAGAAGATAAAATTGAGAGCCAATTTGGTGATGAAGTTGATTCCAGGTTGACCAATAGGCTGTCTGCTGGGAATTTTGTTGTTGAAGAAGACAAACCTGGCGAACTAGATATAAGGGAATTTGAAAGCGTTGAGAGATATCTGTTAGTTTTTTATCCAAAACAGCAGCAAAAGCCAGTAAATCTTCTTTTTGATTTTCTAGAGCCGTTCTGAAGGGGCGGATGCGGTGAAGACACAAAGCTTCACGCTGCTTGAATTCGGCAACGATAAAATCCCACAATTCGCTTCTCGAATGGTGCTCGGGACCAGCTAACGCTAAAATATCGTGTCTGAGCCAATCACAGAGAATCGATATGTCACGAGCCAGTGTTTGGGCTTGTTGTTCCGCCAATCTTGCTACAGTTAGCTTTTTTGACCAACGATTTCCTTGTCCCTTCTTCTTGGCTTTTCTCATCTTCTCTTCCAGTTTTTTCCGTCGGCTGGTTGCTCCAGAGGCTCTTCTCTGTAAATAGTTCTCTAATCCTTCTCCTTGATGCAGTATATGAAAGACATCTCCGTGGCAGGGTTTCCCCGACCATGCTGCTTCGTGTCCCGCTCTCAATCCTTTGGCAGCGTCAGCAATGCTATATTCGGGGTTTAATCCTTGCTCACTGGCTTCTAGCAAATGGTAGCCCCAGGTATCTTCATCTCGATGGTCAGCTCCCACCAGTAGATAACAATAGGTGGAAAAGGCATCAATTCCTGCCAACACTGGAAGTCGCGACTGAAAAATTTCATCTTTCAATCCCACTTTTATTCCTGAGAGGTCTTGAGATTGATTGATTTCCTGGGCTTTAGGGATCGCCGACTGTACTCGATTGTGAACTGTGGCAACGCTTATGGGATAGTCGAATAAATCTCTCAGAAATTCGACCACTCCTCGATATGAACTATGACAAATGAAGATTAATGCCAAGATTACCTGAAATATCCAATTTTTGGTCACTGGAAGCCAATATAAGATGTCTGGCTCGTCTTTTAGTTGATTAAACTCTTTTTCTAATGCTTGATTGCCTTTTTGCTGCTGCTGGTAGAGAAATTTCCGACTTACTCCTTCCCGTTTCGAGATCGCTGTTACTGTTTGAGCCGAAGATTGCATTTCGATGAATAGTTGTTTTCTTTGCTCTGGATTTAAACTAGCTGCTACGGATGAGTTGTGACCCATTCTCCTCCACACGGTTTCAGGAATACTTTTTTGTCCTCTCAGTATCCTGTATTATGCTTTCTGCTTTCAAGTAGCCAATGCTCTTTTATTTTGTAACCTTGATTTAAACCATGCCCCCATTTCCCTTCTCTTGTAGCTTGTTGAACTATTTGTTCGAGTAAATAGGTTTTTCCAGTGCCTTTGGGAGATTTAATGCCGATGAGTTTGGCAGTGTCAGGTATCTGAAGGGTGTGAGGTGTGGGGTGTCCTAAAGGACATTGTGCCCTTGGGACTGCCTTCTGGAAAAATATTTCACTCTCAGTTTCCGCCAATGACAATGACCCCAAATATTTTCTATTGACCTGAATATTGGCTTTGTAGGTTAACTGAACAGAGGTGCGGACTAACCAAGTTTCTAGAGATAACGCCTTACTATAAGCTTGATGGAAAGCTGATGCACCATTTTGGACAATCAGATCGTCAACCCCTTTCGCTGATTCATGCCAGCGAATTACCTTGATATCAACTCCAGCTTTGGTAAAAAGTTTTCCTGTTTTGGCGATCGCACTGTTTACATTGGCGATTGTGCTGGCTTTAGTATCTTTATCAAAGGCAAAATAGACTTTACGTCCAGGTGTAGCAAAGACTTGAAGCTGGGGAATTAGTTGGCAAGTCCAGTTTTTCGACCAAATTCATCTTTGGGTTGGCGATAGCCATTAAAAATACCAGGAAGGGCGATCGCTGCATAGCCTGTACTAATTAAAGCAGCAGCCTTTTTCGCTCCTTCGGTAATAATTAAGGGAATTTCAGGATTATTTATTACCCATTCCCAGAATGATATCGGTGTGGTGCGATCGCTGAGTCTTAAAGCTAGAGGAGAGAGAAACAGCTTAATTCTGTTTAGACGAGCTACGCTATGCCAAAGAAGTCGAGAAACTTTTAAGGCAATTATCCCTGTTGGGTGTTTAGGAGGTCCCTCGTATTTAATTATTTTCCCTTTATCTGCCGATAGTCTGGGTTGGAGGGGTTTGAACTGACCATATAGATCGTCTGAATACTTATTTAGGACATCAACACCTGATACCCACCAACCTCCAGCTTCAATATGGCGATACCGTTTGAGGATGCTATAGCTGATTGCACCCGAATTAGTTCGTTTTAGTTTTTCGGAAATAAACAGGCGATCTAATGCTGCCTGACCTTCCAGGTGGAAGAAATTGAGTTCAATTAGATCGGGATGGATTCCGCTTCCTTCGTATAGTTCCTGATATTCGGCAGATGTTAATTGGTTTGGTGGTTGTTTTTCACAGGATGTATCTGAAGCATCACAATGTTTTGGTAACTGTTGCGTCATTAATGGAGACTCCTTAGTATTTTTTTGGGAGCCTCAAACCCATGTCATAACAAGCAGCTGAATCTTTCCATAGCAAATTTTTGCCAAACGGACTCTAGCTGGTGTAAAACCTCGCTGGCTTTGTCCTTAAATTTTGGCGCATCACAAAGCAAATCTCTTTAAGATTGCCGTGCAACTCTGGAGAATTGAAGATAGAATATTAATTGGTAGGAAAAATATTCTTTCTATTTTTTCCAAAGAAAAAGAGCTTGGACACTTGCTTGCAGGCATTGTGGATCTGGGCTCTTTTTCGTTTAGGAAAATAAATTGAATGTAGCTATTAGTTTAAACAAGATCATAGTTACTTTGAAAAATTAATATAGCAACCCCTATTGTACAGAGCCTTAAAATACTGATGTTTAGGAACTCCTAAACACTTTCTGAAAAGATTATGATTGGCTGAAATACTTATTTTAGCTAGCTTTCTCTAATTTTTCTATTTCCGAATGAACACGAAACGTTTCCGAATGAACACTAAGTGTTTAGAAGCTATGATTACTAATATATACAGGGTTCAGAGTTTATTAAATTTTGTGACTGTTTAGGAGTTTAAAAAGCCTTCCTAAACACTATAAAGTCGCTTCTAAAGCAAAAAACCCTTTTATCAAGGGCATTTGAAAGATATTAAGGCATAATTTGTTTGCTCGATTATGCTTCTAAACCCAAATGGGTTAGAAGTCTAGTTTTAAGTTCTGGGGTAACTGGATGAGGATAGCGACCATTCTCAATCTGAGATAGGCGAGAAGGAGAAATGTTAATTTGTTT
>JBCDCO010000399.1:0-3782 GCA_039181635.1 Cyanobacteria bacterium P01_G01_bin.19 | reverse complement strand
AGCGTGGACGGAAACGCAAATTAGAAAGCTGCTTGTCGATCTTTTACCTTTGATTCAATTCGTTCATAACCATAAGGTAATTCATCGAGATATCAAACCAGAGAATATCGTCCGTCGCGAATCTGACGGTGCTTTATTTTTGGTTGATTTTGGTGCAGCAAAGGTGGTTACTGAAGCGCTCGCTAATAGAACGGGGACAGTAATTGGTTCTGCCGCATACACCGCACCAGAACAGCTAAAAGGCAAGGCTGTGTATGCCAGCGATATTTATAGCCTGGGAGTTACCTGCATTCATCTGTTGACCAACATTCATCCATTTAATTTATTTGATAGCGGGGAGAATAGCTGGAATTGGCGACATTATCTAAACCAGCCAGTTAGCAAGCAGTTAGGCGATGTTCTGGATAAAATGCTTCAGGAGGCGACTAATAAACGCTATCAGGCGGCTAAAGAAATTGCGCTCGATCTGCAAACTCAACCTATCTCGACTCAAAATAAGGGGAAAAAATTCTTGGGTGCCAGTGCCGCAGTCGTCCTATTGATGTTAGGATTAAGAGCCTTAGTAGCTCCCGTGGCGCAACAGGTATCTACTCCTCAAGCTTCTGTGCCTACTGCGCAGCCAGTAAAGCCCAAACCCAAAGCAACAACAACACCTCGATCTAATCTGCCACCAGGGGGACTATACGGCTATTCCGAGGGGAAACAGGTTAATATCTTTGCTTTAGAAAATACGGCGGTTGATGGCAGAATTTCGGGCAACTTGGCGCGAGTGGAAGTCAAGCAAACTTTTGCCAATCCTAGCAATAAACCATTAGAAGCGATCTATAAATTTCCCCTACCCGATGATGCGGCGGTAGACGATATGGAAATTCGGATCGGCGATCGCCTGATTCGCGGCAACATCAAAAAGAAGGAAGAAGCCCAGGCAATTTATCAACAAGCCAAGCAGGAAGGTAAAACGGCGGGGTTACTAGAACAGCAGCGAGACAATATTTTTACTCAGTCTTTGGCAAATATCCAGCCAGGAGAAACGGTAGAGGTAATCATTCGCTACACCAATACTCTGCAATTTATTGGCAGTGACTATGAATTTGCTTTCCCTTTGGTAGTGGCATCGCGCTTCGAAGGAGAGCAAACTAGCAATAACTTCAATTCTCTAATTGCCCCAGCAATGGCAGATGAAGTCAGCAAAACTCGTTCGGGTAAAGATATTGAGGTCAATATTGAAATCGATGCGGGAGTAGCAATATCGGGAGTTTATTCTACCTCTCATGCGATCGCCGTTCAAAGCGATCGCTGGGCGACTAAAGTTTCTTTAGAGAATAAAGATATTATTCCCAACCAAGATCTAATCTTGCGCTACCAAGTTGCAGGAGCGGATACTCAGGCAACGGTATTGAGTCAGTCTGATGCTCATGGAGGACACTTTGCTACTTATTTAATTCCTGCTGTAGATTACCAGTCAGATCGCATCGTTCCTAAAGACGTGGTGTTTTTGATGGATACCTCTGGTTCTCAAAGAGGTGCAGCGATCGCCCAATCTAAAGAGTTAATGCGCCAGTTTATTAGCGGCTTAAACGAAGACGATACTTTTAATATCATTGACTTTGCCAACAGTACCCAGTCTTTGTCGAGAAAGCCTCTAGCCAACACCAGAGAAAACCGCGCTAAGGCACTGGCTTATGTCAGTCAAATCGATGCTAATGGCGGTACGCAGCTAATGAACGGTATCGATACGGTAATTAACTTCCCCGCTGCGGAAGATGGACGTTTGCGGAGCATAGTCTTACTTTCTGATGGTTTGATTGGCGCGGATGAAGCAGTGATTGGACGTATCCGAGACAGGCTCAAGCCAGGAAATAGACTTTATAGCTTTGGCGTAGGTTCTTCTACCAATCGTTTCTTACTCAACCGTTTAGCAGAATTGGGACGAGGTACGGTGACTATTTTGCCACCCAATGAAGATGCGGTAAAAGTAGCGGACAAATTCTATCGCGAGATCAATAAGCCCGTAGTTACTAACATCGAAGTGGAATGGATCGGTACGGGTAAAGCACCAGAAATCTATCCCAAACAGTCGCCAGATTTATTTGCCAGCCAGCCTTTAGTTTTATACGGACGCAAACAGGATGGGAGTAATGGCAAGCTCAAAATCACGGGAACAGTAGCGGGAGGGAAACCTTACGAACAAATTTTAGACGTTAATTTCCAACAGGTAGGAGGCAATAATGCGATCGCGCAATTATGGGGGCGATCGCGCATCAAAGACTTGATGAACGAGATGTACGGACGAGAAAACTCCCAAGGAGTTAAAGCAGTGACGCAAACGGCATTAGACTACAATCTGCTTTCTAAGTACACTTCTTTTGTAGCGGTTGATGAAAAAGTGCCTGTAGAGACTGAAGATAGTATTTCTCAAGAAATAGAACAGGATCTGGGGACGAATGGATTAAAAGCCAGCAAAACAGTTGCAAGAGCTAGAAACTCGGCAGCCAATCAACTTCAGCCTAACGCTCCAATTCCTCTAAGTAATCTCCCAAGCAATAGTCAAAGCGTCCCCGAACCCAGTGAAATCATTGGTAACTTATTAGCCTTGATGTTGGTAATACTATTTTTTACTCGTAAGCGTTGGAATCATCTACTTAAAGCCTTACTAAGTAAATATAAGTTCGGCAATAAATCCAACTAGCAAACAATACGATGGCTAAATCGGGAATTATATTCAACGTTCTCGATTCAGTCTTGCATAGATTGATAGATGAAAATCGGTATGATTATTGCCAAAATATGAATAAGTAGATTTACTTAATATAATAAATAGAGTTACAAGTAAAATTTATGACCTTGGCAAGCCAAACACAATCGGAAGAATTAGCTAAAAACAATCAAAACAGTCAAGAAACAACCGAAGAAAAAGTTCTATGTCCTCATTGTCGGCGTACTGCAACCAACGGCATTAAATGTAAAGGAATGTGCGTTGCCGATGATGATTATTAATCGAATTTATTCCACTGACGTTATCCCAAAGCCAAATCAATAATCTCTGTTGCAGTACGATCGCATACTCCCACCTCTCCCAAGAGCGATCGCATTTTTTGGTAGTCTGCAATTATTTGTTCTTTTCGTTCGTCGCTATTTAATATTTCAAGTGCTTCAGTAGAAATATTTTCTGCCGTGACTTCTTCTTGCTGAAATTCGGGGACTATTTTTTGCTCGACAATTAAGTTTGGAGGAGACATCAAAGGAACGGAAAAGCCTAACTTACGACCAATCCAGGCGGTAATGGGATTGATGCGATATATGACTACCTGAGGAACGTTAAGTAAGGCTACTTCTAAATTTACCGTACCCGATTTGGAAATGGCTAAATCGGCAGCGGCGATCGCCTCTAAGGTTTCTTTTCCATCTAAGATTATCGCGGGGAGATTATATTCGTTTACAGCAGCTTCAATTGCTTCACGATAGCCAGGCAGGGACACGGGAATAATAAATTTTACCTCGGGTAATGTTCGAGCTATCTGTTGCGCGGCTTGGCACATTACAGGTAGCAGATACTTAATTTCTTGCTGGCGAGAAGCTGGTAAGAGGGTGACAATTTTTTCTTCGGGTTGAATATCTAAATTTTGCCTTGCCTGACTGCGGTCGGGTGCCTGTTCCAGGCGATCGAGTAGGGGGTGTCCCACCCAAGTAACGTCGAGATTTTTGTCCCTAAAATATTTAGCTTCTTGAGGAAAGATCGCTAACAGTTTATCTACTACCTGAGTTATCTTGGGTACGTTGTT
>JBCDCO010000398.1:0-3800 GCA_039181635.1 Cyanobacteria bacterium P01_G01_bin.19 | reverse complement strand
TCAGGTTAATCGACTCAAGATGTTGAAAAGGCAAATGTATGGTCGTGCCAGTCACGAACTACTCAAGAAAAGATTTTTGTATCCTGTCTAGTAAACTAGCGATTGCCTGATTCTTGGATCACCAAAACTGTGCAAGACCCCGATTTGATTAGCAGTTAGCAAAATTACTATGAACCATTACGATATCATTATCATCGGCGCGGGGGCTGGCGGTGGCACAGTAGCCTATTCACTCGCCCCCACAGGAAAACGCATTTTGATTCTCGAAAGAGGTGGATATTTACCCAAGGAAGATGATAACTGGAATCCTGATGCTATCTTCCAGGGTCGAAAATATCAAATACAAGAAGAATGGCTAAATAAAGAAAATCAAGCTTTCAAGCCTCAAGCATTTTATAACGTCGGCGGAAATACCAAGGTTTACGGCGCGGCTTTACAAAGAATGCGAGAAGAAGACTTTGGGGAAGTAAAGCATCTAGGTGGAGTGTCTCCTGCTTGGGAGTTTGATTATCAAGACTTCGAACCATACTATACTCGCGCAGAAAGCATTTTTAAGATACATGGCAACAAAGGAGAAGATATTACCGAACCAGAGATGTCGGTGGAATATCCCTTTCCTGCGATGCCCCACGAACCAAGACTGCAAGAAGTGGCTGACGAGTTAGCCCAACAAGGATTACACCCTCATCATTTAACGCTAGCGATCGATCGCAACGTAGAAGACCCCGAAAATAGCCCCTGTATCCGCTGTGCTACTTGCGACCCCTATCCATGTAAAATCGATGCCAAAATGGACGCACAAAAAGCCTGTGTCGATCGCGCGGTGGAGTACGATAATGTAGACCTAAAAATTAACGCTAAGGTCGAGAAGTTGATTGTCGATGAGACTGGCAAGCGGGTTAGGGCTGTAGCGGTAGAAATTGAGGGCGAAACGATAGAATTTAGTGCCGATACGGTTGTTATCTCCGCTGGTTCGATTAATTCTGCCATCCTACTTCTAAAATCAAAAGACGAACATCATCCCCAGGGATTAGCCAATTCTTCTGGCATGGTCGGTCGTAATTTGATGTTACATAACCATTCAGCAATAGTGGCAGTAGCAGACAAACCCAACCCGACTAAGTTTCAAAAAACTCTAGGCTTTAATGATTTCTATTTTGGCAGCGACGATTGCACCTATCCCCTCGGACAGATCCAGATGACGGGTAAATCTAAGTGGAATAGACTCGCCGATTTCTCCCCTGACTCTACTCCCAGGTCTGTTTTGGAATATATCGCCGAACATGCCGTAGACTGGTGGTTGACTAGCGAGGATCTGCCCGATCCCGACAATCGGGTCACTCTAACCCCAGAGGGACAAATCAAAGTGGACTTTACCCCCAATAATGTCAAAGCCCATCGCGATTTTGTGAATATGTGGCAGGGATATTTACGCGAGATTGGTTTCTTTATGTTTATGGTAACAGAAGTTCCTTTATCCGCCGTTTGGCATCAGGTAGGCACCTGTAGATTTGGTTCCGATCCCAACAATAACGTTCTTGACCTCAACTGTCGCACCCACGATGTAGAAAACCTTTATGTGGTAGATGGCAGCTTCTTGCCCAGTATGGGTGCAGTAAATCCTACCCTAACCATAATCGCCAATGCTTTACGAGTAAGCGATCGCTTAAAAGACAGCTAAACATAATTTATTTGACGTTACTAACTAGCAAATTCACTCTTCAAAAATTTAAAAATTATCATGGGACAAAAGCAAATCAAGCACAATTCCCCCGTTTCTTGGGATTGGGGCAATGGTACGGCAGAAGGCAAGGTAAAAGAAATCCATCGCGAAGAAATTACCAAGACAATCAAAGGTAGCACAGTTACGCGCAACGGCACGCAGGACAATCCAGCATATTTGATCGAACAGGAAGACGGTACAGAGGTTTTGAAGCTAAGAAGCGAACTAAACGAAGGTTAATTCAGAATTTTGTTCGGGAGAGTCGGAATGCTCTAAAAATAGCTGTTAAGAAGTAGTAGGTTATCGGCAAAGTCTGACCTACTAATATTGATATAGCCGTGTAAAGTTTAAAAAAGAGCCTGTTTCAAGACTTTTAAATTCACATCAGAAGTTCAAGATGACAGCCTCGATGGCGGTAATGGGAGAGACATTCTTAGAGGTGATGCTGGTAATGATACTCTGCTTGGTGGACGAAACACCGACACCCTAGAAGGCGGAAGTGGTAGTGACAACCTCAATGGAGAAGATGGTGATGATACTTTAAGAGGTAATTCTGGTATTGACACCCTTAATGGAGGAGATGGTAATGATTCCCTTAATGGAGGAAATCAGAGAGATACTTTGCTTGGTGAGCTAGGTAATGACATTCTAGAAGGGGGTGCGGGTAACGACATCCTTGATGGCGGAGATGGTACTGATACCTTAACAGGTGGCTCTGGAAACGATACTTTTGTCTTCAATACTTCTGAAGCTGGAATTGATGTAATTACCGACTTTACTGTATCGGTTGATATAATTCAAATTAACCAAGTTGAGTTTGGCGCAACTGATACCAATCAATTTTCTTTCGATAACACTAATGGTGCTTTATCCTTTAATTCTCAACAGTTTGCAACTCTAGAAAACTTCGTTGATTTGCAAGACTTCGATGTTAACCGCGATATTGAGCTTTTGTAAGTAGAACATTTTCCAAGACTGAATAATGCTTGAGCGATCGCTTTTGCTCAAATTAATATATGCTAGCTAGTTTAAATTTCTTAGGCAAGGGGTAGCAAAGCCACGGCAGATAATAGCGATCGCCGTTCGCAAACCGCGACGGGAAATATTTTTCATCTGCAAACAGGGATCAAGGGCAAGCCAGAATTGCTGTCTCGCGTCTTACTAGATTGATAGCGCGAAAGGTCTATCAATAGTGATAAATTTTAGATCTGGGTATTTTCTATATCTTGCGGTGTATGTTTGCCGAGTACAAGGCAACACCTTTTTGACTCATACAGCCTAACTCAGCATTGAGATGGTATTTGAAGACGAGATATTAGAACTTGCCAAAATTGCGATCGCTAACATTTTAAAGATTCAAGTAATGAAGTTTCAATATACACACACCAGACTATACGTTCGAGATTGTCGAGCCTGCTACCATTTTTATCACGACATTCTCGGGCTGGAGGCTACTTTTGCCTCAGAAATTGATTCTTATGTCGAATTGACTGATGGAAATGTCAAAATAAGTTTGTTAAATCAAAACATCATTAAAGACTATCTAGGAACCAAAACAAATTTTCAGTTTGAATCCCAAAGCGATCGCATTGCTGTGAGCTTTCAGGTTAAAGACGTAGAAGAAGCCTGTGAATATTTGAAAAAGCAAGGAGTAGAAGTCGTTAGTCCACCTTGGAACGTAGTCGATTGGGGCATAAAATTGGCTTTTGTTCGCGATCCCGAGGGGAATCTGGTCGAACTATCCCAGATGGGTAGCATGTTGGGAGCAGAGTAGGCGCGATCGTACAGGTTAATTTGTGAACGCATTAAGTTACTTGCTCGTGGGTAATGGGTAATGGGTAATGGGTAATGGGTAATGGGCAATCGTGACAAGTTAAGAGAGAAATGAAAAAGTCAAGCACTATAGATAGTGTTGTAATGATTTAACAACGCTATCTATTGATTAAGTTCAACTTTGGACGCGATCGCTTATTTAAAAAGAGATTGACCTTGAAATATTTCTAAAGCTTATAGCTTAAAGCTTAGAGCTTAGAGCTACGAACAATTTGACAAACAACGTAGTCCCTTAACTTGTCAC
>JBCDCO010000397.1:0-3833 GCA_039181635.1 Cyanobacteria bacterium P01_G01_bin.19 | reverse complement strand
TTGAATTTTAGTTTATTTATAGAGTTTTGTAAATACTAAGATAAGCAGATAAAATATTCAAAAATATCTATAGTTTTCACAACTAAATTACAATCAATATTACTAATATTATGAATAGTTATTATTAATAATTCAGCTTGATTTCTATTTATAGTCATTCTAGATAGAAACCTTACGGATAAAGCTCTAAAGTTGAGCGTGGTAAATGTTGTTTCCTATTCCCGTCTTACGTGGTTCTACATGGCTGGGAGACCCAGCCGTAGCCCCCGCGCTATTCCCTATTCCCCCGAAACAACAAATGGCTTCCTAACCCTAAAGGGTACCGCTTTGCATAAGGATACCGCTTTGCGACCGAAAGTAAGGCGCATAGTTCGCCGTTTATGCGGTTTAGCCGTGCAACTAGTCCTTTAGGGCATATGCCCGCATGTACTTAGAAGGATCAGGAAATTAATTAGAACGACTATATTTGAATTATTATAAAACTACTATAAATGCGATCGCTAACTAAAGCCAACTAAACTTTATTCTGTGTTTCATCTAAAATTGGCTCTTGGTGCTGATAAGAATTCTGAGCCAAGATGCCGTATTTGGGAGCAAAAACCATTACTATCATAAACAATACCGTCAAAAGTACTACAATTGAGCCGCCTGTTGATACGTCAAAATGGTAGCTGAGATAAGTCCCTCCGACACAAGAGAAGACACTTGTAGCAATAGAAATGCCTAGCATACGGTCAAAGCGATCTGTTAACAGGTAAGCTGTCGAGCCAGGGGTCACCAGCATGGCAATAACTAAAATAATACCTGCTGTTTGCAGGGCAGTGACGATGGTAAGAGCCAGCACCGAAAGCAGAGTATAGTACATAAATTGAGTATTAAGACCGATCGCTTTAGCATGATTAGGATCAAAGCAGAACAGTAGTAAGTCTTTACGCCGTATTAAAATCACTATTAGAGTAATGATACCTGCAATCAAAGTTTGAATGATGTCCTGTTTGGATATACCCAACACGTTACCAAACAGAATGTGAAACAGGTCAATATTACTAGGAATTTTAGTAACCAGCACCAAACCAAAGGCAAAAAAGCCTGTAAACACTACGCCGATAACGGCATCTTCTTTAAGGCGAGTTTTTGATTTGATGTAGCCAATAGCCACCGTAGCCCCAAATCCAAAGACAAATGCACCGATAGAAAAGGGAATATTTAGGGCATATGCCACGACTACCCCAGGCACAACCGCATGGGAAACCGCATCTCCCATCAGTGACCAACCTTTGAGGGTAATGTAACAAGAAAGCACTGCACACACTAAACCCACAAAAGCACTAACCCAGATCGCCTGAACTAAAAACCCATATTGTAAAGGTTCAATCAGCCAGTCTACCAGAGGAATATTCGCCATTAAAGAACTCATGCGTCTATCTCAGATGTATGAAACATCTGGCGTAAGCTCGTAACTGGTAAACCACCAAAGGTCATGGTTAAGTTTTCTTCAGTAAAGGTTTCTTCCGTTTTTCCAGCAGCAAGAATAGTTTGGTTAAGGAGAATTGTGCGATCGCAAAATGTGGAAATCGAAGCTAAATCGTGGGTGGATACTAAAATGGTGTGTCCTTCTGACCGTAGCTGGATCAGCAGATCGATAATACGTTTTTCTGTTTTAACATCCACACCCGTAAAAGGTTCATCGAGTAAAATTACTTTCCCTTCTTGAGCCAAAGCACGGGCTAAAAATGCTCTTTTTTTCTGACCTCCAGACAGTTCGCCGATTTGATGAGTGCGAAAATCAATCATGCCTACCCGTTCTAAACTTTCCATTACTAACCGACGATCCTTAGCACTGGGGATACGTAGCAGATTCATGTATCCGTAGCGTCCCATCATTACTACATCAAATACGCTGACAGGAAAATTCAAGTCTACCTCATCCGACTGAGGCACATACGCCATTAACTGTTTTTTCTGAGCTTTTTGCACGGTTAGACCAGCAACGCGAATTTGCCCGTGGCTGGGTTTCAAAAATCCCATGATGGATTTAAATAAGGTCGATTTCCCACTGCCGTTTGGTCCTACTAAAGCAGTGATACTGCCTGGTTCTACAGTACAGTTAGCATTATAAAGAGCTAGTTTAGCATTGCTGTAGGTAACACTAAGGTTATTGACGCTGATATCTAAAGTTTGAGTTGCTGTTGACATAATCTTTAAATTCTAATGACTGATGACTGTTTACTGTTTACTGGCATTGCTACCCGCCAGCAAACCATTAGTAATAGTGCGGGCATCGTATTCGAGTAAATCTATAAAGGTGGGAACAGGTCCTGATTCCGTAGAAAGAGAATCGACATAAAGATTGCCCCCAAACCTGGCACCTGTAGTTTTAGCGACTTGCTTTTGTCCTTCATCGCTGACAGTGCTTTCACAAAAAATAGTCGGCACATCATTTGCTTTCACTGACTCAATTACGCCCTGTATCTGTTTGGGAGTGAACTGCTGTTCGGCATTGATCGGCCACATATAAATTTCTTCTAGGTTGTAGTCGCGAGCAAGATAAGAAAATGCTCCTTCACAACTTACTAAGTAACGTTGCGTTGGGGATACTTGCTCTAAATCCGCCTGTAGTTCTGCATCAATTGTTTTTAACTGTTCGCTGTACGCCTCTGCATTAGCGTTGTAGGCATCGGCGTTGGCTGGATCTAGTTCCACAAAGGCTTGACGAATATTTTCCACGTAAATCAGTGCATTGCGAGGTGACATCCAGGCATGAGGGTTAGGTTTATTAACATAAGGTCCTTCAGAAATCGGGATTGGTTCAATGCCCTCTGTTAACAATACTGAAGGAACATCCTTAACGTTACCTAAGAATTGCTCGAACCAACGCTCTAAATTCATACCATTGTATAGAAGTAAGTCGGCATCTTGGGCTTTTACGATGTCACTGGGTGTCGGTTCGTAGCCGTGAATTTCCGCGCCAATACGAGTAATCGATTCTACATTCAGCTTGTCCCCTGCTACATTTTGGGCAATGTCTGCCAGCACAGTAAAGGTGGTAAGTACTTTCTTTTTGCCTTCGGTGTTTGCTACTGAGTCGGTAATAACGTCAGTCGCTTGTGTATTGCTTGATGTAGCTGTTGACGAAGTTCCTTCGGTTCCATTACAGCCAGCGACCCACATCCCTAGCGTTATGCTAAAGAATAAGATCATGCCTCGCCTTAAAATAATTTCAGCCATAGAAAAATAAGTGAAACTGATATCATAATCATATCACTTTTCTTTCATATTTATCTCATAATTGAGCTAGTAGCGGTTATGGGCGATCGCTTTATTCATCAAAAGAGCGCAACCATGTACCCCAGATAAGGCAGCAGACCAAATAACATCCTTAACAAAAATCCCCCACAAAATTGCCGAACTAAATTCGTGTCCGCCCATTAACTGGGCAATTAGCAAGATACTTCCTTGATAGATAGAGTAACCACCGACAATAGCGATCGCTAGCCAGAGTAAGTAGCCTTGAAAATTATGTCGGCTAAATTTTGGCTTTAATGTAACTAAATAAGTAACCAACAGTATCCCCAAGCCCATCACTAGCCCCCAAGTCAAAGACTCTAAAGTTGGGGGATATTGGCGAATGGTAAAACCATAGAGTTGATTGGCAAACCAAATACTCATAGTGGTAATCAGGGCTTTCTTGCGGGTTAAAGTGTTACCTGACACCGCAGCAAAACCAACTAGAGGTACATGGGGATAGATAATGCTGCTGGCACTACCAACAGCAATTAGAAACATCTGCCACCAATTACTTATTTAGTTACATTAAAGCCAAAATTTAGCCG
>JBCDCO010000396.1:0-3834 GCA_039181635.1 Cyanobacteria bacterium P01_G01_bin.19 | reverse complement strand
TTCGAGATACATTTGTGATAGAATTCTGGCAACATTTTTGATTATGGGGTCTTTTCAATTAGCTTGACCCCTTTTTCTTACCATCTAACTACTACATTCAACCCTTTATCTTGTTTACAAAACTCTTGTCACCCCGTGAGGTTAACAACAAAAAACTGACTGTTCCTCAATCCCTCAATAAACTGGTTGAACGAGAATGTCTTACGGATGATATTACTATTTTGGATATCAAACCTTATCATGCTATTCAAGCTGGAAATTTAATTGCTCATCACAAAGATCCATTTGATCGCATGATTATTACTCAAGCTGCTATGGAAGATTTAACTATCGTTACTTCTGATTCGGTATTTCAAAAATATAATGTTCCTATTTTGTCCTAATCGATGACTATGAGTTTATTAATATTCAAGATAGTCTTCTTGAAGAACAAGCGATCGCCTCTTGGGTAGCAGAATTGGGTAACAAACCCATGCGGAATACATCAGGTAAATCTTATCGGGCGATCGTTCGATACATCGTAGTTGCTTCTGAATTTGTTTAAATACTCAGATCTAAATAGCTTTTTAGTATCTGTTTTACCTCTTTCAAATAATCAGATTCTAAATCGCCTAAGCATTTAACCAGTCTTTTTTTATCAAAAGTATTTGGTTCTATCGCCAAAATAGTACTTTCCACGTTCAAACCATTTTCTCTTGTTGCTGGGATACGAACCACTACAGGAGCTATTTTCTTAGTCTTAATGACAGTTGAAGATATCGGCAACAAAGTAACCTTAGATCTAACTGAATTAAAATCAGTTGGAGAAATAATCAAAGCTGGTCTGGTCTTTTTTATTTCTGTTCCTACTGAAGGATCGAAGCAGACTAACCAGATACTTCCGCATCGACAATTGCGCAATATTCCTCCTCCTCATCCCAACCTAAGTTCAATTCATCAATAGCCTTTGCTGCTTCTAGCATGGCTATTCTTTTTTGTTTAGCAACTTCCTGTCTTACCAAATAGTTTATGAGGGCACTTCTGTTACGCTTGACTAAGTTGGGGTGATTGGAGACTAAATCGTCCAAACTCTTTTGTAGTCCTTTTTCTAGAGAAATAGAAATTTTGCTCATATAAAAATGCTGCTACTTATATTACTACTAATAGTAGCATTATAAATATTACTAAGAGATTAGCGTATATGTTTATTTTCAAAAATTGGTATAAATAATCTTTTGAAATGAAAAAAACTCTCGGTTGAAAGTTGGCGATCGTATTGTTCGAGACTAACAAGGAAATTTATTATTATAATTAGCCTACTCAAAAGCATCTTCATATGTTTCTTGCAACATATCGTGGAAACCCCAACCCATTCCTCTGGTATCCAAGACAATTTGCTGACAGCGTTTTCTGAAAGTATCTTTTAAGCCAAACTTAGTCATGTCTTGAATTGCTCTATCATAAGTGCTTTCCATGCTGTAGTAAAAAGGCTCATCAATATCGCCATAAGCTTGGGTAAATTTTACGCCCTGTTCGACATAGAACAACATTAAATCGATGACGCTAACTGATGAAACGGCTACTTTCTTATAGTCACTGATGGCTTTCTTGGCTACAGATAGTTTTGCTCTACCTAAGCCACGACTGGGAAAAAACTCATTTTCGATCTTCTTTTTATAGTTTTCAATTACTTGAGCATCATTCCCAGAATTGAGCTGAATTTGATAATATTCCTTGACTGGTTTGAATCTTTTATAGAGTTCGGCAATCTCATCGATTAATTCTGCTTGAGAACGGGATTTTAAATGCTTTTTAAGAGTTGTTAAAGTTATCTTTGGTTGATTCATAGTTTTTAAAGCTAGTCAAATTTTGGCGATCGCATTTTTCAAAATCCACAAAAAAATTATTAGCAATTTATCATCCTGTTTCTATCTTGAGTCTCTTAGCAAGGATCACCAAAGTCTGTTAAGTTTTTTAAATAAGAATTCACACTACAAACAGCAGATCGTGTCTCGAACTAAAGCCAAACCGTCAGATCGTCCCCTTTCTAGATTATTAACCTATGGAGATAAATACAAGCCTACTATTTGGTTGGCAGCCGCCTGTTCGGTGCTGAATAACATATTCGATCTCGCACCTCCTGCAATTATTGGTGCGGCGGTAGATGTAGTGATACAGCAAGAAAACTCGATTGTAGCGCGTTTTGGCATTACCGATATCTTTGGGCAGCTTTTAATTTTGTCTTTGCTATCGGCACTAGTTTGGATTTTGGAATCGGCTTTTGAATACGCATATACTAGGCTATGGCGCAATGTTGCCCAAGATATACAGCACGATATTCGTCTCGATGCCTACAGTCACGTTCAAGACTTGGAGTTGGCTTATTTTGAGGAACAGAGTACGGGAGCACTGTTATCTGTTCTTAATGATGATATTAATCAGCTAGAGAGATTTTTGGATGTTGGTGCTAATGAGATTATTCATGTAATTGCTACGGTAATAATTGTGGGCGGTTCGTTCTTTGTTTTGACGCCAAATATTGCTTGGATGGCAGTTATCCCCATTCCGATTATTATCTGGGGTTCGGTAGCCTTTCAAGGATGGCTTGCGCCCAGATATGCCGACGTACGGGAAAAGGTGAGTATGCTTAATTCTCGCTTGGCTAATAATTTAAGTGGGATTACTACGATTAAAAGTTTTACCACCGAAACATATGAAATCGAAAGGCTAAGACAGGATAGCAATGCTTATAGGGAGAGTAATCAAAAGGCGATCGCTTTATCCGCTGCTTTCATTCCCCTGATTCGGATGGTGATTCTTGCTGGCTTTACTGGCATCTTACTTTACGGTGGAGTACAGGCTGCATCGGGTACATTGGCTGTAGGTACGTATAGCGTTTTGGTATTTATTACTCAAAGATTATTATGGCCCTTAACTCGTCTGGGACAAACCTTCGATCTCTATCAACGAGCAATGGCTTCGATTACCAGGGTAATGGACTTATTGGATACCAAGATCGATATCAATTCGGGAGAGACTGCTTTAGCCGTATCGGACATTAAAGGAGAAGTCAGTCTCAATGATATTACCTTTGCTTACAATCAAAGAGAACCCGTAATTAAAAACCTTTTATTGCACATTGGTGCAGGGGAGAATATTGCGATCGTAGGTGCGACAGGTTCGGGTAAGAGTACGTTGGTCAAACTCTTACTGCGCCTGTATGAAATCAAGTCGGGTAGCATTACTTTAGACGGTCAAAACATCAAAGATATTGTCCTGTGGGATTTACGTCGAGGTATTGGTTTAGTTAGTCAAGACGTATTTTTATTTCATGGTACGGTAAGGGAAAACATCAGCTATGGTTCGCCCGATGCGACTTTGACCCAAATTACCCAAGCTGCAAAAATTGCAGAAGCAGATGAATTTATTAAGGAACTACCCGACGGTTACGATACTATCGTCGGGGAAAGAGGACAGAAACTTTCTGGAGGACAAAAACAAAGAATTGCGATCGCCAGAGCAATTCTGAAAGATCCGCCAATCTTGATTTTAGATGAGGCTACATCGGCAGTAGACAATGAAACCGAAGCAGCGATCGCTCGATCTTTGGAGAAGATTACCCAAAATCGAACTACTATTGCGATCGCTCATAGACTGTCTACCATCAGACATTCTGACTGCATCTATGTGATGGATTACGGTCAATTAATTGAGGCGGGAACTCACGAGCAATTGCTCGCCCGTAATGGCGTGTACGCAAATCTGTGGCGGGTGCAAACAGGCGAGCGTCGCGAACAGCAGTTTGTTAATAATTAAGCGGCGATCTAGTTGCTACTTAATAAAGCCTCCGCAGCT
>JBCDCO010000395.1:0-3867 GCA_039181635.1 Cyanobacteria bacterium P01_G01_bin.19 | reverse complement strand
GCGCAAAAAGGCTACCGAGTGATCGCCCCAGATTTGCGCGGACACGGTAGAAGCGATCGCGTTGGTAGGGGAGGATCTTATAACCTGATTGACTTTTTGGGAGATATAGATGCTATTGTCGAGAATTTGGCAGGAAAAGCTTTTATTCTTGTCGGTCATTCACTTGGTTCGGTATTGGGGGCAATTTTTGCCACCATTAGACCTCAAAGAATTAAAAACATTGTCTTGGTAGAGACTATTCTACCTACCGCCAACGAAGATGAAGATCCGACAGCTAGTTTGACTAACCAGCTAGATCGCATGGCTGCACCCCCAGAGCATCCAGTTTTTCCCGATGTAAAGACCGCAGCAGAAAGACTGCGTAGAGCTACTCCCGCCATATCTCCCGCTTTAGCTATGCTGCTAGCAGAAAGAATTACCGAACCCTGTAAAGGTGGTGTCAGGTGGCGTTGGGAACCTTTACTACGTACTAGAGCTGGCATTAGCCTAAACGGTATCGGTCGATCGCGCTATTTGAAAATACTTAAGAAAATTAAAGTGCCGATTACTCTGGTTTATGGCGATAAAAGTAACTTTAATCGCATTGAGGATCTTAATAAACAACAAGAAGCGATGCCCAATGCGACCAAAGTTGTAGTTTCTGGAGGACACAACCTACCTCTAGAGGCACCAAGTGCTTTGGCAAAAATTATTAGCGGTGCTGTGGCATTTACCAATAAGTTAATCACTTAGCTATCAAACTCAATCGGGTTTAAAAATCGTCTTGGCTAAAAGCAGCGATCGCTTCTTCGCACCATTCTACCCATTCTGTTTCGTAGCGAATGCCTCGGCGTAGGGTTAGATACATACACTTTTTAGTAGCAGATAGTTCCGAAAAATCTCCTTCTCTCAGCATTTCTCGTTCCATTTCTCTGCAGGCGGCTAAATTTTCTGCGTGTATCTGATGGCGACGCTCTAATTCTTTGAGGATTATATCAGGGGATACTAAGTTTGCAGCTAAAACTTTTACCAATAGTTCTTCTCTAACTGCGGTTGGTTCGGATGGTTCGGCAATCCATTGAGTTAGGGTTTCTTTGCCGATGGCAGTTATACTGTACAGCTTTTTATCGGGGCGATTTTCTTGAGAAACTACTTCCGAGGCGATCGCCCCTTGAGTTTCTAACTTGCTCAACTCTCGATAAACCTGCTGCTGGCTGGCTTTCCAGTAGTGATTGGTACATTCGGTGAATTTCTTCCAAAGGTCGTAACCACTAAATGCATCGTTGCCTAAAGTCGCCAAAATTGTGTGTGATAGTGCCATTTATATCTCAATCGCCATAGACCTAGTTTCTATAACTAGGAGTTTTGTATCCAGTCTTTAAACCGCTTCGCGGTTGGCTATTAGCTCTAAGCCTCTAGCTATTAGCTCAATCAAAAGTAGATTTTGAGGGCGTAATTCGGAGGTTTCCTCCGAATGTTGACCGCCCGAACTACATTTGATTGAAGACTCTTCGTCTTGAAGAGACAGAAGAGGGGACTTTAGACCCTTTTAGCTAAATTATGACACCTATTGACATACACAACAAGTTGTATATATATTTAATTTAATATTCAACTTGTTGAGTATTAACCAAGTTGTATACCAAATAACCATTCGATCTATCAGTGGTCTTAAAAATGAGCTTCCACCAATTCCATCCAAGCAACGAGATCGGAACATCAAACCAAGACGATCGCTCGAATTCTCAGCTACGACAAGAGACAAGCAATAAAAAACAGCTTAAGAACTGGCAGATAACGATCGTCGCAATTATGCTGTTAGGGACAGGTTTTTTTATCGGACAAAAATCTCGGTCAGAAAACCCCAAGTCAGTTCAAACAGCAGTCAGCAGTCAGCAAACTAACATTTTGCCCGTTGAGACAACTGTTATCGAACCTGCTGATTCATATTCGGTTTCTCAAACCTATACGGGAGAAGTTGCTGCTTTACGTACTAGTGAGGTTGGTTTTGAACGGGGAGGGAAACTAATTCGAGTTTTGGTCGAAGAAGGCGATCGCATTTCTTTGGGTACGCCTTTAGCCAAGCTGGATACGGTCAATCTGGAGGCACAAAAACAAGGATTAATCGCCCAACGAGAACAGGCAAAAGCAGTTTTGGCAGAGCTTAAAAACGGAGCGAGAACCGAGCAAATTAATGCAGCCAGAGCAAACGTGCGGGATATTCAAAGGCAGTTGGAACTAGAAAAACTCAAAAGCGAGCGTCGTGAATATTTATACACCGAAGGGGCGATCGCCAGGGAGCAGCTAGATGAAATAGAATTTAATCGCCAGGCTTTGAGCGAACGCTTGGCAAATGCTCAAAGCAATTTAGACGAACTACAAAACGGTACGAGAATCGAACGGGTTGATGCCCAGCAAGCAGCGGTGGATCGGCTCGATGCAGAGATAAAAGATTTAGACCTTACAATTGCCAAAAGCACAATTAAAGCACCTTTTGCTGGTGTAGTAGCTGCTCGCAACTTAGATGAAGGAACGGTAGTTGAAGCGGGCAGCTCGGTCTTGAGAATTGTTGAAAATGCTCGACCAGAAGTTAAAATTGGCGTGCCGATCTTGGCTATCGATAAAATACAGCCTGGTAGCAATCAAAAGCTGACTATTGGTGGAAAAGAATACGATGCTACGGTTAGCTCGATCTTGCCTGAAGTGAACCCTGCAACCCGTACTCGCACGGTAGTTTTGAGATTGCCAACCTCAGCAAGCGATCGCGTGTCTCCTATGCAGATTGCCCGCCTAAATATTACTACCCAGACTCAAAATACTGATGGTTATTGGCTGCCGATTACTGCTTTGATTAAAGGCGATCGCGGTTTGTGGTCTTGTTATGCCTTAATTAATACAGAAGACGGTAACTATAAAACCGAACGCAGACATTTAGAACTATTAGAAACGCAGGAAGATCGGGTCTTGGTGAGAGGAACGATCCAGCCTGGAGATGAAATTATTGCCGATGGCGTTCATCGTTTGGTACAGGGGCAAATAGTTACGCGGCAGTAAACTCAATGTTTTCATATAGATCGGCAATTTTTAACTGTAGGTTTACCGAACTCAAGTTTAAAGTCACTTCTGGATCTTTATATTCTGACAACAACCATTGGTTAGCTGCAGTTTTAACGTAGTGTTCGACATGAATTTGGTATTGGTCGATTAAAAGATATTCCCGAAAAGCTGCCACAGTGCGATATGCCAGAAATTTTTCACTGCGGTCGTAATCCTTAGTTGATGTTGAGAGAACTTCGGCGATTAAGCAAGGATTCATTACCGTATCGGTACGCCCTTCTTGTAGTTCGATTGGCTGTTTTAAAACCATGATATCGGGGTAAGTATAAATATTGCGATCGCGAAGCCATAATCTCTGGGCTAAAACAAAAACGTCATAATACTGATTTTTAAGCAAAGACTTTAGGACGACTAACAAATTACCCACTACAAAATTATGATTTGGCGTACCTCCTGCTAACAACCTAATCTCGCCATCAGCATATTCATAACGTTCTTGTGAAGAAAATTCCCACTCAAAATATTCTTCAACGGTAGCAACTGTCTTGTCATCCTTCATAATTTATCCTTAATCTCTTTGAAGCTATGTTTACCCTTTTTTACCGCAACGCTCGTTTGCTCATACTGACTATTATTCTGATCTTTGTCTGGGGCGTTTCTTCTTATTTAGCCTTACCTCGATTAGAAGATCCCGAATTGGTTTCCCGTAACGCTACGATTAAAACATTTTTTCCTGGTGCAGACGCAGCCAGAATTGAGGCTCTGATTACCGATAAAATTGAAGACAAGCTAATTGAAATAGAAGAAATAAAAGACTATAGTTCTACTTCT
>JBCDCO010000394.1:0-3915 GCA_039181635.1 Cyanobacteria bacterium P01_G01_bin.19 | reverse complement strand
CAACTTAATTTCTAATTGGTATCAAGTACAGAGAAATTTGTTTACTCTCGTTATCCGTGAATATATTCTAGAAAATCTTTCAGCTACCCCTGTTGCTTAATTTACATAGTGTTAGTTTTTTGTCAATGCGTAAGTCCTAAAATAGTAAGTATCACAAATATTTTTGCACTACTTCCCATCCCGTCCAAGAAACATATGCCAACCCAATAAACAAAATAGCATTGATGCTGATATGAAGCGATCGCGCCCAGGTGTTGTGGGGAGAGATTTGATGGGCACTCCAAGCAGAAACAGAGATTAAAGCTACTACAAACAGCCCAGCCCAAAGATGAGAAGAGTGACCGAGGCTGCCGTAATATCCTACAGTTCCCACCACGCCGATCGCCAGTAGTAAAATTACCAAGAACACAATAATTATTCCACCGATATAGTGTGCCTGGGATAGCCAAGATGGACGACCGATTCTAGTAGTTCGACCATAAAACATCCAGGTTCCAGAAAGAAATAACAAGAGGTAAAAGACGATCGCGCCACCCATTGCCCAGGCTGCAATCCTCCACAACCACAGAAAAGATGGTAAGTTCAATTTTTTTCTTTAGTAGCTAGTAAAATTCTGTTAAAGAATTTAAGGTATTTAGCTAGTATAAGAAATTATCAATCCATAAAGAAGGAGATTGTCAGAGTTGACAATCTCCTTCACTTCTTTAAATTAAACAAGAGCGATCGCTTGAACTGACCAAACTGCCACATTACGCAACGTTTACTGAAGATGGAATTTTCTCTTGAGATGAAGCACCTGCATCGTTGGCAAACTTAGGATTTACCTCTGCTTTCTCTTTGGGCACTTCTAGCTTGCTAGTAGTTTCTACCGCCTGTAAAGCCAGTTTCGAGCAGGGAATAGTATCGGAGAGAATCGCACTAGCCATCATCCCAGAGTGTATCTCTAATACGCCTTGAGGTTCCGCCTCAAACACCAGTCTTTGACCAGGAAAGACAACTCGCTCAAAATACCAATTGCTGATGTTCGTGATTCGCGCTACTTGTATCTGACTGGTTGCATTCACATAGCAACAGAGAATGCGGTTATTGCCGTCATTTGGTAGGGGATCTAAAATTTGTGCCATGAATAATTAAATAGTGAAGAGATAAAAAATAGGTTTTTTATTTGTACCTATAAACTAGCATTCCTCGATCCCCTATAGTTGTAAAACTAGCTACCGATAGATATTCACATAACCTTTTGTTTACCGTAGATTGAGCCGTAATTTTTTAATTATTTTTTAATAAATCTCTCTAGCTAGCAAAATCAAAGACTTATACTTTAGTAGTCAATCCTGTAATATCAATTTTAGGTATAAGTTTTTACGGAAATAATCTATTTATTTTTTTCGTCAAAATACCTAGACTTTAGGTGCATCTTTACAATTTGGTTGATTGTGGGAAATATTACCGCTAAAGTTAAGTTATGTGAATAAATTATGGTTATCAAAGGCAGGCGATCGATTCTGCCCCCTCAACAGATTAATAAAACTTACAAAACTTAACAATATTCTTTCGTTATGAATGACATAATTTCCAACTCCGAATTCAGGGGCGACCCACAGACGCTTTCAGCGTCTTAAATCATGCTTCGCATGATGTTAGGGCAAAGCCCTGTTCGGCGTGAGACGCAAAGTAAGGCTTTAGCCGCAACTGACGCGCCCCTGCACGAACTCCGAGCTCACGTTTGGAAGCAAAATCCCAACGACTTTAGTCGCCAGGTAATGCAAATTCTGGAGAATAAGTTAGGTAAAGCTCCTCTAGAAGAAGCCTTAGCCGCCCCTGTAAAATCAGATAAACGGAAAATGACTGGCTTCTGTTTGATTAAATAAAAAACTTTTATGTTAACCAACGAAATGTCTGAAGTCTAAAGCTAATATCAAGCAAGGCGATCGCATTTTACTTTTAGAAAACCAATTTTTACTATGCTGGAAGGTTCAATACTAAGAAGATTAGATGAGGCTCATCGTGATAACAAACAACCTTTAAATCTAGGAGTTTACTACAAAAATACGTTAGTAGCACTTTGTCATGCTCTGGAGGACTTTATTTTAGATTCCGACAGTCAGCCCATAATGATAACGGCGTTTCAGCGCGGGAAATGGTATCTAGAAGAGGCAGATCGCTACAGTGACTTGGCAGATAAAGCTCAATACGTATCGATTTTGGCAACTGCCGATGCGGGGTTTGAGAGTCATCCTACTAGTAAAAAAGATAATGTCGAACTAATCAATCTCAAGCCAGAAGATCCTGTTGCGGAAGAATGGCACTTAATGATTATGTCTTCTACCTACACGGCAATGGTGCTTTGCCAAGAGTTGTCTAATGAAGACTATGGCGATAACAAGCCAAAAGAAGATTTAGAGCGTAAATTTTATGGTTTCTGGACGTTTGAACCTGCATTAGTGCGCGAAACTGTAGAATTGACTATCGAACATATTAAGAACTATAAGCCAGAGCTAGCAGCTCTTTTAGCCGAAAGAGTCGCTCGAATGGCAGACGAACACGGCATAAGACAGAGAGATGACCTAGATGCCGTCGTATCTCAGGTAGTTAAATATTTGCAGAACAGTCAAAAAGACCTACACCATCCAGAAAGAGCCTCAGATTTTGAAGGCTTTAAAGATTTGGATGAAAATATCGTCTCCAACGAAATGCAGGCTTTTCTGCGCATGGCTCAACTGCTAGATGCAACCGACGTCAGCAACCCGATGGCAGCTTCGGAGGTAGCAGCGATGGCGGAGGCTATGTCCCAGCTACTCGATCTTCCTGCCTGGCAGGCTAAAAGACTTTATTTATCTGGGTTGTTACACCGTGTTGGTTTGCCAGAGGTAATGAAAGACCGTAATAAACAGTCTTTGGTACAAAAAGAAACCCTAGAGCGGGAAAACTCCACTCCCAAAGCTTCAGTCTTGCGTGTAATGCCACAGCTCGAAGCAGTCTCGAAAATTTTGACCCATCAACGAGAAGCCTGGGATGGTTCGGGGATTCCTGCGGGATTAGCTTACGATGCAATTCCTTTGGAATCGCGCATAATTTGTCTGCTAGCGGACTTTCAACAAAAAATGAAGGCATACAAGCAATATTCTGCCGATAAGAATTTCCTTGCTCGTGCTTTGGCAGATTGTGAAAGCTTGGGGGGTAAACGATACGATCCCAAATTATTAGATGCCCTTTCACTTTTGGTGATGGGAATGCAGCAGGGTATGACTCTTCAAACATATCAACCTAAAATTGCCACGGGAATTTGGCTGGTTAGTTCTAACGAGGTCGATCGAAAGCAAGTCTCATCTTAGGGAATCTACAAGTTATGAGATATTAGATTAGATTCATTTTCAATAAAAATATAAATACAAATAAATGACCTTAGACGAGATTCGTGCGGGACAAAATAAGCATTTCCCTGGAATAGATTTGGAAGATGAGGAGTTGACTAACTGCCAGCTAGAAAAGGTTAATTTTGCAGGGGCGAATTTAGTTGGAGTAGATTTTACTCATTCCAATCTCAAAGGAGCGAGGTTGGATGGAGCCAATTTGCTCGGAGCTAATTTGAAACTTACCGATCTTCGAGCTAACTTACTTGGAGCTAACCTAATGCAAGCCGATCTCAGTCGTGCTGACTTGCGGGGTAGCAATCTTCGAGGAGCTAACCTAATGGGGGCAAAACTCTCTCAGGCTTCTTTGTCGGGAGCCTTCCTAAGTGGTGCTAATCTAACAGGAGTCGATTTAAAAGGGGTCGATTTGCGCGGTACAGATTTGCGCGGAGTAAATCTCAACAGCGCCAACCTCAAAGGGGCTAACCTGTCTCAAGCAGATTTGCAGGGAGCTAACTTGAGTGAAACTAATTTAGAAGAAACAGATCTGCGAGGAGCTAAT
>JBCDCO010000393.1:0-3954 GCA_039181635.1 Cyanobacteria bacterium P01_G01_bin.19 | reverse complement strand
TATTGGCCAAGTTGCGATCGCTTGCTTCTATATTGATATATCACTCTTGCTTATGATATAGATTATTGCATGCATGCATTTGTACTCCGTTCTCTCATAATCCTTAAAAGTATTGATACACATGAGTTTCAGGCTACGGCTTGTTTATCGATTGCCTTACTTGTATCAGGCTTCTATATCGTTTATGCGATCCCCACTGCACTTTCTGACTTATTGATACAGATTGATACAGAATTCTTATATGATATAGATATCTTATGCTTGATATATCGACAAAAGCTGATATAGGTTTGTTGATATAGATTTTTATTTACTGTTGCCATCTTAAAGTCTATACATAGTAATACTTGTAGGCTAGCATCTCAATCACGCCTCGAATCTACTCGTTATTTTATGAGGCTCATATATACATTGATATATAAGAATGTTTAATCCTATATCCTTGATTTCGGTATATATGTGATTTATGATATTGATATAGATAAATCAAGCAGAAGTCAAGAAACGTTAAATTATTTTTTCGATAGTTTTCATGGATAAATATAGGCGATCGCTACTAGACTGAAAACTAATGAATCCAAACTTTTGATAAAACCTAACTGCTTGCTCGTTAATCGCTTCAACCAAAAGAGCAACTGATGCAATTTGCTGGCTCGCTTTGTAAGATTTTTTCAGACCATCAATCAACATCAGTTGACCCAAACCCTTTCCCTTATAACGCTTGTCTACTGCCAATCGACCCAGCATAGTTGCTGGTAACAAAGGATAACGAGGAAGTTTTTTGGCCACCATCGGTTCTATTTCACTCAGTTCCAGACTGAATGAAGAAAGAGTGTAATACCCTATCACTTTTTCCGTTGAAGAATCAGAATCTATCAAAACGAAAACTGTGGCCGCCTTTCTTTTTAGATCTTGAGATGCTATTTTTTTGATGTATTTATTCAGACTTTCAACACCACAATCAAAATTGTCCCTTCGATGCTTTTTTGATTCTAATAAAACTATTTCCCAAATCATTCCTCACCCATAATTTCTTGGTATCTTGCTGCTGCTTTTGTCAATCGAGCATTTGGCATGGGTGGATTCATCATTGTCTCTACAAATATGAGTGAATCTTGCTCGTTGAGTTTCATTCTCTGATGACGTTGAATTACTTTATCCGCCGACTCCTGCATACTGCTTATTATGAAATCAGTTAACGTTCTACCTTCTAAATCTGCTGCTTGTTGCCACCTTGCTTTCAATTCTCTGTCTACACGAGCTTCTAATCTTGCTAGAGGTTTTCTAGATTTATCCATTATCAATCTTTATTTTCTATTGATACGGCATCTAGCCGTATTTATTCCTATTCTACATCCTTTCTTTCAGTATTGCGATTAAGCCTATGCCCACTGCCAGAGGCAATCGCTGCTGATGTGATCGCTTATCCCTAAGACTCAGCCGCGACGCGAAGCAAGTCCTTTAGGGCGATGCGTTTGCGCCAGCAAGTCGTTAGACGAGAGCGAGTCATGCGCGGGCAATCGCTTCATTCACCTCTAAAGCCTTCCTTGGTAAGCCAAAAGCAAACAATAAATTTCCATCAACATTGATTAATTGGCTTTTTACGGTTTTTATCGGTTTGTTTTGGCTTATTAATTGGCTAAAATAAAATTATGGATCTCAATACTCTGAAGATAACTCCCGAAATACTCAACCTCATTGCCGAGATCGATGAGTTCAAAGGATCGTGGAAAGCTTTGGGAACTTTAGCTCCTGAACGTTTAGCTGCCCTCAGAAAAGTAGCCACCATTGAGAGTATTGGTTCCTCCACTCGTATCGAAGGTGCCAAACTTAGCGATCGCCAGATAGAAACATTACTCAGCAATATCGACCATCAATCTTTTACTACCCGCGACGAACAGGAAGTAGCAGGTTATGCCGATGTGATGCAAATCTTGTTTGATAGTTGGGAAACTATACCCATTTCCGAAAACTATATTCAGCAGCTACACTCAATCTTGTTGCAATACAGCAATAAAGATGATTCCCATCGCGGACAATATAAATCTGTTGATAATCATATTGCCCTAAAGGATACCGCTTCGCATAAAGCTTTTGATGCTAATGGTAAAAGTTTGGGAGTCTTGTCTATGACTGCCTCTCCCATGATGACCCCCATCTTGATGAGAGAACTAGTTGAGTGGACACGAGATGCTTATACTGATCGACAACTGCACCCCTTATTAATTATTGGACTTTTCATTGTTCGCTTTTTAGCTATTCATCCATTTCAAGACGGTAACGGTCGTCTCTCTAGAATTGTCACCACATTACTTCTCTTGAAAAGTGGATATACTTATGTTCCCTATAGCTCCCTAGAAACGGTTATTGAAGATAATAAAGATGGTTACTATCTTGCTCTACGCCGTACTCAAAAAGGTTTAGATGCTGACAATCCCGATTGGAATCCTTGGCTAGTCTTTTTCTTACATTCTCTCAAACGACAAAAAGACCGTTTGGAAATGAAGTTAGAAAGGGAAAAGATTATGAGAAGTTCTCTTCCCCAATTGTCTGTCAGCATTCTCGAATTAGCTAAAGAACACGGCAGAATAACTACTAAAGAGATTGAAAACTATACTCAAGCTAGTCGCAGCACTATTAAAACTCGGATTAATGAATTGATTGAGATGAAAAAGCTAGCTCGAAACGGCAAAGGCCGATCCACTTGGTACTCTTTGATGTAATTAATTCAGCGATCGCTTATTCTCCAGAACTTCCTTGGTGAAATCTATATCATTATCTATATCATTTGCTTGACTTTTGATTATCTATACCGCAATATTAGAGTATTGATATTGATATATTGACTCTTCAAGTTTTTCTCTCATGTTCGATACCTCTTCTCCACAATTTCAAGATGCTATCAAATGCGCTCGAACTCAATGGCTCAAGAATCTTTTAGCCGAAATTCTCCCTCAGCTCATTCCCCTCAACAATAGCAAGCGCGATTTGGAGAAAGCTCAACTGTTTGATGCTTTTATCAAAGATAAGTTCATCGAGCGCGGTTTAACTGAACCCGCTCAACAAAAAAATCGGATTACCGATATCCGAAATGCGATTAAAGTTTTTGACCCCCATCACCCTACTCTAGATGTTGTCGCTTTATCTTCCGATGAATGGATCGCCATTAATCAAAAAGCTGCTTCTCATACTCATCATCGTTCTACCCAATTCTTGGACGATCCCAATGCCATCGCCCAAACTGCTTTGGATTTGCTCGGCAGTGATACTTGGTCTGATCTTGCTGCTGGTTTAGCTGTTGTTACTGGTCGCCGAGTCAGCGAGGTTCTTCAAACTGCTTCCTTTGAGCTGGTTTCTCAATATTCCGTTCTTTTTGTTGGGGCTGCTAAACGTCGTCAAGAGTCTATCCCATTGGAATTTGAGATTCCTACTTTGGTGGAAGCGAAAATTGTTATTGATGCTATTGCTCGCTTGCGTCAGCTTCTTGATACTCAAGGTCTCACTAATCGCCAAATTAATGATAAGTACGAGCAAATTGTCGCCCGCACTTGCGATCGCCATTTTCGTCATTTGGTTCCTACACGCGATGGTAAGAATAATCTTTATTCTCATTTATTCCGTGCTGTTTACGCTACTATCGCTAGTCATTGGTTTTGTCCTCCTTCTGCTAGCGATTTGGAATTTCGTGCTTACATCCAGGGACATTTTAAAATTCTCGATGAGAAGAATCCATCTAAACAAACTGATATGGCTTCTTCTCGCCATTACTGGGATTATAAGATTAGCGACGGTCACGGTAATGTTGACGGTCGTTTGGGTATCCGCCTCGACGAAGATGGAGTTGAGATTCTCAAGGCTTTTGCCCCTGAACAAAAACCTGTTTCTGCCACCGAAAATCTTGGCTCTATTGTTAAAATTACTGTTTTCTCAGGCGATCGCTCTGCCCTCGCTGAT
>JBCDCO010000392.1:0-3970 GCA_039181635.1 Cyanobacteria bacterium P01_G01_bin.19 | reverse complement strand
GGCAATCTGGAAGTAAATGCGGGCGATTTAACTATTCTGGACGGAGCAACTATTAGTGCGAGTAACTTTTCTAGTACGAATAACGACATTCCTCCAGGAGCAGGAAAGGCAGGAAGTATCTCTATTAATGCTAACAACCTTGAATTAGATACTCACGCTGAGGATGTTCCCAGTCGTATTACCGCTTCGACAAATAATAGTGGTGGAGGAAATATCGATCTAGTAATCGCTGAAGATATAACCATTGCCAACAATAGCGAAATTGATGCCGATACGAAAGGTGCGAGTGCTGGAGGCAATATTGAACTGAGAACCAATAATTTGAATCTCAACAGTCAGGGAAGAATTTCGGTTGACAGTACTGGATCTGGTAATGCAGGAAATATCAAAGTTTGGGCAGACAGTTTTGCAGGAGACAACGGCTCGATAAGTGCTACCTCAGCTAATTCTGGGGGTGGAGATATTGAGTTAGCCATAGACAATATTTTTCTCGATCGCACTCAGCTAAGTACTAGTGTTGAAGATGGTACTGGTGGGGGAGGTAACTTAACCATCGACAGTAATGTTATTGTCGGCAAAAACCATAGCAGTATTATCGCCCAGGCAGATCGTGGAGATGGGGGCAATATTGATATTACGACCGAGATTTTCTTGGTGACTAACGATACTTTAGTTGATGCTAGCTCCCAATCTGGGGTTGATGGTGCGGTAGATATCAACAGTGTGGAAACGGAAGGACAAATTGAAATTTTGAATTTACCAGATAATGTAATCGATCCTGCGGCTTTGATAGCTAGCGTATGTCCCAAAGATGGGGTAAATACTCTTTCTACGACTGGTAAAGGTGGTTTGGCAGAAAATCCCAGTCAAAATTTGCGTAGTAGATCGGTTTGGGAAGACTTACGAGATTTTAGTAGCGAGAAAGAATCGAATAGCCAAGGGATTATTGAAGCGAAAGCCTGGAATATAAGCGATCGCGGTACCGTGGAATTATTAAGCCATCTTCCCCAAGCTAAAACTTCTGACTATTGGGCATTATTCAATCAGTGCAGTAAATAAACTGTCTTACCAAAATTATTAAATAGTTTGAGTAGCTATAAGCTCCAAGCTCTAAGCTCTAAGCTCTAAGCCTTATAAAAATCTATTTAGTTATTATTTAGCTGTTAATTATGCTTCTATCTTATTTTTATTCTTCTAAGCTCTATCTAATTTTATTTAATTCCTTATGTGGTTTGTCGATCGCTGCGGTTGGTACGATCGCTATTACCGATCAAGCAATGGCTAAAGGATTAGATCGGACTAATGCAACTATTACCGTGACGGATAAATCTCATTCTAAGGCGATCGCTCGCGGAAGATTAGCTTATCAGTCAGGTAGATATGCCGAAGCAAATAAAATCTGGCAGGAGACTATTAAACAAGCCCAAGATCGGCAGTATATTACTGCTCAAGCTCAAATTTTAAATTATTTGGCTCTTAGCGAAGAAAAGCTAGGCAATAGTAATTTAGCAACAGTATATCTACAAAGGAGTTTAGAATTAATTTCTGAGCCCACAAGCGATCGCCATTGGCAGATTAAAGCCCAGGCGTTAAATGCTAGAGGCAATCTAGAATTGGCAACAGGTAAAGCAAAAGCCGCTTTAGCGAGTTGGCAAGCAGCCGAAGCGGCTTATCAAAAGGCGGGAGATAAGACTGGGGCATTAGGAGCAAACATCAATCGCTCTCAAGCTTGGCAAAGTTTGGGATTATATCGTCGCGCCCAAAAAACTCTAGCGGAAATTGCTACCGAATTAGAAACCCATCAAGATCCTAGTTTGAAAATTACGGGATTGCGTAGTTTGGGTATTGCTTTGCAGGTAACGGGAGATTTAGAAGCGGCAGAAAAGATGCTGGAACAAAGTTTGGCACTATCGGAAACCTTGAATCTGCCAGAGGAAAGTAATACTACTTTGTTTGGTTTGGCTAATAATGCTTTGGCAAAAGAAGACAAAAAGCAAGCAATTAAATACTATCAACAAGTTGCTGCTACTACAGCCCGACCTTTATTGAAAACGGAAGCTCGACTCAATCAACTAGGGTTATTAATTAGCACCGAACAATGGCAGTCTGCCCAAGATCTGTTACGAGAAATTAAAGCCGATTTTGATCGCGCGTCAACCGTTTCTACTCGCAGATCGATCTATGCCAAAGTTAACTTAGCCAAACATTCCATCGCTCTAGCCAAACGTACTGGCGATCGCTCTATATTAGACAATACCAGAGATAGTTTAATTTCAACTATAGATCGTGCTGATTTATTGGAAGATCCTCAAGCACAATCTTACGTGCTGGGTATGTTGGGATATTTATACGAAAGCGATCGCCAACTAGATGAAGGACGCGAGCATACTCTTCAAGCAGTACGTTTGGCTCATACTATCGACAACTCCGAACTAATTTATCAATGGCAATGGCAACTGGGCAGAATAAATTCAGCTCAAGGCGATCGACAAGGTGCGATCGCTGCCTATCGAGATTCAGTAGAGGCTTTAGAATCTCTCCGTAGCGATTTAGTGGTGACTAATGCCAATTTGCAATATTCTTTTCGCGAACAAGTGGAACCAGTCTATCGCCAGTTAGTCGGTTTATTACTTGCCCCAGATGGCGTTCGCTCGGCAAGTCAGGCAGACTTACAAGAAGCCCGAAAGACAATCGAATCTCTGCAACTAGCCGAGCTACACAACTTTTTTCGCGAAGCTTGTTTAGATGCTACCCCAACAGCTATTGACGAAATAGATCGTCAGGCGGCGGTAATTTATCCAATTATTCTCAGCGATCGCTTAGAGGTGATTGTCAGCTTACCCGATAAATCTCTCAGGCATTATTCTCAATCAATTCCTCGCCCAGAATTAGAGTCCGTGATTGAAGAATTGCGGCAAACTTTACAAATTCGCAGTCGTCGTACTTTTTATCAGCCAGCCCAAAAACTCTATAGCTGGTTAATTGCTCCAGCTCTCGAAGATTTAGCTCGACACGAGATTGAAACTTTGGTGTTTGTGCCCGATGGCAGTTTGCGTAATATTCCCTTCTCAGCTCTTTATGATGGCAAACAATATTTAATCGAACAATATAATGTTGCCTTAACTCCAGGGCTACAGCTATTAGCACCCAAGCCATTAGAACAGGTAAAACTCAAAACTCTGGCGGCAGGAATCACCCAGCAAAGAAGAGGTTTTACTTCGTTAGAATACGTCAATCAAGAGTTACTCGATATTCAAAATCAAACCGACAGTCTGGTTTTACGCGACGATCGCTTTACCACCAAGCTATTTCGCCAAGAGATACAGTCGGCAAAATATCCAATCGTGCATATTGCCACTCATGGTCAATTCAGCTCATCTTTAGAAGATACTTTTTTGTTGGCTTGGGATGATGAGATTAATATCAACGAGTTAAGTAATATTCTCAGCCACACCGATTCACAGCAAAAACAGGCGATCGAGCTACTAATTCTCAGTGCTTGCGAAACTGCCAGAGGAGACAAACAAGCCGCTTTAGGATTGGCAGGAATGTCAGTAAGAGCAGGAGCTAGGACTACTCTAGCTACTTTATGGGCGGTTTATGACGAATCTACTGCCCTGACAATGGATAGTTTTTATCAAAATATTGCTCGCACTCATACCAAACTGAATAAGGCACAAGCTCTGCGTCAAGCACAGCTAGATTTGATTAAATCTACTAGGTTCAAACATCCCTATTACTGGTCGTCGTTTATTATGCTGGGTAACTGGCTCTAAGTTAGAGTGTTCTGAAAATGATAATGTGTCTGCTCAGAAGCTCTGAGCTTTTAACGTGAGCTCGACGGAACGATAAAAACTTAAAAATTGTGTAACTCTTTAATTTTTAAAGGTTTGAATTCCTGATTCTTTCGTTATGAATAACATAACTCCTAATATGCGGAGCGGTATACCATATGCGAAGCGGTATCCCT
>JBCDCO010000391.1:0-3984 GCA_039181635.1 Cyanobacteria bacterium P01_G01_bin.19 | reverse complement strand
CAATGCTCCTATCTCTCTGATTCTATGCGATATTGATTATTTCAAATTTTACAATGATAATTACGGTCATCCTGTAGGCGACTATTGTCTGCAGCAGGTAGCCTTGGCGATTGAGTGCGTGATTGAATCTACTCCAGGCTTGGTTGCGCGGTATGGTGGTGAAGAATTTGGGATAGTTTTGCCCAATACTGATGCTGCTACTGCGTTTAAGGTGGCACAAAAGATTGCTGTCAACGTCAATCAACTACATATCAGCCATGAAAAATCCTTGGTAAATGATTATGTCACAATCAGCTTGGGCGTACATAGCCTGATTCCCAATTCTGAATCTACTCCAGAATTATTGATTGCTTTAGCCGACAAGGCACTTTATGAAGCAAAAGAGAGAGGCAGAAACCAAGCTTTTTTGTATGTTCCAGAATAAAGCAGAGGGATTTATTTTATTGGCTAAAGTTACCTAGGTTATCTTTTAGCCAGGTAGCATCGAGATGGCGATCGCAATTTATTTCTAAAACTCTTATGCCGACTTCGGGTAAATTTTGCAGTAGATTTTCTAATTGCAACCAGCTACGTATGGTTTGATGTTCTATGCCGTAAGCCGCACAAAGCCGAGAGATATTTACGGCTTGAGGAGTAGCAAAATATTCTTCAAACTCTGTCGAAAAATTGGCAATGGGCAGCATTTCAAAAATTCCACCACCGCGATTATTAATCACAATGATAGTTAAGTGTCCGCTAAATTTTTGAGCGACTAAAAAACCATTGGTATCGTGTAATAATGCCAAATCTCCTGTAAGCAATATTCCTCGATCTTGGTATGCGATGCCTAAAGCAGTCGACAGCGTACCATCGATTCCGTTTGCGCCACGACTAAAGTACGGCACGATCCGTCTATCATTAGGTTGCCAAAAGTATTCTGCATTACGTATTGACATGCTGTTTGCCAAAAATATTGGCGTAGCTGTAGGCAGACTTTGAGACAGCAGCCAAGCTACTTTCCCTTCGTACAAAGTATTTAGAGATTTCAACGCTAAATCTAAATTATTTCTGGTCTTGATTTCTGCGCTACACCATTGCTGACAGTATTCTGACAAAGATGATGGCTCCAAGCTAACGCTCGAATCTTGCAAATCGTCAACAAGTCGCTCGATTGTACCGCGAAGATGAATGGTTTTGCCGTGAAGCGGATCGAAATTGTCAGATCGTCGTTCGATTATCCATCGCCGAACATCAAGATTATTCAACCATTGTCGAAGAATCTTGCTAGTAGGAAGTTCGCCAATTTGGATAACTACTTCGGGAACAAGTGCCATGGCAATTTCATGCTGACGCAAAATAGAATCGTAGGTAGAAATTAAATAAGGATTTAGCTCGGCGTAGTTTCTGAGGGGAGAAAGGGCTTCTGCCAACACGGGAAAAGACAAAGTTCGAGACAAACAAGCGATCGCCCGACAGTAGCCTTCTGGATCTTGGGGCTGAGCCAAACCTGCAATAATGATTCCCGATTTTTGCTGCCAATGATGAAATGGAAGACTTGCGCCAGAAGAAACAGCGGTGGAATCTGGCGCGAATTGCTCAGATATCGCAGCCAAGAAATCTTCGGGAATTAAATCTTTTTTTAGCTCGGCTACCTCTGGCTGTACTAAGGGAGCAAGGGGTTCTCGAAAGGGTAAGTTTATATGTACTACTCCTGGTGTGGGAAATAAAGAACGCTTCCATGCTTGAATTGCATTTTGCCGCAGATAGCTCAACATATTCAGGTTTGCCTCTGGCAAAGCCAATTCGCACTGCCAGTTGGGTAAATTACCATACAGTTTGACCTGATCGATAGTTTGTCCTGCATGACAGTGGCGTAACTCTGCAGGGCGATCGGCAGTCAAAATTATTAGGGGAATGCCGCTTTCCTTGGCTTCGATTACCGCAGGGTAAAAATTAGCTCCTGCTGTACCAGAAGTACAGATTAGTGCTGTCGGTAAACCTGTTTTTTTCGCCCTTCCCAGAGCAAAGAAGGCTGCAGAGCGTTCGTCTAAGACTGGAAGAGTAGTTATATGAAGATGGGCGGCAAAAGCCATGGTTAGAGGAGTAGATCTAGATCCAGGACAGACTACTGCCATAGTCATGCCACAGCGATAGAAAGTTTCAGCTAGAATCGATGCCCAGAGAGTATTAGTGTTATGAAAATCGACTGTCAACTGTTTAAACTAAAGCTTTTAATAAAGACTGCAATTTTAACTGAACTTCAGCAAATTCTTTATTAGGATTAGAACCCGAAACAATTCCCGCTCCTGCATATAATAAAGCGCGATCGCCATCGATATATGCCGAACGAATGCCGACAATAAATTCACCATTTCCTTCGTAGTCTACCCAGCCTAAAGGCGCTGCATACAAAGAGCGGTCGAATTTTTCATACTGACGTATCTTTTCACAAGCGATTTCCGTCGATACTCCAGCTACAGCAGGGGTGGGATGTAGAAGAGCTACAATTTCCAGAGGTTCAATGTCTGCTGGTAGGTGAGCGTAAATTGGCGTCCACAAGTGTTGAATATTGGAGAGTTTGAGCAGTTGCAGAGGTAGCTGTTGGGGTTTCAAGCCAATACTCTGTAAACGTCTCATCACAAAGTCACTTACTGCTTTATGTTCGCGCTTTTCCTTACGATTCTTGAGCAGCAGATTGGCAAGATGAATATCTTCTGCGTTGTTCGCTCCCCTTGGCGCAGAACCTGCTAAAGCATCGGTTACTAGCTGTCTATTTTGAACGCTAATCAAGCGCTCTGGGCTAGCACCGAGGAAATATTTTCCCTTTTCG
The DNA here is from genome assembly GCA_039181635.1 of Cyanobacteria bacterium P01_G01_bin.19. Taxonomy (GTDB): domain Bacteria; phylum Cyanobacteriota; class Cyanobacteriia; order Cyanobacteriales; family Xenococcaceae; genus Waterburya. Next base: position 1,175 of record JBCDCO010000391.1, on the reverse strand, counting down.
TTACTAGTAGAAAAGATATAACAGTCTGGGTGAAGCTGCCTGAGATTGCTTAGAGACTCAATAATCTTAAAAGGCTGAGGAGACCTTATTTCCGTGGTATGAGCGATTACGATCTTGCTTAACTTATCAACGGCAATCTCATCTAATGCTGAGGAGATCGCCGATTTAAAATATTCAGCATCTTGATATTGCTTTCTGTCTGTAGATAACAAAACATTACTCGGATCGAGATCTAGCTGCTCCAAACTACTCCAACTGATGCTATCTAATTTTTGCTTTATTGCTTTAGTAATTTGTGCTTCTTTATGCTTTTCTGCAAGAGGAAAGTTAACAATTAAACAGCAATTCTTATTCTTTTTAACTATTTGAAAGCGAGGTAAAAATAGCGTTCCTGACTTAAAAGGCTGAGGCGGTTTTGAATCTTCAAAAAAACTAAAAGCGCAAAATACACTAGGTTTACCAATATTTAAATTGCTATCCCCTTTTCTGACAATTTGAGCAAAGCATTCTCGGACAAAGTTTTGAGCCGAACTAAACCGAGAATTAGAGTCAGTGTATTCCCTCCTCGCGATGCCCCAAGCCGCTACAGCCTCCTGCTTACTGCAATTCTCCCAGTAAAAATGTAGTGTATCATTCTGATTGAATTTCTCCAAACAAGCGAGGGGATCGATGCTGGGAATTTGAAAGGCAAAACTGATAATTTTAGTCTGTTTATTTACGGCATATTTTAAATTGTTATTCTGCCAAAAGTTCTCAAATTCCGCACTATTATTAGTATCTAAAATCAAGTTATTAGATTGAGTTACAAAGGACATGGAGGTTTTATATTGTGTCATTCCCAAAAAAAATCGGCAGCAATACTATAAAAAAATATTAAAACGGCTGTTAATTAGTTGCTTAACTAACAATATAAAGTAAATTTATGATACACATTATAGGTTACTGGCTGCAATACTCCTAGTCTGTAGATGTTTGAGTCTATGGAGATTAATTGCGATCGCAGATAATTGTTGAGGACAGTACTAGCGATGGTAGCTGGCAACAAAAAGATAAACTTTCATGAAACTGAATCAGCAGCATTCACTATAACTGATAGGGTACAAGAGGTCGTAATTAATAACGGCACAGTCATAACTATCGACTCTCTGTCCTGTCTTCATGACTACCAAGCAAAT
>JBCDCO010000390.1:0-4001 GCA_039181635.1 Cyanobacteria bacterium P01_G01_bin.19 | reverse complement strand
GAAAGAGCCAGTCAATATAACCTCGATATTCGTAAAGCAATTCCAGGTTATGAAGCTTTGCATAGTATGGCGCAAAGTCTGCTAGAAACAAACTTGGCAAACTCAGCCAACATATTGATAGTTGGTTCGGGTACGGGAACAGAGCTAGTTAATTACTGTCAGCATAATCCTCAATGGTTGTTAACGGGGGTAGATCCATCAGATGCTATGATGGCGATTGCCAAACAAGAACTTGCCAATAGAAAGCTATTACAACGAGTAAATCTGCATACGGGATATGTCAACACTCTACCCAAAACCAAATTAATGGATGCAGCCACATTAATTTTGGTCATGCATTTTGTTAGAGATGATGGAGCAAAATTGAAGCTACTCAAAAATGTTGCACTACGTCTAAAACCAGGTGCAGAAATAATTTTAGCCGATTTGCATGGAGATAAATCAGCATCTTATTTTGCCAAATTTAAACAAGCTTGGCAAGCACTTTACTTTAGCCAATTAGATGACATAGCCAGAGCAAAAGCAGCCCAAAACTTTGAAACTACAATAGAAGAATCTATCTACTTTGTACCCGAATCTAGGATTATAGAACTATTGAATTTGGCAGGGTTTGGCAACGTATCTAAATTTTATAATGCCTTTTTATTTGGCGGCTGGACGGCTAAATACACTGGTAGTTGATTTATAGATTTTTACACACTTAACTCAGACAACAACAACTATGACTGAACCAATTCGGATTTTGATGTGCGCTCCCGATCATTACGAAGTGGATTACGTAATTAATCCTTGGATGGAAGGAAATATCCATAAATCATCTCAAGATAAAGCTGTCGAACAGTGGTCTAAACTGAATTCGGTTCTGAATGACATTGCCAAAGTGGATCTGGTTAAGGGACAGCCAGGCGTACCCGATATGGTGTTTACCGCCAATGCTGGCTTGGTGTTAGGAGAAAATGTCGTTCTTAGTCGTTTCTTTCATCCCGAACGTCAGGGAGAAGAACCCTATTTTAAAAAATGGTTTGAGGATAATGGTTTTAACGTTTTTGAACTGCCCAAGGATTTACCGTTTGAGGGAGCAGGAGACGCTTTACTAGACCGTGAAGGGCGTTGGCTTTGGGCTGGGTATGGTTTTCGTTCCGAATTAGATTCTCATCCTTATATTGCTAAATGGCTTGATATTGAAGTACTATCTCTGCGCCTAATCGACGATCGCTTTTATCATCTCGATACCTGTTTTTGTCCTCTAACTGGCGGCTATTTACTTTACTATCCTGCGGCATTTGATTCTTATTCCAATCACATTATCGAAAAGCGCGTCCCTGCGGATAAAAGAATTGCGATCGCCGAAGCTGATGCGATTAACTTTGCCTGCAACACGGTGAACGTTAATCAAACAGTAGTGATGAATAAGGCAAGTAAGCAACTTAGACAGCAACTCAACGATGTTGGTTTCGAGGTAATTGAAACGCCTTTGACCGAATTTCTTAAAGCGGGTGGTGCGGCTAAATGCCTTACTTTAAGAATCAACGAACCTGTCTTGCCAGAAGTTCACGCCAGCACTCCCGTAGAAAGTCGGGTAATTCAAATGGAGGGACATCTGCTGGATGCGGGAATTATGAATCGTTCCTTGGATCTAGTTGTAGATAATGGCGGTAGTTTTAAAGTACTCAATTTCCAGCTAGGATTGGAAAGACAAAGTACTTCTAGTGCAGAGGTGCGTATATCTGCTCCAGACCACGAGGTAATGGAAAAAATTGTCAGCCAGTTAATTGAAGTTGGCGCAATTGTTCCTCAAGACGATGGTAAAAACGCCATCACCGAAACCTGCGATATGGATGGAGTAGCCCCCGATGATTTTTATGTCAGCAATATCTATCCTACCGAAGTGAGAGTAAGCGGTCGCTGGATTAGAGTCCAGAAACAACGCATGGATGGAGCGATCGTAATCGGACAAGACAGTAATGAAATAACAGCAGAATGTAGAATACTGCGGGATTTAAACCAGGGCGATCGCGTTGTGGTTGGTGTCGATGGTATTCGCACCATTCGTAAGAAATCTAACCGCGATAAGGTTAAAGAAGAATTTAGCTTTATGGGTGCGGGAGTATCCAGCGAACGCAGAGTCGAACTAGTGGTCGAACAAATTGCCTGGGAACTGCGCCAAATTCGCGATCGCGGCGGTAAAGTCGTGGTTACAGCAGGACCCGTGGTAATTCATACAGGAGGGGCAAGACACCTCTCGAACTTAGTTAAAAACGGATATATTCAAGGGTTACTGGGCGGAAATGCGATCGCCGTTCACGATATCGAACAATCTTTGATGGGTACTTCCCTTGGGGTAGATATGCAAAAGGGTACTCCCGTCAGGGGCGGACATCGCCATCATCTCAAGGTGATCAACCAAGTTCGTCGTCATGGCAGTATTGCCAAAGCTGTAGAAGCAGGATTGATTACGAAAGGCATTATGTATCAGTGCGTCAAACACAACGTACCCTTTGCCCTGGCGGGTTCGATTCGCGACGATGGACCTCTTCCCGATACTCAAATGGACTTAATTAAAGCCCAGTCAGAATACGCCCAACTAATTGAAGGTGCAGACATGATTTTGATGCTGTCTACGATGCTGCACTCCATTGGGGTAGGTAACATGACCCCTGCGGGAGTCAAAATGGTCTGTGTCGATATCAACCCCGCAGTAGTTACTAAGTTAAGCGATCGCGGTTCGGTAGAATCTATCGGCGTAGTAACGGATGTAGGATTGTTCCTCAGTTTGTTAGTTAACCAGTTGGATAAATTAACCAGCCCTTATCAAACGGTTTAAAAAGCTTGGGGTTTATCATTGAACATTGAACATTGAACATTTTAATCAGCTGCTATTGGGTCTAATACGAAGAGCGCTGCTATAGCTGTATGTTTCAGTTAGGGTTCAATCCCTAATTGAAACCTAATAGATAATAAATGATTGAATTGCACCCCAAATTTTTTATCGCAATTCTTGATATTCTTATTAGGAATATAACTAAGAGCTAATTGTGGTTACATCGAGAACAGAGTCAGTATCTCAAGCAAAACTAGCACAGGCGATCGCTTTATCGCAGCAGCATTTACTCTCAATTCAACACGAGGATGGTTATTGGTGGGGCGAACTGGAATCGAATGTAACTATCACGGCTGAGGTTATCTTACTTCATAAAATCTGGCAGACAGACGGTACTAGACCATTAGCTAAAGCCGAAGCGTATCTGCGATCGCAACAGAGAGAACACGGTGGCTGGGAATTATATTACGGCGATGGTGGCGATCTTTCTACTTCCGTTGAGGCTTATATGGCTTTGCGTTTACTGGGAGTTTCCCCTGCCGATCCTGTTTTAGTTGAGGCAAAAAAATTTATCCTACAGCGGGGTGGTATTAGTAAAACTCGCATCTTTACTAAAATGCATCTGGCTTTAATTGGTTGTTATGACTGGCAGGGTTTGCCTTCTATTCCCCCCTGGATTATGCTGCTGCCTGAAGAATCTCCCTTTACGATTTACGAGATGTCTAGTTGGGCGCGAGGGAGTACCGTACCATTACTAATTGTCTTTGATCGCCAGCCTGTATTTAACTTAGTTAATTCGATTAATTTGGACGAACTATATAGTGAGGGAGTCGACAATGTTGTTTATGAGTTACCCCGCAACAACGACTGGACAGATATTTTCTTGGCTTTAGATAGTGCGTTCAAGTTTGCTCGAGATTATAATTTAGTACCTTTACGAGAAGAAGGCTTAGCGGCTGCGGAACAGTGGGTACTGGAAAGGCAGGAAGCGACGGGAGACTGGGGAGGAATTATTCCCGCTATGCTCAATTCTATGCTGTCTCTGCGCACTCTTAACTATGACGTAAACGATCCGATCGTTCGACGAGGATTCCAGGCGATCGATAATTTTGCAATTGAAGAAGAAAATAGCTATCGCATTCAACCCTGTGTTTCTCCCGTTTGGGATACCGCTTGGTGT
>JBCDCO010000389.1:0-4009 GCA_039181635.1 Cyanobacteria bacterium P01_G01_bin.19 | reverse complement strand
GATTATCTTGTTTCCCTTGCTAGCGTCACTAGCAATTCCCATCATTCCTGATAAGGAAGGTAAGACCGTTCGTTGGTACGCTCTTATTGTTGGTATTACAGATTTTATATTAATGGGTTATGCATTCTGGAGTAATTATGATTCTAGCAGTGCAACATTTCAATTAACAGAAACTTATAGCTGGATTCCTCAGCTAGGTGTTAGTTGGTCAGTATCGGTAGACGGTATCTCTGCCCCCCTAGTATTGCTGGCGGGATTCGTCACCACTTTAGCAATGCTGTCTGCATGGCAGGTAGATCGTAAACCTCGCTTGTTCTACTTCTTGATGCTATTGCTCTACTCCGCACAGATTGGGGTATTCGTAGCACAAGATATGCTGCTGTTCTTTGTTATGTGGGAGCTGGAACTAGTCCCCGTGTATTTGTTAGTTTCTATTTGGGGCGGTTCAAAACGCCGCTACGCAGCCACTAAGTTTTTACTCTACACCGCAGCGGCTTCAGTATTTATCTTAGTTGCTGGTTTAGGCATGGCTTTCTATGGTGACAACTTGACCTTTGATATTGCTGCACTAGCGATTAAAGATTATCCCTTGGCTTTAGAAGTTCCCCTTTACGCAGGTTTACTCATCGCCTTTGGCGTGAAGCTAGCTATCTTTCCTCTACATACCTGGTTGCCTGATGCACACGGTGAGGCTTCTGCACCAGTATCTATGGTTCTGGCGGGCGTTTTACTCAAAATGGGCGGCTATGGTCTGATTCGCTTCAACATGGGCTTGTTGACAGACGCTCACATATATTTTGCTCCAGTGTTGGCAACCTTGGGTGTAATCAACATTATCTATGGTGGTTTTAGTTCGTTCGGACAGACTAACATGAAGCGTCGTCTGGCTTATTCCTCTGTATCCCACATGGGATTTGTGCTGTTGGGTATCGCTTCCTTTACCGATATCGGTACGAGTGGTGCAGTCTTACAAATGTTATCTCATGGTTTAATCGCATCCTTGCTGTTCTTCTTAACTGGAGTAACCTACGATCGCACTCATACCCTATTTATGGATCGCATGGATGGTATTGCGGTGGTAATGCCTAAAGTATTTGCTCTCTTTACCGCTGGTGCAATGGCTTCTCTAGCATTGCCTGGAATGAGTGGATTTGCCAGTGAGATTGCGGTATTTGTCGGTGTCAGCAGTAACGACATCTACAGTCCGACTTTCTCTACCATGCTTGTTTTCTTGGCTGCGGTGGGACTGATTATGACTCCTATATATCTGCTTTCGATGATTCGACTGGTGTTCTTCAACTCTAATGAAGCATTAGCCTGTGATATCGATAGAATCAAAACCAAGCAGCCTACAAACGAAGTTGCAATATGTTTTGGCAATAGCTGCGTACTGCCTGGCGAAGCACCATTTGATGATGCTACCCCCAGAGAGGTATTTATTGCTGCTTGTTTCTTGGTCATGATTATTGGAATTGGGGTTTATCCTAAACTTGCTACCCAAATGTATGACACCACAACAGTGGCAATCAACGCTAACGTTCGTCAATCCCAAACAGTAGTTGCCCAACAGCGTCACACTACTGTCGCTCAAGCACCTATGATTCAGAAGTAAAAACAATAGGATTGGCAAGAAGATAAAAGTAGGAGGCTGGCAGCTAGTTAAAGCTTTAGTGTCAGCCTCTTTTTTGTGTTTATTAAAATGCGTTTTCTAGAATTAATAATTGCCAATTGATAAAATAATTGCGATATCAAATACGAGTTAGAAGCTATATGGTAACTAGAAGAGTTGCAGACATTTTAAAAAATGGTCAGCCCGATGAATTAGCAACGATAAAAGGTTGGGTGCGTACCAAAAGAGAATTAAAAGGATTTTCTTTTGTCGAAGTCAATGATGGTTCTTCCTTAGCAGGTTTGCAGGCTGTTCTAGATGCCGATTTACCAGATTATGAAAACATTCTCAAGCAGCTTGGTACGGGTGCTTCGGTAGAGATCTCAGGCAAGCTGGTGGAGTCGCCAGGAAAAGGTCAGAAAATAGAGATGAAAGCAGAATCAGTAATCGTTTATGGTACTGCCGATCCTGAAACCTATCCTTTGCAAAAAAAACGCCACTCTTTTGAATTTTTGCGCACCATCAGCCACTTGCGATCGCGTACCAACACTTTGGGGGCAGTTTTTCGGGTACGGAATGCTTGTGCAGCAGCTATCCATCAGTTTTTTCAAGAAAAAGGATTTTTGTGGATACACAGCCCCATCATTACCGCCAGTGACTGTGAAGGTGCGGGAGAATTGTTTACCGTTACTAATTTCGACCTAGATAACTTACCCAAAGACGAAGCGGGAAAAATAGACTATAGCCAGGACTTTTTTGGCAAGCAGGCATATCTAACCGTAAGCGGACAGCTTCAGGCGGAAGTAATGGCAATGGCTTTTCAAAATGTATATACTTTTGGTCCTACTTTTCGCGCTGAAAATTCCAACACCTCTCGCCACCTAGCTGAGTTTTGGATGGTCGAACCCGAAATGGCTTTTTGCGATTTGGAAGGCGATCAAAATTTAGCAGAAGAATTTTTGCGGTACATTTTCAGATACGTCCTAGAGAACTGTGCCGATGACATGGAATTTTTCAACAAGTGGGTAGATAAGACTCTTTTGGCAAAAGCAGACAATATTATTAATAACGAGTTTGAAAGAGTTACTTATACCGAAGCAGTTGCTTTACTAGAAAAAGCCAAGAAAAAGTTTGAGTTTCCTGTAGAGTGGGGCATCGACCTACAGTCAGAACACGAACGCTATTTAGCAGAAGATTTATTTAAAAAGCCCGTTATCGTAACTAACTATCCCAAAGAGATTAAGGCTTTTTACATGCGCCTAGACGAAGGAGAAAAAACCGTCTCCGCAATGGATGTCCTTGCCCCTGGTATCGGAGAAATAATTGGCGGTTCTCAACGGGAAGAAAGACTAGATGTGTTAGAAAGACGAATTGAAGAAATGAATATCGAAGCTGAAGATATCTGGTGGTATTTAGATCTGCGTCGTTATGGCACTGTTCCCCATGCAGGATTTGGCTTGGGCTTTGAAAGACTGGTGCAATTTATGACGGGAATGACCAATATTCGCGACGTCATTCCTTTCCCTCGCACTCCTCTAAGCGCAGATTTTTAACGACAACCTAAAATAGTTTCCCCTGTCTGCTATGGGTGGATGGGGGTGAGATGTAAAATTCGTAAAATTATTTATTGCTCGACGTGACTTCGACGAAACAATAAAAACTTAAAAATTGTATAACTCTTTAATTTTTAAAGGTCTAAATTCCTGATTTTTTCTTTATAAATAACATAACTCCGAACTCCGAACTCCGAACTCCTAATTCCTAACTCCTAATTTCGAACTCCTAATTCCTAACTCCGAATTCCGAACTCCTAACTTACGTTGCTCGATGCTCAATTTAGATTTTCTGGCTCGGGTTGATTAGGCGTTGGCAACAAACCGTCAGTCTGTATCTGCACAAACAATAAGTATCCTGAGATAGCTAAAGCTAACAGGGTCAAGATACTGTTGACAATTGTCCAAGTCCGTAGCCTTTTAATCTGTCTGTCTGCGCCACGCAAAGCAGATCTGACAGGATTGATCGCCATGATTATTTCATTACGGTTTCTCGATTCGTATTCTTCTAGAGAAGGACGCATTTCATCTCTTTGAACCGCCCATTCTTGCAAAGCAGCTCTTTGACGCGACCAGTCTTCTAAGGCATTAGACAGCTTTTCATCTAGATCTTGTTGAAGCTCGCTTATTTGCTGACCAAACTGAAGATTTAGATTGCGATTTGCTTGATTGAATTGGGTATTGACATTGATTAGTTCCTTACGCACCGATTGCCAACTAGATTGATTTTTGTTTTCTAGGTCGCTAATTTTTTTGATTTGTTTGGCGTATAGCTTATTTTCAATTTCATTAAATCTTTGCTCGTACTGTTGTTCGAGTGCTTGAAAGCGATCGCTTTTGGCAATAG
>JBCDCO010000388.1:0-4047 GCA_039181635.1 Cyanobacteria bacterium P01_G01_bin.19 | reverse complement strand
GACGAGGATAAGCAGCGTAAAAAGCCCTTTTACTATCGGAAACAGTTTTCATAATAAGTATTTTTTTTTATCTATCAATTTATCGTTATCAATCCTACGAGTCTTTTGCTTTAGTCATCTTCAATTGAGGATTTCACTCAAGCAAAACCTTTAGCATATCTTTATATTATGCAATGATTTTGTCACAATTTGACGATTATGCTTTACATCAGTCCGATTAAATTTTGCGATCGCACACTTTTCAGGAATATATCTTTAGGCTTGTAGGCTTTACAGCAATCTACAATATGGAAGAATAGTACAGATAGATTTTAATTCTCGTTCTTAAACAAAACTTCAATGCAGCCATCTACAGTTTCTCACCAAAGCCAACGGCTTACCAGTCCTCAACTACCTTTAGCTGTATATCGAGAAGTTGCGGCTCATCTGGGGCAGGTCATAGGAGTAAAAGCGACAATAATCATGCGTCCGATAGAACATCAGCCTGGAGCTAAGTTTGATTATTATCAAAGTCAGGTAGCTGCACTACAAATTGACTATGCTGCAGAAAATACGCCACAGGATCGAGAAAGAGTGGCAGAAATTTTGGCTTACTATGCCCAACGCTACCGTCCTTGGGAAGATGCACCAAAAGCAGATAGTTGACGGTCAAAAGTGAACGATTATTCTTTATCCAGAGATAAATCTTCTACCAAAGCCAGCTTAGTTCTTGTTGGTGGTGGTCATTCTCATGCGATCGCTTTGCGGTTGTGGGGATTAAATCCGATTCCCGATGCGAACTTGACTTTGGTTAGCGATGTCGAGCAAACTCCATACTCTGGTATGTTACCAGGTCATGTAGCGGGTTTTTATAGCTATGCCGAAACTCATATCGATCTGCGTAAGCTGGCAGAGTTTGCTGGAGTAGAGTTAATTATCGACCGAGCGATCGCTCTAGATCTAAAAAAGAATCAGATTCTCGGTCAATCTGGCAGAGAGATTGAATTTGATTATTTATCTCTCGATCTGGGCAGCACGCCCAAAACCGTCAGCGTTCCAGGGGCAAAGGAATATGCTATTCCCGCCAAGCCAGTACCTGACTTTCTCAAAGCTTGGTACAAACTAAAGCAAGATGCAGCGTCTCGTCCAAATCATCCTCTATCGATCGCCATTGTGGGTGGTGGTGCAGGAGGTGTCGAGCTAGCATTAAATATGCACGGCTGTTTAAAGCAAATTTTGGCAGACGCCGACCGCAGTCTTGAGATACATCTAATTCATCGTGGCGATTGCCTATTATCAGGTCATAACGACTGGGTTAGTAACCAGCTAGAACAAATCATTCTCCAGCGGGGAATTAAGCTACATCTCAATCGAGAGGTAACAGAAGTATTCGCCGACCATATTGATACTCAACACGACCTCAGTATCAGATGCCATCGCGTTTTCTGGGTCACTCAGGCTGCTGCACCCACTTGGATCGAACAATCCGATCTAGCTACCGATAAATCGGGCTTTGTTTTGGTAAAAGATACTCTACAATCAATCTCTCATCCGCAGGTATTTGCGACGGGAGATATTGCCACGATGACCAACTATCAGCGTCCAAAAGCTGGTGTATTTGCCGTGCGTCAAGGGCAACCCCTATTTAACAATTGGCAAAACATCTTGCAAAACCAACCACTGCAAGAATACGTCCCTCAAGATAAATATTTGGCTTTGATTGGTACGGGAGACCGCAAAGCGATCGCTTCTTGGAGCAATTGGGGATGGCGATCGCGGATTTTTTGGCTGTTAAAAGACTATATTGACCGCAAGTTTATGAATAAGTTTCTCTAAACCTGAATATTACTCTGATGTAGTTGAGCGATCGCCTGAATATATAGTCGTTTCAATTAATTTTGAGACATCTAGTTTATTAGTTCGGGTGACTGGGGAATAGGGAATAGGAATCGGGGAGGATTTATACAAATCAAGCTTGTATCATTCTTATTTGAAATGACTATGTTTGACGTGAGGTGCGTGCATAAACTTTAATCACCTCAACTTTAAATCTCAAGATCTTCTCGATTTTATCCCGACTTATTCTCTGTCTTGTTTTAAATTAATCTTCAATTCGAACTAAGTCAGACATAAATCAGGAGATGTGAAAAATGAAATTTTCTTATTAATTGATAATTTTAAGAATACTTCGGACAAAATTTAACATCGAACGAAAGAATGAAGGTTTGAGGCTCAAAAAAACTAATTATTGACCAATAAAAACTGCTCTAATATGCGAAGCGGTATCCTTTAGGACTGCTCTAACTGCTCTAACTGTCCTAACTGTTATTTTAAGAATTTTATAAAGAAAATGACCTAGCTTTTACAACCTAGAATCTGCGTAGCGTAACTTACCACGCTTTCGTAGTCCAATTGAAAGCAAACATACGAACAGTCCACATTAGTCCTATCTCAATTTAAAACAGTGAAAATAGAAAATTTTAGTAAAACAGTCAACGCCGATAAAGCCAGAGTATCGGCAACCATAATCTGGGAAAATTGCGATCGCCCTAATCAAGAAGTCTTTTTTGAAACTACTGCCAAATTTGCCGACGATTTGGTAATCAATCCCAATGCCTGGCTTTTATCCTGTACTTTGGCAGCTATGCGCTATGGAGAAGCTAGAATCGCGATCGACGCCCCTATTTCTCCTGAAATAAAAGATGGTCTAATTAACTCAATGAAATGCCTCATAGACTGGCATGGAGGAGGACGCAACGTTATTCCAATTGAAGCTCCATTAGAAAAAGAAGTTTTATATTTAGATAAACCCAAGCGTGCGGGAGCCTTATTTTCGGGTGGGATTGATGCTTTAGCAATGGTCAGAGACAATCACCTAAATTTTCCTACCGATCATCCGCGCTACATCAAAGATGGAATTTTAGTGTACGGGGTGTTGGAAGGGGAAGAAGAATACGATTCTAGTTTCCAAAACGTAGTCAATGCCGTTACAACGATGGCTCACGATGCAGGAATCGAGCTAATACAGTTTCACACCAATGCTTATGCTCATTTTCGCGACCTAGATACAGATTTTAGTTTCTGGCGATTTGAATATCATGGTTCTTTTTTAGCGGCGATCGCCCATGCTTTTGCTCCTCGCTTTAACTATGCCTCAATTGCCTCTACCTATGACTTTCCCAATCTAGAGCCTTGGGGTTCCCATCCTTTGCTAGACCCTCTATACAGCACGACTAATCTGACCATTCGTCACGAAAATGCAGCTCTATCCAGGCTAGAAAAAACTAAACTGGTAGGAGAGTGGGATGTCGCCCTCAAGCATTTACGGGTATGTAATGAGAAAGCAAGTTACAAAGAAGGAAACTATAACTGCGGAAAGTGCGAAAAATGCGTCAGAACGATGACTGCATTTCTAGCTTTGGGTTTACTAGAGCAAATCTCTACCTTTAAAGAGCATGATGTCTCCAAAGAACAATTGGTCGATGTCTGTTATTTGAGCGATTCTTACGAAGAAAATTGCTATCGCGAGCTAATCGAGCCGCTGACTGCAATAGGTCGTCACGATTTAGTAGAAGGCATCGAACAGATAATTCGCCGCTATCACGAACAAGACCTTAAAGGATTGGTGAAACGTTTAGACAGAATATTATTTGATGGCAATTTACTTAGTCTTGGTAAGAGGTTAAAAGAGGCTAGAGCTAAGGTTTGATTTGTTAGTTGTTAAGTTGTTGGTTGTTAGTAAATTGAGCGCTAGGTGGACAAATGCCCGTCTTACTAGTAGACGTGGGCGGAAATAAGACTACCATTAGTAAATGCTCAAAGCTCTATAGTTAGATACTTCTGGCTTCTGACCTCTGACTTCTGACTGCATGGGGCTAAAGCCTTTGCGCCCAGCAGTACTAGTATGTAGGGTTTACTGAATAAGTTAAAAAGCAATATTAAAAAGCTTTTCAAGCGTTATTAAAATCCCAAAGTGCAAGGTTTTTGAGTCAATTGGGGAAATTTCCTTGCACATAACAACATATACAACCTAATTTTTTAAAAGCTAAGAGCTGAAAGCTAAGAGCT
>JBCDCO010000387.1:0-4075 GCA_039181635.1 Cyanobacteria bacterium P01_G01_bin.19 | reverse complement strand
TAAGTTCAACTTTGGACGCGATCGCTTATTTAAAAAGAGATTGACCTTGAAATATTTCTAAAGCTTATAGCTTAAAGCTTAGAGCTTAGAGCTACGAACAATTTGACAAACAACGTAGTCCCTTAACTTGTCACCGATGGGTAATGGGTAATGGATAATGAAAATCTGAATTGAATTTGAAATTGTAAGTTAAGCAAAATATAGTTTTATGTCTCCTAAATTTACCTACTGGCATGTTTGGACTGATGAAGCTGGCATCAGTCACCAAACCAAATGCGAACTGACCAATTTTCAGCAAGAAAGCATGAGTGGGGATGCCGCGCCCCAGTGGAACAATCGGCTATTGAGTGCTAATTCCAAAATAATTTTTGCCGAATTGCCCGTTGGCTGGGTAGGAGAATGGCACGAGAACCCTCAACCTCAATGGATTATTCCCCTATCGGGGAAGTGGTTTGTCGAAACCATGGACGGAGTGCGGGTAGAGATGGGAGAGGGGGAAATATCCTTTGGTGCCGACCAAAATACCAAACCTAACGAACAGGGACAGCAGGGACACCTTTCGGGGACTGTGGGTAACGAACCTTGCAAAATGATGATCGTGCAGTTGGAGGGTGAAAAATGGCTGAATCTACATCCAGGAGAATTTAGTTAACGATCGACCTTCTGGTAAAAGCTAACTCCATCAGGTTTATGAGTAACGCTAAAATATAAGCCAAACAGCAATTTATCAGCTCAAAAGCTCTTATGGTACAAGCCCCCACTCAACAAACTGCTTTAGAACTAGCCTCTGTTGCAGTAGATCTAATTCGTCAGGCTGGTTGTGAATATGGCGATATTCGCATCTGTCATTATCGCAAACAAAGTTTGTCCGCACGCGATCGCTCTTTAGGCAGATTAGCCGATAACATCAGTAGTGGTTTTGGCGTGCGAGTATTGTTAAATGGTGCTTGGGGTTTTGTCGCTTCTCATCGCATTACTCCAGATGAAATTAAGCGTATAGTCAATCTAGCAGTAGAGACGGCAAAAGGCAGTCGTTTGACCCAGCAGCAGCCAGTCAAGCTCGTACCCGTTGAGGCTTATCAAGATAAATATGTGACGCCAATTGAGATCGATCCGTTTGAAGTATCGGTTAAAGAGAAAGCAGAATTATTGCTGGATATCAACGAGCGGTTTTTAGGCTATGAGGATAAAGGAATCAAAAAAGCCTATTCATTTCTTAGCTTTACTAAAGAAGATAAAGTATTTGCCTCTACTGTAGGTTCGCAAATCGAGCAAACTATATATCGGAGCTTTCCTGGCATGGGCTGTACGGCGATCGCTAATGGCGATGCGAAAGGTAGAAGCTACGAACGTCCTCCTTTAAATGTCGGTTACGAACATATCGACGCTGCCGATCTGCTAGGCAACATCGAACGAGTGGCTAACGAAGCGGTAGAAAAAGTATACGCGCCTGAATTTACCAATGAAGGAAAAACAACCCTGATCTTAAAACCCAGTAATCTATTTCTCACCATCCACGAGTCTGTGGGACACCCAACAGAATTAGACCGAGTATATGGTTATGAGGCTAATTTCGCAGGTACGAGCTTTGCCACGACTGAAAATCTCTACAAGCTTCAGTATGCGGCACCTTGGGTCAATTTTGTTGCAGATCGTACCCAACCTCAAGGACGTAGCACGATGGCTTATGATGATGAAGGGGTGCCAGCCCAAAAATGGTACGTGGTTAAAGATGGTATGCTCAACGATTATTTGACCGATCGCGAAACGGCACATCGTTTGGGCAGAGGTAGCAGTAACGGTAGTGCTTATGCCGATAGTTGGTCGAGTACTCCTATGGTACGCATTCCCAATTTGGGCTTAGAAGCAGGAAAAGCAGGAGACAGTCATACTGCGACTTTAGATGAGATGATTGCCGATACTAAAGACGGAATCTTGATCGATGGTATTGGAAGCTTTTCGATCGATCAGCAAAGACGTAACTTCCAATTTGGCGGAGATGCTTTTTGGGAAGTCAAAAACGGTAAAGTAACCAGAATGCTCAAAAACGTCACCTATCACAGCATGACTACAGATTTTTGGAACAGTGTTGATGCTTTGGGTGGAGAGTCAGAGCTAGTTCAATGCGGTACAAATATGTGTGGTAAGGGCGAACCGATGCAGGTAGCTCAAATGACTCATGCTTGTGTTCCAGTTAGAGTCAGAAATATCCATGTTGGTAGAGGATCTTGAAGCTCAAGAAAAATAAATTCTAGGCTGTTAATTTAGATAGTTTATTCTTCAGTGTTTATACTGAGGATTGCCATTTTTAGATAAACATATGAATATCAATTGATTATTCTCTCACTTCCTTAGTGCAATTGAGATATTCTATTTGTGGTTAGAATCTGAAAATTGAGAGCTGTTAATCGAGATCGGGGAGGATATGTCAAATAATCTGCAGGAAGTTAATAAAATAGATCGCAATCTTATGGCGATCGCCAGTCAGTTTGCATTGGAGGGTAAGGTTTGTCATATTCAACAGTATGGAAGTGGCAACATCAACAGCACCTTTCTGGTTACCCTCGATATTCATCCCCCTTTTATTCTGCAACGGATCAATACAACGGTATTTTGCCAGCCAGAGTTGGTGATGAGCAATATGTGCATTTTGTCCGATTTTGTCAGTCAGAGACTGGAAGAATCCGATCTTTCTACCATAGATCGACGCTGGCTCATTCCTCAGGTTCTATCTACCTCCCAGCAACAAAACCATTGGATTGCAGAGGATAGTTCTTTTTGGCGAGCCCTCAGCTTTATCGACAATTCTCAGTCCTTTGATACGATTCAAAACATCCATCACGGGCAAGAAATTGGCTATGGTTTAGGGATGTTTCACAGTCTGATCAATGACCTTCCCATCAATAATCTGGCAGATACCTTAGAAGGATTTCATATCACTCCCGAATATCTCAAACACTATCGAGAGGTAGTAAACTCCCAAGTTTTACCATCATCCCCCGAAGTCGATTATTGCCTCAAATTTATTAACGATCGCCCCGAACTCCCCTATGTATTAGAATCAGCTAAAGCTTCGGGGAAACTACACCTTAGAACTATCCACGGCGATCCTAAAATCAACAATATTATGATCGACTGTTCTACCAATCAAGCGGTAGCGATGATCGATTTAGATACGGTCAAACCAGGTTTGATCCATTACGATATTGGCGACTGTCTGCGATCGGGCTGCAATCGTTTGGGAGAGGAAACCAAAGACTGGGAAAGGGTTACTTTCGATCCACAAATAGCCGAAGCTATCCTACGCGGTTATCTATCAGTGGCGCAAAAGTTTTTGACCGATAATGATTATAACTATATTTATGACTCGATTCGTCTTCTGGCTTTTGAATTAGGACTGCGCTTTTTTACCGATTATTTAGAAGGCGATGTCTATTTTAATGCGGATTATCCTAAGCATAATTTAAACCGAGCTTTGATTCAGTTTAAGCTTACCGAAAGTATTGAAAATCAGGAATCAATAATCAGGCAGATTATTGAAAAGATAATTTTAGATATGGAAAAATAATTTATGCTCTCTGTAGTAAGAAAAAGCAGTTTTGATTTAGTTAATTTTAATTCTAACGTTGCACCAAAAATTAAAATTAGCGGCGATGTATCTCGCCTAAATAACCAGTTAAAAATAAAATATATCCTTACAGGGGAACTAGCTGAAATTATTATTCCTCAAGCAAATAAGTCTTGCGATCGCCGTTACGATCTTTGGGAACATACTTGCTTCGAATTTTTCGTAAGATCTAAAAATAGTAAAAAATATTGGGAGTTCAATCTATCGCCGTCGGGAAACTGGAACGTGTTTTACTTTCTCGATTATCGTCTGAATATAGCCGAAGAACAAGCCTTTAAATCGTTTCCATTTGAAATTACGCAGAATCCAGAATCTTTAACTGTTGAAGCGATCGTCGATCTAGAAAAGATCGATATCGGCGATCGCAAACTGGATCTTGCTATTACTGCGGTAATTGAAGATAAAACCGAAAAGCTCAGTTACTGGGCGCTAACTCATCCCGCAACC